>JBBITK010000046.1:0-10469 GCA_037440805.1 Arcobacter sp. | reverse complement strand
ACAACATAGCTTCAAATCTCTTTGAAGACATTAAAGTATTTGGAACAGCAAAAACTTGAACAATTGTTGGTAAGCTATCTAATGCTTGTTGTCCTAAAGCATCAATATCAACAGGAACATTTCTAGTTAATATAACCTTTAAATCATTTTTTTCACAGTAACTTTTAAATACATCAATATCTGTTAAATCTCTAGTAAAAATCATTGCTACTGCATAAATTTCTGGTAAATCAACACCTTTTTCATTTGCTATTTTTCTCATAAAAGAATCAGGCATAGATAAAAGTAAACCAGAACCATCTCCAGTTTTACCATCGGCTGCGATAGCACCTCTGTGCATCATTCTTTCAAGTGAAGTTATCGCATCTTCCAAGTTTTTATGACTTGGTCTGTTTTTCATATCTGCAACAAGACCAAAACCACAGTTGTCTTTAGAAGAAGTTAGTAAGTCTAAATTACAACCCATCATTTTCCTTTAAAATTAAATCTTTTATATCCCGTAAAAGTGGCATAGTCTACTGTAAAATAGTTTAAATTATGGTTAGAATCTAAAAAATAAACAATTCCCACTCTACATTAATCAAAATTAAGAGAACCATTATATACAAAAAATTCTTCATAATCTGAATAAAAACTGTACAAAAAAAAAACAATTTATTTTTTTATTGTAAAACTTAAAAAATAGGATTTTTGACATAATAGTTACATAACTTTTAACTATAATTTTTTCATACCAATATTTTAAGGAGAAAGTTATGAAAAAATTCGTTTTAGGAACAATTGCAGCAGCAATGATTGCAACTTCAGGAATGGCAGCTGATTTTACAATGAAAGTAAGTCATGTTGTAAGTGCTAGTACGCCAAAAGGTAAAGCAGCTGATTTCTTTGAAAAAAGAGTTGAAGAATTAACAGCTGGAAAAATAGATGTTCAA
Organism: Arcobacter sp.; assembly: GCA_037440805.1. Taxonomy (GTDB): domain Bacteria; phylum Campylobacterota; class Campylobacteria; order Campylobacterales; family Arcobacteraceae; genus Aliarcobacter. Next base: position 9,537 of record JBBITK010000046.1, on the reverse strand, counting down.
GTATTCCCAAATTCACAACTATATGGAGATGGAGAAGAGATTAAAGCTTTAGTTATGAACAATGTTCAAATGATTATGCCAAGTTTATCTAAATTTACAAGTGTTGCTCCTCAAATGCAACTTTTTGATTTACCATTTCTTTTCAGAGATAAAGCTCACCTTTACAATTTAATGGATGGAGAAGTTGGTGCTATTTTAAAATCTAAAGTTGATGCAAAAAAACAGATGATAGCTCTTGACTACTGGGATGCTGGATTTAAACACTTCTCATCAAGCAAAAAAGCTTTAGTAAATCCTGAAGATGCTAAAGGATTAAAATTTAGAATTCAAAGTTCAAAAGTTTTAGAAGCACAATTTAAAGCGGTTGGAGGAAATCCTCAAGTTTTACCATTCTCAGAAGTTTATTCTGCACTTCAACAAGGTGTTGTTGATGGAACGGAAAACCCATTATCAAATTTCTATACAAAAAAATTCTATGAAGTACAATCTAGCCTTACTTTAAGTAACCATGGATATTTAGGTTATTTAGTTGTTATGAATGAGCAATTTTGGAATAAATTACCAAAAGATTTACAAGAGAAAGTTAATCAAGCTATGAAAGAAGCAACTGAACTTGAAAGAAAAGAGACAGCTGTAGAAGATAAAAAAATCATGGATGCTTTAACAAAATATGCAAAAGAGACAAATAAATTACAAATTATAGAATTAACTGATGAGCAAAAACAAGCATGGAAAAATGCAACAGCTGGAGTTTATCCAAAATTCTATGATGTAATTGGTGAAGATTTAATCAAAAAAGCAATAGAAACAAAATAATTAAAGAAAGAAAATGAAAAAATTTTTTGAAATTATTGATTTAGTTGTTGCAACTATCAATCAAACAATGGCAGTTTTAGGACTGTCATTGGGTGTATTATTAGCATTTATCAATGTTATTTTGAGATATGTTTTTGATACAAGTCTTACTTGGGCAGCAGAACTTACTAATTATCTTTTTATTTGGTCTGCCCTGTTTGGTGCCGCTTATGGATTTAAACATGGTGCTCATATTTCAGTAACTCTTCTTATTGGGAAATTCCCTTCTTATATAACAAAATATTTTTTAATTTTTGCAAATTTTATTTCAATAATTTATCTTGGACTAATGTCCTACTTTGGTTATGAACTAATACTTATGTTGAAAGATTTTGATGAGATGAGCGTTGATTTAGAAATCCCAATTTGGATACCACACTTAGTATTGCCTATTGCATTTGCTCTAGCTTCTTACAGAGTTGCTGAAAAATTAATAGAAATTTATAATACAGATTCTAAAGATATTCAACTTTTTAACGAGCATGAAGCTGTGATAAAAGAAGCAACAGAAAATAAAGGAGGAAAATAATATGGTTATAGCTACTTTATTTGGATTATTATTTTTATTAATGCTTTTAGGAGTACCTGTAGCTGTTTCTCTTGGAGCAACAACTCTAGTTACCTCTTTTATTTTTACGGATATGGATTTAATGGGTGTTCCATCTAAAATATTTGATGGTTTAAATAAATATACCCTTATGGCTATTCCTATGTTTATTCTTGCTGGTTCTTTTTTATCAAGGGGTTCATCTGCAAGTAGAATCATAGAGTTTGCAAAAACTTTGGTAGGGCATCTTCCTGGAGGACTTCCTATTGCTGGTATTTTAGCGGCTATTATTTTTGCAGCAGTTAGTGGTAGTTCTCCAGCAACAGTTGCAGCTATTGGTTCAGTTATGTATAGTGCAATTAAACAAGCTGGTTATAATGAACAATTTGCCATTGGTACTATTGCTACATCGGGAAGTTTAGGTATATTAATTCCACCTTCTATTGTATTTATTGTTTATGGAGTTACAGCAGATGAATCAATAGGAAAATTATTTATGGCAGGGGTTATTCCAGGTCTTGTAATTGGTGGTATGATGATGGTAGCTACTTATTTCTTAGCTGTAAGAAGTGGTTTTAAAGGAACAAAAAGAGCCTCTTTTAAAGAGCAATTTACTGCTTTCAAAAATGCTTTTTGGGCTTTGCTAATAATAGTTATTGTAATTGGTGGAATTTATGGAGGAGTTTTTACTCCAACTGAAGCTGGAGCTTTTAGTGTTATGTACGCATTTTTTGTGTCATTCTTTATTTATAGAGATACTAAATTAAAAGATTTATATAAAATTATTTTGGATTCAGCACAAACAAGTTCTATGATATTTTTTATAATTGCAAATGCTATGTTATTTGCCCATTTCTTAACAGATGAGCAAATACCTCAACACATTACACAAATGATAACAGATGCAAATGTAGGTCCATTAATGTTTTTATTAATTGTAAATATTTTACTTTTATTAATGGGACAATTTATGGAACCTAGTTCAGTTGTTATGATTACAGTGCCTTTACTTCTTCCTGTAGGAGTAGCATTAGGAATTGACCCAATTCACTTAGGTGTAATTATGGTTGTAAATATGGAAATTGGGATGATAACTCCACCAGTAGGATTAAATCTATTTGTGGCAAGTGGTATAACTGGTCTTAGTTTAAAACAAGTAATAACAGCTTCTTTACCAATGACTGTGATTTTACTTATTGGATTGTTATTGGTTACATACATTCCTGTTATTTCACTTTGGTTACCAACTTTGATGTATGGATGATTTAGATTTCTTTGAAATACTCATAAAATTATGAGTATTCAAAGATATTATAAAAGACTACTTTTTGATATTATAACCCCATCGTTATCGGCATATATAAAATCTCCAGAAACAAAAGACACTCCTTCAAAACTCAATTCAATATCTCTACTAGATTCTGTTTTTTCAAAATTTCTAAGGGGACAAGTTCCTATTGCAAATAACCCAACATCAATATCTTTTGTTCTATCAATATCTCTAACATATCCATTTAAAATTATTGCTTTCCAATTATTTTTTTTGGCAAAGCCCATAAGTTTGTCTCCAACTGTACCAAAAAACTCTTGTGAATTATCTACAACCAAAATTTTACCTTCCCCATCTTCATCCCTTAATATTTCCAATAATAACCAATTACTCTTATCAAGTTTAACAGTTACTATTTCTCCATAAAAATTTTTTAATCCACCATAATTTTTAAATTTAGAAGAGAGAACTTTTATCTGTTTATCTCTATTATCATCACATAAATCAGCAGTCTGAATATACATTATTTTTCCTTTTTTAGAATATTTTCAAATATAATAATATTAAAAAACAATGTAAAAAAAATGTAAGTATTAAAAATTAATTAAATTTTTTTATTAATTTTAATTAATAAGCTTAATTCTTTTTATAATTCTAGTTTTTTGGGATAGAAACCGCAAATTTAGCACCATTTTTAGTATTTCTTACCCTTAATTTTCCTTTCATATTTTTGTCAACAATTATCTTAGACATATAAAGACCTATTCCAGTTCCATTACTATCATCTTTTGTGGTAAAGTACGGTTCAAAAATTTTACCCTTAGGTTCAACTGTAATTCCACCTCCATTATCTTCTATACATAAAACTATATACTCCCCCTCTTCTTTAGCACTTATTTTAATAAAAGGATTTTCTATTTTTTTCTCTATTAAGACATCTTGAGCATTTTTAATTATATTTAAAATCACTTGGGTATATTCATTTAGATATGTTTTTAATTTAATATCTTCTGGTATTTCAAAAAAGAGTTCTATGTTATTGTTTTGTAAAGTACTAGAAACTATTGTCATTACAGATTCAACGACTTTCATTAATAAAAATTCCTCTTTTTCTTTCTTTGGCATAAAGAAATTTCTAAAATCATCAATAGTATGTGACATAAAATCAATAACCTTATTTGCTTCCACAAATTTTTCTTCAGCCAATTTTTCATCAAGGCTTCCCATTTTATACTTAATTTTTATAAACATTAAAATAGAAGAGAGTTCACTCAAAGGTTGTCTCCATTGATGTGCTATATTTGAAATCATTTCACCCAAAGATATAAATTTTGATTTTTGAACTAAAAGTTGCTCATTTTCCCTATTCCTTTCAATGGCCTCTTTTATTCTATTTTCCAAATTTTTATTTAATTCCTCTAACTCTTTAGCATTTTGAGAAACTTTGTTTTCATACTCTTTTAAAACATCCTCTATTTTCTTTGAAATTGCAAATGAAAAAAGAATAGCTATTGATAAAAACATCAAAAAAAGAACAACATTTTGAGCAACTTGTTTTTTTACTCTACTTTTCAAATCATCCTTTTTTACACTAATCTCTTTTTCAATATCATCAACATAAATTCCCACAGCAATAACCCATTTCCACTCTTTAAAATATTTAAAGTACGAGAGTTTTTGTCTTACTTGATCATTTGCTGTTGGTTTTTTATAGGCATATTGAGTAAAAGATTCTCCCTTATTTCTAATATCTCTAAGGAAATCTTCCCTAAATTTTTTTCCATTATCATCTACAAAGTTTGTAGAAATATATTTCCCAACTAAATCTGGTCTATTTGGGTTTACAATTAATTTAGCAAAGTTACCTCCCCCATTTAAATTTTCTATTTCATAAACAAAAAAATAGTTACTCTTATTTGCTTCAAAATTTATATTATTCAATAATCTAACGGCTTCTTCTTTCAATTCATCTTGAGTAACATCTTTTGCTAAATTATAATTTAAAATATCCACAACTGTTTGTATCTCTTTTTTTAAAGCACCTTTTTTCTCAGAATAATATTCATCAATAAATTTCTGCATCTGTAAATTAAAATCATCATAGGTATTTACAACATAAAAATAAGATATTGCAGAAATCATTGAAGCCATAATAATTATAAAAATATATATAATCATTTTTGATAAATTTTTCTCATTTATTAATCTCAAAATTTGAACCTTGTATTAACTTTGTATGTGTTATCATATCCAAATCTTCATAAATAGGCTTTTCATATGAATAACGATTTTTTAAACAAACTATCTGCTTATACGGTACTTTATGTTGAAGATGAGGATGGTATAAGAAACAATATACTTGAAATTTTAAAATGTTTTTTCAAACAAGTTTTTAGTGCAAAAAATGCATCTGAAGGTCTAAATAAATATCTTGAAAATAGACCTGATTTAATAATTACAGATATAAAAATGCCAAATCAAACAGGTATAGAATTTATAAAAAAAATAAGACAAACTGACTCTAAAACAAGAGTTATTATAACTTCTGCACACACTGATTTAGATTATATGCTACAAGCAACTGAACTCCATTTAATAAAATATATTATAAAACCCATAACTGAAGATAAATTAATGGAAGCTTTAGACTCTTTTATTGGAAGCTTTAAAGATAATAAAATGTATAATTTAAATACTAATTGGTTTTTTGATAGTAGTAAATCCATTGTATTTAATGAAAATGAAGAGTTTAGTCTCACAAAAAAAGAATCAAAATTTCTCAAATTATTGATAACTAAGAATAGAATTATTACCTATGAAGAGTTGGAAAACTTGGTTTGGGATGAAGAAAATATAATGACATCAAATGCTATGAGATTATTTATCAAAAATCTAAGAAAAAAATTACCTAACAACTATATCAAAAATATTCAAGGAATAGGATACAAAATATCTAAGGAGTAGAAATGAAAAATCTTTTTTTTCTAATTTTAAGTCTAAATTTTTTATATGCAAATAACTTTTATTATGAATTTGACAAAAAAATTGAAGTTACTGAAATAAAAGAAAGTAGCGATTTAGAAGGTGTTAAAGAGTACTTAACAAATGATGGTAGAACTGTAAAATTTGCAAATGAAATTTTAGTTCAATGTAAACAAAATGCTTATTGTAATGATGATTTTGAAGATTTAACTCTTACAAATATAGAGCAAATTGATTCTACATTCTTTTTAATAAAATTGGATGATTCCCAAAATATATTTGAATATTGTGAGAAATTGCATCAAAAAGATGATATACAATCAGCACATCCAAACTTCATAAATCAAAGAAAAAAAAGATGAAAAAATTTTTAAATCTAATAAAAATAACTTTTGTTTCTTTCTCTTTTATAGCCTGTGGAGCAGGAGGTGGAGGAAGCTCTTCAAGTTCAGTATCTTATTATCCAAAAACCTATGGAGATTATAGTTCAGTTGCTATAGATAATTCAAATTATGCGTGGCATGTTAGTACAAATTTAGAAAATAGTTATAAAGTAAGCTATTTTATAGATGATAATGCACACATAAATTTATCTTCTGCTTGGAATTTAACAAAAGGGAGACAAAGTAGCGGAGAAAAAATAAAAGTAGCCATAATTGATGAAGATTTTGAAGTAAATCATCCTGATTTGATTGGTAAAATTTATAAGAAATATAATGTTATGAATGATACAGAAAATATAACAGGAACATCTTCCGATTCTTTTTCCCATGGAACAGCTATTTCAGGATTTATAGCTTCAGATTCTTTAGGAGTTGCACCAGAAGTAGAACTAATTTTAATAAATATAAATTTAAGTGACTCTATTGCTGAAAGCTACTACTTAAAAGCTTTTGATTATGCAAAAAATCAAGGTGCAAAAGTTATAAATTGTAGCTGGGGAGGAGGAAGCTTATCACAAGCACTTTCATCAAAATTAAAAGAGATGTACGACGCAAATATAAATGTGGTTTTTGCCTCTGGAAATGACCAACATAACTTAGATTTACCTGCATATAATGAAGAATCAGAATCTCCATATGTTTTATCTATTGGAGCAACTAATGTAAAAAATGATGTTTCAACGTACTCAAACTATGGTTCTAATGTTGATGTTTTAGCACCAGGTGGTGGAGGGAAAACATTCTTAGGGACTTCTTTGATTGGTATTTTAGCTTTGGACTCTATGGGAACTGCAGGGGAGAATAACACCTATGATTTAGTTAATAATAACTATACCTTTGCAACGGGAACTAGTTTCTCTGCTCCAATAACAAGTGGAACAATAGCTTTAATGTTAGCTGTAAATCCAACCTTAACTCCTTCTCAAATAAGAACTATTTTAATCGATACTGCTGAAAAAGTTGGAGGAGAAAATCTCTATACAAATGGTTTTAATAAGTATCGAGCCTACGGTAAAATTGATACGGGAAGTGCTGTTCAAGCAGCAGCAAATGCACTATAAAATTGGTGCATTTGAATAACCTTTTTTTAATTTATCTAACTCTATAAAATAACTATGCCCCAAATAAATCACATAAAAAACTGCTGTGAAAAGAGTGATAAAAGGTATCATAGAAATAAAATATAAAAATAGTGTTCTAAGTCTAAAAGCCATAGATTCACTTTTGTATATAAATTGATACTCTTCTTTGCTCAAAATTGTAGAACTCACATCAAAATTTAAAAGCTTGTGAAAAAAATAGTAGATTGGAAAAGCCAACGCAATCATATTTAAAATAGGAATAAAATAAATGGGAATCAAAACTACAAATAAAACCATCATAATAAAAAGAGTTTTTAGTAAAACAAAAACTGAACCTAAAATCGTTCCATAACCTTGCAATTCAAGATGAGAATAATATCTTTTATGTAAAATAGCTAAAATCATTGGTGTTAAAAATCCAATTACAACTATTGTTAAAATCATAGATAATTGAAAAACAAAAACTGTTCCCACACTATAAAATAAAAATCCTGCTAACCAAGAAGTTATTGAATATTTAAATAAAAAAACTATCAAATATGTAAACCAAACCATATAAAATGGAGCATTTTCATCTATAACAATTTCTTGACCATTTTGAGAAGCAACTGAAATCTCTTGTAAACTTGATATGCTAAAATCCGCAACCATAAAAAATAGTGCATATAAAATCAACATTGTCACAAATAATGGAATTAATGCAATTTTTATCATCTTTGCTGTAAAAAAATCTCTAATACTTCTAAAAATTACCTCTATTTCATTCATCTAAAAATCCTCATTTATCAAATCTTTTTCTATATTCACACTTTTGACATAACTCTTCAAGCAAAATATTTTTTTTAAAACCATCTTTTATAGATTTTACTTTTGAAGAGTTTAAAATCTCTTCTATGCTATTTTCATTTATATTTCCCAAATTAATATGTGCATTTTGATCCAAGCAACAAGGCACAACATCACCATTTGATAAAATACCAAAATGAGAATCCAAACCATAACAAAAACCTTTTTCTGAAACAATTTCATTTTCCAAAGATGGCCAATTAAAATATTCATCAAAATGAAAAAATAGTTTTTTGGCAATTCTAATATTTTTTGGTTTTTGACTATAAATCTCATCTATATCTATAATTTTTCCAAAATATTCATTTGCTTTTTTAAAAACTTTTTCATTAAACTCTTTAGCACTTTTTGACTCATCCAAATTCCAAATTCTAAAATTTATAAAAAATTCGTGATTTTTTTGTTGAGCATATTTTACATAATCAAATATTGGCTCTAAATATTCATCTAAACTCTTTTTATGACTATTTGCATTATATGAATTCAAAGAGAAATTTATCTGTTTTATTGCATTATGAACTAAAATATCATGATGATTTTTATTTATATTATTTGCTGTTGTTGTAATATTTACTTTTAAATTATTGTTTAAACTAACATCCAAATAGTTTTTAAGATTGGTTAAAACCAAAGGGTCTCCCACAATATGATAAGCTAGTTCATTTGTAAAAGATTTTAGCTGAGCATTTAACTTATCAAAAGTTTCAATATCCATTGTTTTTGATGGTTTTATTTTTGGAGGACAAAATGTACATTTTAGATTGCAAATATTTGTAATTTCGATATGAACTTTTTTAAATTTTTTAATAATCTTTTCCTTTTAAATTTTGTGTATTGTACATTAGTTTACGACAAAATCTAATAAACAACTAACTACTTTTTATATATAATCCAAACAAAAAATAGAAGGTTTTATATATGGAAATGATTTTAAATGAAGATGATTTAGTTATTGGTGCTAGATTTGAAAATGGAACAATTCAAGATTATGTTAATGAAGAAAAAACTTACGGATTAATAAGAATTGAAAATTCAACTGCAAATTGGTTTTTATTTAATAAAGATGAAAGTGATAAAGATTTACAAGAATTATATAAAGAAGTTATAAAAAAAGAGCATTTTATACAAAACGATTTTGGTGAAGAGATAGTGATTTTTAATAAAAATGGTGAAATTAATTTTGAAGAATTTACACAAAAAATAGATGATTATTTAAATGATGGACTAGGAACTATTATATAAATAATTTGGTTGCGGAATCAGGATTTGAACCTGAGACCTTCGGGTTATGAGCCCGACGAGCTACCTAGCTGCTCTATTCCGCGACAAAAAATATTAAAATCGTAAGTATTAGTTAGGATTAAAAATGGATGGGGTAGAAGGATTCGAACCTTCGGATGACGGTACCAAAAACCGTTGCCTTACCGCTTGGCGATACCCCAAAAGAAGTAAAAAAGTGGAGCTGGTGAAGGGAGTCGAACCCCCGACCTGCTGATTACAAATCAGCTGCTC
>JBBITK010000045.1:9116-16689 GCA_037440805.1 Arcobacter sp. | reverse complement strand
AATAATAGATTATCTGATTTATCCCATTGTCCAAAGGAAGTTGATGGTTCATTTGATTGTTCTAATAACCAATTAGTATCAATTCAAGGAACTCCAAAGAGAATAAAAGGGTATTTTAAATGTTCTAATAACAAAATAAGTTCTTTAAAAGATGGACCAAAATATATTGAGAGTTATTTTGATTGTTCTAGTTATCTTTTAGAGTCTTTAGATGGAGGTCCTTCTTCTGTTGGACAAGATTATGTTTGTAATAAAAATAGACTTTTAACATTAGATGGAATATCTGATGAAATTGGTTGGGATTTGATTACAGATATTAGATTAAATCATGTTGATTCTAGTTTTATGGAAGAGAGTAAATCTTGGAGATATAAGGGTAATGCTGTAATTGCTCATATCTATAAACCTGTTGTTTTATTTACCACAAAAGAGGAGATTACTAGATGGTTAAAACAGCATGATATAAAAGATTTCGTTCTTCTAAAAGACAATTCTGTAAATGTAACAGGTCATGTTAAATTATCTGGAAGATTGGGAAATTTCTTAAAATTACCATTGGTATTTAATGAGGTATCGGGAGATTTTGATATAAGTGATAATGAACTAACTTCTCTTGAAGGTTCTCCAGTAAAGGTAAAAGGTAATTTTATGGCATATAAAAATGAGATAACATCTCTAAAAGGTTCTCCAAAAGAGGTTGGAAAAAGTTTTATTGTTTTACAAAATAATATAACTTCACTAGAACACTCTCCTTTATTAGTAAAAGAGGATTTTATATGCTCCCATAATCCTTTAAAAAGTTTGGAAGGTATAAATGAAGTTCAAGGTTTTGTTTTTACGGGAATTGAAATTTCTGCTCTACATTATCAAAAATATGTATACAAAGGAATAGCAACATATAAATATCAAGGTGAAACCTTAACAAAATATTTAGAGACAAAATATGTTTCTCAAACGGAAGAAGAGAAGATATTTGAAAAAACAAAAGCGAATATGAGAAAAGCTATTACTAAGCTTTTAGATACGAATACTTTGAAAAAAGAGATGATAAATGATAATTTAATTAATAATTTAAATAAATATCAGTTAGATGATTTGCTTGAGAAGGTTTTAGCTATTAAATATCCTTTATCTCAAAGTAAATCAAAAGAGTTGAGTGAAGAGGATATTCTTAAAATGATGTTTGAATCGGAGATATAATAAGATTAAGTCTTATGTAGATTTTTTTGGATATAATCAATAATAAACTAAAATAAATAATAATTACGGAGAAAAATATACTATGGTTCAAACTGTAAATCTTAAGAAAGCTTTTGGTTCAAGGGTTTTATTTCAAGATATAAATTTAAAACTAGATACTGGTAAAAGATATGGTCTTATTGGAGCTAATGGTGCTGGTAAAACTACATTTTTAAAAATTTTATCTGGACAAGAAGAGGCAACAGAGGGTGAAGTTCAAGTTCAAAGTGGAAAAAAAGTAGGTGTTTTATCTCAAAATCAATTTGCCTATGAAGAGTATACGATTTTTGATACAGTTTTATTGGGTAATAAAAGATTATATGATGCTGTAAAAGAGAAAGAAGAGCTTTATATGAGTCCTGAGTTTACTGATGAGGTAAACAACAGACTTGCAGAATTAGAAATAATTTGTTGTGAAGAAGACCCAACTTATGAATATGATGTAAAAATCACTAGAATATTAGAAGATTTAGGATTTCCTGCTTCATCTCAACAAGATTTAATGAGTACTTTAACAGGTGGAAATAAATTTAAAGTTTTATTAGCACAAGTTTTATATCCAAAACCAGATGTTTTATTCCTAGATGAGCCTACAAATAACTTGGATATTGCAACTATTGGTTGGTTAGAAAATCAATTACAACACCACGATGGAACAATGGTAGTTATCTCTCACGATAGACACTTTTTGAATGCTGTTTGTACACATATTTTGGATGTGGATTTTAAACAAATTAGAGAGTTTACGGGAACTTATGATGATTGGTATATTGCTTCTACATTGATTGCAAAACAAAATGAAAAAGATGTAAATAAAAAATTAAAAGAGAAAGAAGAGTTAGAGAAGTTTATCGCTAGATTTAGTGCAAATGCTTCAAAAGCAAAACAAGCAACTTCTAGACAAAAACAACTTGACAAACTTGATGTTGGCGCTATTCAAGTATCAAGTAGAAGAGACCCATCAATTATATTTAAACAAAAAAGAGAAGTAGGAAAAGAGTTATTAACTGTTAAAAATATTTGTAAATCTTATGATGGAAAAGTTGTTTTAAATGATATCTCATTTACTATTGAAAAGGGCGATAAAGTAGCTTTAATTGGTACAAATGGTATTGGTAAAACAACTTTATGTGAGATTTTAGAAGGAAATGTAAAAGCTGATAGTGGAGAAGTTTTATGGGGTGCAACTATTCAAAACTCTTATTTTCCACAAAATGCAACTGATATAATTGAAGGCGATATTACACTTTATGATTGGTTGAGAAATTTTGATAGGGATGCTGATATTTCTGAAATTAGAAACTGTTTAGGAAGAATGTTATTTAACGGTCAAGAGCAAGAGAAAAAAGTTAATTCTTGTTCAGGGGGAGAAAAACATAGAATGATGCTTTCTAAAATTATGTTAGAGCAAGGAAATTTCTTAGTTTTAGATGAACCAACAAACCACTTGGACTTAGAAGCTATTATTGCATTGGGAGAAGGTCTTTTATCTTATGCAGGTTCTGTAATTTGTGTTTCTCACGATAGGGAACTTTTAGATGCTTATGCAAATAGAATCATAGAAATTCAACCTGATGGTTCGATTGTAGATTTCAAAGGTACTTATGAAGAGTATATTGAGAGTAAAATAGCAGAATAATAGAGTTTTTTAACTCTATTAAAAAAGGGGCAGTGTGGATGATTTCACACTGCCCCTTTTTTTATGGATTTTTTTATTACGCTTGTTTTGCGTGTCTTGAATCCATTCTAATTTCTCTTCTTTTGATAGCGTCGTTGTATCTTCTTTTGTCATCTTCAGTGATTAAGTCTAATTTTGGAACAACAGCTGGTTTTCCATTTTCATCCATAGCAATCATAGTAAAGTAACATACATTTGTATTTTTGATAGTGTGGTCTTTGATATCTTCTGATATAACTTTAATACCGATTTCCATAGAAGTTCTTCCTGTATAGTTAACAGAAGCATGGAAAGTTACAAGTGAACCAATTTTGATTGGGTCTTTAAATAAAACCATATCAACAGATAAAGTAACCGCATACATTCCTGTATATCTAGCTGCACAAGCGTATGCAACATGGTCTAACATTTTTAAAATTTCACCCCCGTGAACATTTTTACCAGAAAAGTTTGCTTTATCTGGAGTCATTAACATAGTCATAGTAAGTGATTTTTCTCTTTTTATTTCTTCGCTCATTTTTAAACCTTGTGATTTTTTTGAATATTTGCATTATAAAATAAAAAAGTAGCTAAAAGATAGTATTTGAAAAATTTGTCATTTTTAGTTTAATAAAATATAGAAAAAAGTAACATATAAAGGCTAATAGAGGATTTTTATAAAAATTGTTTATTTTGCAATAAATAGATAATATACTATTTAAATAATTATTACTCCACCAATAAAATAGATTAAATTTTAGTAGTTTTATTGTGAGTATTTTTAAGGCGGAAGTTAGAAGCTTACCATTGTGTAAGCGATAACTTACAACGCAAAAAATATTCAGAAGAAAACTAGCATTTTAGGGTTTTCACTCACATTATTTACACATTCTTTTTGTCCAAAATTTATTCAACATACGATGTATGTCTTTATAAATTTCAAACAAAAATCTATGGTAAAAATGTGGCTAAAATTAATTTATTTTGTTGGTGAAGTAATAAATAAGGAGAGTTTATGAAAAAGATATTTTTTACATTGAGTTTAAGTGCTTTAGCTTTATTTGCTGATAATTTCACATTAAAAAGTGAAACTTTACAAGGGCAACTTACAAAAAAACAAGAGTTTAATGGTTTTGGTTGTACAGGAGAAAATGTATCTCCACAACTTTCTTGGAGTGATGCCCCAAAGGGAACCAAATCTTTTGCCCTAACAGTTTATGACCCAGATGCTCCAACAGGTTCTGGATGGTGGCATTGGGTAGTATTTAATATTCCAAAAAATGTAACAAAACTTGAAGAAGGTTTTGGAAATAAACCATCAAAAAATATTGTTCAAAGTGTTACTGATTATGGATTTGGTGGTTTTGGTGGAGCATGTCCTCCAGTTGGAGATAAACCACATCAATATATTTTCACAATACATGCTTTAGATGTTGATAAACTTGATTTAAATGAAAAAACAAATGCAACGGTTGTAGGATACTATGTAAATTCACACACAATCGCTAAATCAACACTAGTTTCATATTATGGAAGAACAAAATAGGTAAAACCTATTTTGTTTAAATTTAAGCAAGTAATTTATAAAGAATATTTGTTGTTAAAAATGATATTACTATTCCATATCCCACAATAGCAGAACTTAGTTTTGGTGCAAGTCCTGCCATTGAAGCTACTGCACCTGCTGTTATCATTGGAGCCATTCCTGCTTCCATTATTGAAACCATTGATGCTTGATTATTCCATCCACATAAATAACATATTCCAAAGGCTATAACTGGAGCAATTATAAGTTTTAAAGTAAGTCCAAATGTAAAAGGTTTTATCTCATCTTTTTGTAATTTTAGTTTTAGTTGAAGCCCCACAGCAACTAAAGCCAAAGGAACAATAGTGCTTGAAAATGAACTTAATACTTTTGTAATAGTTTGATTAAACTCAACACCCATTAAAAATAGGGCAAAAATTAGTGATAAAAAGGGTGGAAATGTTAAGACTTTGAAAGTCATTATTTTGAAACTCATTTCACTTTTACTTGAATAATAAGATGCCACAAAAGTTCCATAAGTAGCCAAAGCCAAAAAAGTTCCAAGTTGGTCATAAACCAAAACATAAGGAAGAGCAGATTCTCCCATATAAGCATTTATAATAGGAATTCCCAAAAATGATGAATTTCCTAAAACTGTAACAAGCATAAGTGAGCCTGTAACTTCCCTTGAAAAATCTAAAACTTTTGAAAAAATTAAAACAATAATTGCACTAATTATCATAACACTCCAAGCAATTATTATGGGAATTAGTGTCTCCATAGAGAAGGTTAATTTTGGAATTTGTAATAAAATCATAGCTGGTAAAGATATATAAATTACAAATTTATTTAAAGCTGTTGAGGCATCTTGTGGAAAAAGATTTAATCTATTGATAAAATATCCAAAACAAATAGATAAAACAATAAGTATAAAATTTTCCATTTTTACTCACAAATATCTGTTTTACAACTGTTTTTTGGAGTGATTTTTCCAAATTCATTTACATAATCAATCCCCCATTTATACATCTCTTGTAAAACTGGTTTTAGATTTTGTCCACAAGTTGTTAAGCTATAAACTACTTTTGGTGGAACACTTGCAAAAACTTCTCGATGAATTATGTTTTTCTCCTCAAGCTCTTTTAGTTTTATAGTCAATGTTTTTTGGGTTATTTCACTAATTATTTCATGTAACTCTTTGAATCTCTTTTCTCCATCTAATAAATGCCAAATAATAGCTAGTTTCCATCTATCGTTGAAAATATCCAAAGTTACTGCAACTGAACATTTATACTCTTTATCGTTTACATAATACATAAGTTAATCCTTTGAGGAAATTATATCATATAGATAATTAAATCACATTACTTACCTAAAGTAAAGTAAGAGAATATTAAGTTTATAATAAATATAATTTTCCAAATTCTTATGAAGGAGTAGTTGTGAGCAGACTTTTAGAAAATGCAAAAATAGGAAACTTAGAATTAAAAAATAAAATCGTTATGCCTCCTATGTGTATGTATAAAAGTGATGAAAGTGGAGAGATAAAAGATTTTCACAATTTTCATTATGTATCAAGGGCTATTGGTGGAGTTGGATTTATTATTGTAGAAGCAACTGCTGTTGAGCCAAGAGGAAGAATCTCAAATCATGATTTGGGTCTTTGGAGTGATGAACATATAAAAAATCATACATTATTAAACGAAAAACTTCACTCATTTGGTGCTAAAACTGCTATTCAAATAGCACACGCTGGAAGAAAAAGTGAATGTACAAATTCAACACCAATAGCTCCAAGTTCATTGGTTTTTAGTGAAAATAGCCCTTATAAAATGCCTCAAAGTGCAACTTTGGCTGATATTGAAGAGATAAAAAATAGATTTTTACAAAGTGCAATTAGAGCTAAAAAGGCAAACTACGATGCCCTTGAATTACATTGTGCTCATGGATATCTCTTATATGAATTTTTATCACCTCTTACAAACAAAAGGGATGATATTTATGGTGGAAGTTTAGAAAATAGAGTTAGACTTGCATTGGAAATTACAAAATCTATAAAAGAAAATGTTGATTTACCATTGATAGTTAGAATTAGTGCAAGTGAGTGGATGAAAGATGGATGGAGTATAGATGACTCTGTTTATTTATGTAAAGAGCTTGAGAAATTGGGTGTTGATTGTATTGATGTATCAAGTGGAGGAAATCATTTGAATCCTGATGATATGCCAAAATTAGAACCATTTTATCAATGTGGTTGGGCAAAGATTATAAAACAGAATATTGATATTCCCGTTATTGCTGTTGGTTTGATAACAACTCCAAAAGAGGGTGAATATCTGCTTGAGAATAGTTTTTGTGATTTTGTAGCTTATGGTAGAGAACTACTTAGAAATCCAAATTTACCATTTTTTGTGGCAAAAGAGGCAGAAAAAAAAGATATTATAAACAGCTCTTATCTTAGAGCATTTTGATAAAGATTTAAATAAAAAGGAAAATATTATGGATAAAACATTTATGGAAGCTATGGATTTTAGACACGCATGTAAAATATTTGATGATACAAAAAAAGTAAGTGATGAAGATATGACTTTTATACTTGAAGCTGGAAGAAAATCTCCTTCATCTTTTGGTATGGAAGCTTGGAAGTTTTTGGTTATTACAAATCAAGAGTTAAAAGAGAAATTAAAACCATTTTGTTGGAATCAACCTCAAATTACAACTTGTTCTCATTTTGTAGTTGTTTTGGCTGGAATTGAAGGAGTTAAACCAGAATCTGGAATTCCTGCTCAAAAATTTGCAAGAAGAGAGATGCCTCAAGAAAAACTTGATTTTTATCTAAATTTATATGCAACTCATTTAGCAGATACTTTAAGTAGTGATGAAAATATCTACTCTTGGACAGCAAAACAATCTTATATTGCTATGGGTAATATGATGACAGCTGCGGCTATAAAAGGTATTGATTCTTGTCCTATTGAAGGCTTTGAAAAAGAGAAGGTTGAAGAGGTTTTAGGACTTGATAAAACTAAGTATCAATTAGCTTGTGTTTTACCATTTGGATATAGAATAAATCCGCAATCAACTCAATTAAGAGCAAAATTTGAGGAAGTTGTTGAATTTATTAAATAATTTATTATAAATTTAAAAATAAT
>JBBITK010000045.1:0-9079 GCA_037440805.1 Arcobacter sp. | reverse complement strand
TTTTATTTAAAGCTAAAAAATGATATTTTATGTTTGTATAATAAAATATAATTTATTTGTGAAAGCAAAAAAAGAGGTAAATTTATGATAAACGGAAAATATTATGGTTGTATCGAAGATTTTATTAATGAAGCTTCTTCTCAATCAAAATATTTTCTAATGGTTGCTGAATATACTCCCTTTTCTACTTCTATGTTCTCTTCTCTTGAAAATCAAATTTGTGGTGTTGTTGTGCCTTTTGTCATTTATGATAATGAGTTCTTTATGAAAGGTTTAATAGCTTGTGTTGTTGAAAACAGTGATGATTTTGTAATTGTCGATTTAAAAAACTCCCAAATAAACAAGGAAAAGTTTACAAATAGTAAATCCTTAATCGTAATGCTTGATGGATTAAGTCCAGATATTAGTGATTTTTTAGATGATTTGTTTGAATCTATCCCTGAAAATACTCAAATTATAGGTGGTGGTGCTGGTAAAATGACCTTTATGCAAGAGCCTGTAATTTTTTCAAAGGATAAATTTTTTGAAAACTCTGCTTTGATTATCTCTTTGAATTCAAAACTCCATTGTGGAGTTAAAAATGGATGGGAGTATTTAAAAGGTCCATTTATTACCACAAATTCCAAAAATAATCTACTCAAAACTCTAAATTTTAAAAATGCTTTTGAAATATATAGAAATATAGTAGAAAAAGATAGTAATCAAGTTTTTAGTGATGATAACTTTTTTGATATTGCAAAATCTTATCCTTTGGGAATTCTAAAACTCAATAAAGAGATAGTAGTTAGGGATTTGATATTTGTGGATGATGAAAAAAGTATTGTTTTAGTGGGAAGTATTCCTCAAAACTCAATAGTTAATGTTTTAAAGGGAGATTTTGAAAATCTAATAAACTCATCTTTGAAAAATATAAAAAATATAAGAGAAAATTTGGATAAGGATAGTTTTGAAACAATAATTTTTAGTGGTATTTCAAGGTCTATTTATCTTGGAGATAATTTTAACAGTGAGTTAAATGAGATAAAAAAAAGTATCAAAAGTGATAAAAAAATGTTTGGTGCTTTGACTTTGGGAGAGATAGCTAATAATGGAAAAGAGTATATAAATTTTTATAATAAAACTTGTGTTGTGGGGCTTTTATGTTAATAGAACAACTATCAATCGCTTATAAATGCCATAGTTCAATAGGAAATAGTGTAGATTTAAAAGAGATGATGCACGAAGTTCTAAAAACTTTTGTTAGCGAATCTTATGGGATTTGTGCTAAGTTTTTTGTACAAGATGAAAATAAAAATTTAGTTGAATTTACAAAGTTTGGTAAACCTACAAAAATTTCAATAAAACATTGTGATAATACAAAAGAGGGTGTTATTTTATACCATGAAGATGATTTTGATATTCTAAAAATCAACTTGGAAGTTGGTGCAATATTTTTGATTTTAAAAAACTATGAGTTTCAATTTGATTTTTTTATCTCTATGTTTGAAAGCTTAATTCCAAAATTGAATCTAAGTGTAAATGCTTGTTTAAATTATGAAAGATTAAATAGTTCATATAAAATTTTACAACAACAAAAAATTGAGTTATTAAAAGCCAATAGAACAAAAGATGATTTTTTGGCAAATATGAGCCATGAGTTAAAAACTCCTTTAAATTCCATAATGGTTATCTCTTCTGTAATGGCAAAAAACAAAGACCAAAAACTAGATAGTCAACAGGTAAAAAATATGGAGATTATCAAAAAATGTTCCGATGATTTGCTAGAACTTATAAATGATATTTTGGATATTTCAAAAATAGAAGCTGGAGAGATAGTTATTCATAAAGAGCATATAGATTTGGAAATTATTTTAAATGAGTTATTTGAGAGTTTTGAGCCTATGGCAAAGGAGAAAAACTTAGATTTTGTCAAAAACTACGAAGTAGGTGATTTTAAAATTTATAGTGATGAAATGAAAATCAAGCAGATAATAAAAAATCTTTTAAGTAATGCTATAAAATTTACTAGTTCTGGAAAAATAGAAATAGAAGTTGGGTTTGAGAATAACTTTATTGAAGTTAGAGTTAGAGATACAGGTATTGGTATGAAGCCTGAGCAACTAAATAATATATTTGATAGATTCAAACAAATAGATGATTCAAGAACTAGAAAATACAAAGGAACAGGATTGGGACTTGCAATATCTAAAGAGTTTTCAATTTTGCTTGATGGAAATTTGAGTTGTCAAAGTAATCTAAATGAAGGGAGTATTTTTACTTTGATACTTCCTAGAAATGAGAGTAGTAAATTTTTTGAGGTTTCAAAAAATGATGGGAATGAATCAAAAGAGATAGAGTCTCAAAATGTCGCTAAAAAACATATTCTACTCTTACATTCAAACAGTTTGGAACAGTTTAATTTGACTATGCTTTTAAGAAGAAGTGGTTTTGATGTAACACCTGTGGTTAATTTAGAGCGATTAAAAGATAAAATATTGATGTTAGAAAGAGATAATTTGATTTTATTGATAGATGAGAGAATCGAAGAGATAAATAAAAGGATTTTGGATGTGGACTATAACATAAAAATTGTTACTTTGAATAAGGGAAAATCGATTATAAAAAATAGTCTATTTAGCTTGGATTATGATTTGAAACATGAAATTTTAGTTGAAAAAATCAAAAACTTTTTTGATTAGGAAGAGGTAAAAAATGGATAAGTTTAATATTTTGTTGTTGGATGATGTGAAAGAGAATTTGTACTCTTTGAAAATGTTGATAGAAGATAATTTTGATGTTAATATATTTTTGTCAAGTGATGCACAAGGTGCCATGAAAATACTTTTTGAAAATCCAGTGGATTTGATACTATCCGATGTTCAAATGCCAGATGTTGATGGCTTTGAATTTGTACAATATTTAAAGGAAATTGATACATTAAAATCTATTCCTATTATATTCATAACAGGGATTTATGATAAAGATGAGTATAAAGCCAAAGGTTACTCTTTAGGAGCCATTGAATATATAACTAAGCCTATAAACAACGATTTATTAATCTCAAAATTAAAAATATATATTGACATATACAACACAATAAAAGAAGATAAAAGAAAGCTTGACAAAGCAGAAAAACTACTTATTCAAAACAGCAAAATGGCCTCAATGGGAGAGATGATAGCACTAATTGCCCATCAACTAAAACAACCTCTAAATACTATCTCTTTGTGTTGTCAAGATATGACATTTACCTATGATATTGGAAATGTTAATGATGATTTTATGAAGAGATTCAAAGACAACACAAAAAGTCAAATTGCATATATGAATGACACAATAAATGGGTTTTTAGATTTTTTCAATCCAAACAAAAGAAAAGAGGAGTTTTTAATAGAGTCTTCTATCAATAAAGCTTTGGATATTTTAAGGGGAAAGATTGTTCAAAATAATACGAAAATAGATTTTGATATTGCCCAAGATGATTTAAAATCATTTGGTGTTCAAACAGAACTTACTCAAGCTATTTTAAATATTATAAATAACTCTTTAGATGCTTTCCACGAACAAAAAATTATAGATGGTGAAATTCATATAAAACTATTCAAAAAAGAAGATAAAAATATTATTATATTAGAAGATAATGCAGGTGGAGTGGAAAATAATAACTTAAATAAAATTTTAGAACCATATTTCACAACAAAAGAAGAGGGTACGGGAGTTGGCTTATATATGGTAAAAATGATAGTTGAGAATAGTTTTACGGGTGAATTAAAAGTTTCAAACACACAAAATGGATTAAATTTCATAATTTTAATTGACAGTATTTAATTTTGATACTTTTCTGACACTATTTTATTATATTATTTTCTAATAACAAATTTAGGAGTAATATTTTATGAATAGTGTTTTTGTTAATGCAAATAATGATGTACAAGTTAAATCAGTTTTGTTGATAACTGAAGATTTAGATTTCTCAGAAAAAATCAAAAAAATCTCACAAACTAAATGCCATTTATCATATTTTAATGAGAATAAATTTTATCTATTAAATAGCATTATAAATAGTTTCTCAGCTATTATTTTTGACAACAAAGATAAAAATTTAGATAAATTTATAGAGACTTTCAAACTTACAAAATCTTATGATTTAAATATCCCAATTATAGTTTTGGAAGATGATATAGAAGAAGATAGCTCTATATACAAATATTCAAATGTTTATACTGTTTTGAAAAAACCATTTGATGATAAACTTTTATTCTTAACAATAGAACTTTGCACAAATTTTACGGATTTAAATAAGAAGTTACAATTTGAAAAAGGTTTCTATTTTGATATCAATAGAGAGCTTCTTTTCCAAAATAAGAGAGTTATCAAACTTACTAAAACAGAAAAAAAACTTATCAAACTTTTGGCTCAAAAGGCAAATACTTTGGTAACTTATGAAGAAATTTCTGAATTAGTTTGGAAGGGAAAAGTTTTCTCTATCTACTCTTTAAGAAATGTTGTAAAACATATTAGAGAAAAAACAGATGAATCATTTATCAAAAACTCTTCAAATAGAGGTTATGTGATGAACACTATCTAAAAATCTTCGGATTTTTGGATATTACTCCATCAATAAAATTAATTTATTTTGTTGGTGGAGTAATAAATTATCAATTCTGTAAAATCTTCAAATACTCTTCTCTACTTATTTCATAAGCCCCTAAACTAGCCAAATGGTCATTGTAAACTTGACAATCTATGAGTTTTATATCATTTTGTTTTGCTTGTTGGCAAAGATAATAAAAAGCAACTTTTGAAGCATCACTAACCTTTGCAAACATACTCTCTCCACAAAAAACATCTCCAATCAAAAGCCCATAAAGTCCACCCACAAGCTCATTATTTTGGTAAGTTTCGATACTATTTGCTATTTCCAAATGGTGCAAATTTGTATAAGCTTCTATGAAATCTTCACTTATCCAAGTATCATCTTCATGTTTTCTTTTTATACTTGCACAATTTTTTATCACTTCTTCAAAATTTTCATTTGATTTAACACTAAAAATCTTTTTGTCTATGATTTTTTGAAGACTTTTTGATATTTTCATCTCCTTTGGTCGTAAAACCATTCTTTTTTGCGGGCAAAACCAATGAATATAGTTGTAATCATCTATAAACCAAGGAAAAATACCATTTTCATAGGCATTTAAAATCCTTTGAGGATGAAAATCTCCCCCAATAGCCACCAAATCATTTCCCATCATATCCAAAGTTGGGAACTCAAAATTGTCATCATCTAACAAATATATTTTTTCTTTTTTATCTAATAATTTCATATTGGCATTTTATATAAAAAGATGTTAATACCAACAAAAATTTTTGTATAAGAGATACCTATTTAGATTATTTGTTTAAACAAAAATATAATACACTGATTTTTATTTATGTAGTTTTAGTAATAATATAAATCCTTTTTCAATAATCATAGATGGAAATGATGATAATAAAGTAGCTAAACAAATAAATTTTATAACATTAATTTATAAAATAATAATTGCATATTTGATTTACCAATTAATTATTTCTGTTAGACAAAACACAAGAAGAAAATAAATACATATAATTACTTTTCTGTCTTTTTAAGCTCTTTGATAGGGAATGTCATAAAAGAAATTTTCCCAAAAAAAATAGGTGATTTTTAAGAAAAAGGAGCAGTGACAGGAGGATGGCTAGTCCTCCCTTTTGTCAATACAAATTTGGTGCAAACACCAAAAAGATTAAAAGTAACACTGCTAGTTTTAAGAACATCTGTATCCCTTTTATGACACTCCCACCCTATAAATTGCTACACTACCCGCAAAAAAAAAAGGTAAGGATTAACCTTACCTTCTCTATGTCATTCTAAAAGTAGCCAACTTTTAGAAAAAATGCAGTGTTCTAAAACTATGGGAATTATACAAAAATCACTTTTTAATGTCAATCAAAATATTTGTATTCAAAACTATACATACTTTTAAAAGATTAAATTGATTTTAAAGATGTTAATATCCCAACAAATTTGAAGTTAAAAGAAGAAAATATATGAAAAATAGTTTAAAAAGAGTAGATGCACACCTATCAAAATTGGGATATTGTACAAGAAGTGAAGCCAAAAAATTTCTAAGAATATTTGAAGTTTGTGTGAAAAATCAAAGGGTTTTCAACCCTTCTTTGAAAGCTTATCATAGTGATATTACAGTAAACAGTGAGCCATTAGACCCAGAAACTTTGCTTATTTTATTGAATAAACCCTCAGGAGTTATCTGCTCTCACAATGACGCTGGAGTTTTGATTTATTCACTACTTCCCCAAAGATGGAACAACAGAAATCCAAAAATTTCAACTATTGGAAGATTAGATGTGGATACAACGGGAGCTATACTTTTGAGTGATGATGGGGAATTAAATCATAAATTATCAAGTCCTAAAAGTGATGAAGCTACTTTGGTACAACCTCTAAAGGGAGATGAAGCAGAGATTTTTGCAAGTGGAACGTTGATGTTAAACGGCGAAACAAAACCTTTATTAAGTGCAAAATTAGAAATAATAACCCCTACAAAAGTGCGACTTGAAATTTGCGAAGGCAAATATCACCAAGTAAAAAGAATGTTCGCTGCTGTTGGAAATAGGGTTGAAACACTTCATAGAATAAGTTTTGATAAATTTAGAGTGGATGATTTGAAAGAGGGAGAGTTTAGGGTTGTTTCCTATTGATTATGGATGTTTGGATTTTTGAAATAAAGTAAAAAATTGTTAATATATCCCTATAAATCGCATATAAAAAACAAGGAACAAAAATGCAAAATCAAAAACCATATTTAGAAACAATGCCAAATGAACAAGGTTTTTTTGGACAATTTGGAGGGGCGTTTATCCCACCACAACTTGAAGAGCCTTTTAGAGAGATAAGAGAAGCTTACGACAAACTAGCAAAATCCCATGAATTTTTACACGAACTTAGAAAAATCAGAAAACATTACCAAGGCAGACCAACTCCTGTAACATACTGCAAAAATCTATCTGATTTTATAGGTGGTGGGCAAATTTATCTAAAAAGAGAAGATTTAAATCACACGGGTGCTCACAAACTAAATCACTGTATGGCTGAAGGACTTTTGGCTAAATATTTGGGTAAAACAAAACTAATAGCAGAAACGGGAGCAGGGCAACACGGTGTGGCACTTGCAACGGCTGCTGCTTATTTTGGGCTAGAGTGTGAAATTCATATGGGCGAAGTTGATATTAAAAAAGAGCATCCAAATGTGGTGAGAATGAAAATTTTAGGTGCAAAAGTTGTACCTGCTACACATGGACTAAAAACTCTAAAAGAAGCTGTTGATAGTGCATTTGAAGCCTATTTAAAAGATACAAAAAATCAACTATTTGCTATTGGTTCGGTGGTGGGTCCACATCCATTTCCAAAAATGGTTAGAGATTTCCAAAGTGTTGTGGGTATTGAAGCAAAAGAGCAATTTTTTGAGATGACTGGAAAACTTCCTGATATGGTAACAGCTTGTGTTGGTGGTGGAAGTAATGCTATGGGAATTTTTAGTGCATTTATAGATGATGCTGTGAAACTTTATGCTGTTGAACCAGCTGGAAAAGGGGATAAAATCGGAGAACATAGTGCAAGTTTGACTTATGGAAGTGAGGGAATAATGCACGGGTTTAACTCTATTATGTTAAAGGATAGTGAGGGTAATCCAGCTCCTGTTCACTCTATTGGAAGTGGAATAGACTATCCATCAGTTGGACCAGAACACGCGTATTTAAATAGTATTGGAAGAACAAATATTGGGCTTTGTAGTGATGATGAAGCTGTGGATGCTTTTTATAAACTTTCTCAATATGAAGGGATTATTCCAGCACTTGAATCAGCTCACGCAGTAGCGTTTGCCATGAAATATGCAAAAGAACATAAAAACGAAGCGATTTTAGTAAATCTTAGCGGTAGAGGGGATAAGGATATTGATTATGTAATTGAACACTATCCAATACCTAAAAAATCATAATAGCCACTTTTTAAGTGGTTATTGTAAAACTTACGCTTTTTTTTCTTCTAAAACATCTTCTTTTTTTGTGATAATCCACCCTTCATTTTGTGGCGAAGTCTGCATCTTATCTATCTCTTTTTGTGTCAAATCCAAATATTTCATTGTTTTTCCATCCCAAATAATACAAGGAAATCTCTCTTCTTCTTTGAAAAAGTTTTTGATTTTATCAAACATTTCAAAGCCTTCCAAATTTGTCAAAGATTTTATTTCTTAATTGTTCTACTGTTTCTATTGCTTCATTGTCATGGTTTGAAAATCCCCAATTTACCAAAACCCAATCAACTCCAGCATTTTGTGCTGCCATAATATCTTTTTTTGAATCGCCAACAAGCTGTGCATGTTCCTTTGAAATATTGTGTTTTTCTAGGATTTTGTTTACCATTTCTGGATGTGGTTTTGGATTTCTAACACTGTCATATCCTAAAATAGTTTCAAAATATTGTCCCAATCCCACATGATTTAGCATTTTGTGTGCATAATCTGAATTTGCATTTGTTGCAACTGCCAAAGTGAAGTTTTTGCTCAATTTCTCCACAAGTTCCAAAATACCATCATAAATTACCAAATCAGTTAAACAATGAACATTATAATACTCTTCAAAAAGCTTTGTTTGTTGTTTTGTAAACTCTTTTGTACCATAAAAAAACTCAGCAGAGTTTATTGTGGGGTCATTTACTTTTTCTAAAATATGATTTCTCTCAAGTTTTTCAAATCCTAGATTTTCTCTTACATAGTTTATGGTATTTGTTATGGCAAAACCGCTATCTATAAGTGTTCCATCCATATCAAACATTATTAAAGCCATTGTTTTTCCCTTTTTTTCTTCTAAAAAATTTGCGTATTATATGATTAAAAAAATAAAGTGAGGTTAAAAAAGTTAAGAAAAGTAACAAATAAGATAAAATTTGTCCTATTTAAACAAACTCTTAGTTTTAGTCTATTAGAATTCCATCCGTATAGGATATAAAACCTCCTACTATTTAGATAAATTTACAAATAGTGTCCTATATTTTAAATAT
>JBBITK010000044.1:16234-16997 GCA_037440805.1 Arcobacter sp. | reverse complement strand
ATTATTTTTGTTATTATATAATAATATTTCTTTCTGTCCAAAAATTACTATTTTTGAGTAGCCATTGAATTAATTGCCTGGTCTATTAATCCATTGGATAAACTACTTCCAATATTTTTACTCGCTTGTCTGAATAAAACTTTTTGAAATTCACTATATTCATCAGTCGGAAAACACTTATTAATATGGGCAATTTCTCCTACTCTACATTCTCTAAAACTAATATCTTTTAAATCATCAACAGATATATCATTGCATTTAGTCCAATCTTTGTTTAATTGTTTTTTTAATCCCTCTGCAAATACTCTTGTTGTTATTTGATCATAGCAACAGTACTCATATCTATCTCTAACACATTTTGAACCAAATCCAAAATTTACTTTTTTATCACATTCACTATTTACAAAAGTACATTGTTGTTTGTTCAAAAATTTATTAGTTTTAAAATCAAGCACTCCCCATTGTATTGCATCTTCTTCATCTGAACAAGTATTAACTTTTGCAAATACATTTGTTGCCATATCCATTACAATTGTTGCTGCAAATCCACATGGAGGACAAGCCATACTTAAAGCAGCTTTTGCAATCCCTAGTGCAATTGCACCTGTCATATCTTTTGAATTGTTTGTTTGTTGAATCTGTTCAGCTGCTTGAGAAACTTTAGTACCCATACAAATTGTTTGTGCTGCTTTCATATATGCCGTTTGGTCTAGTGCAATTACACTAATTAAAATATCATCATTACTTTGCTTATAAATATAAT
>JBBITK010000044.1:5642-16203 GCA_037440805.1 Arcobacter sp. | reverse complement strand
ATTGATGCTAATTGCTCAGGAGTCATTCTTAATGGTGCTTTCCAAGGTGCAACAAGTTGATCTGAAGTAGATGTTGCACTATCTGCACTCCATGCAATTAAATTTGGTAAAGATGCACCAATTGAAGCCATACATGAATTATAATTTTGTACTTCATTATCATTAGTACCAATTCCTGAATAACCTTTTAATAATTTATCTGCAGTTACATAATCTTGTTCTTGTGGAGCCATAACAACTAATGTACTTCTAACCCCAAATGTAATTAAATCACCTTGTGTAATATTTATATAATTATCATAAGATAATTCTACTCCTCCAATATTCATCGTTGCATCCCATTCAATTCCAGAATATTCGGCAATTTTTCCTTTTATTGCTTCTTCTATTTCTTTAATATTTAGTAATTTTGAATTACCTGCAGCTGTAGTTCCTGATTGTGATAATTGTTTAGTTGCTTCATTTGCAACCTCTTTACCTGCATCTGAAGTAATTCCTAACGATTCTTGCAAACTTTTCGTTACATTTTCATATGTTGTATTAATTGAGTTTGTCATTGATTGATATGTACTTCCATTTTCTGTCATACTTGAAACTGCATTATTGAAAGATTCTTCCATACTTTTGGTAAAGGTATCGAATTTACCCTGCATTTCTTTTGCCCAACCAACATCTGCTTTAGCAAGATAATTCATACTAGAATATGCACTCATTGCATAACTCATAATTGTCATTGGATCACTCATATAAGAAAAATCCCACTTCATACCGCTAACACATTTACCTTCCCATCCAGAAAAGATATGTTGTTGCCCTACTTCTAACATTTGTACTTTAGTTAAAGCATTTTCAAAATTTGCACCAAAATTCTTTGTTTCGTATCCAATTGATTCAAAATTATAATTCATATCTCCTTGAGTAACTTTTACATCATATTCTGCACATCCTACTTCTTTATCAACTCTATCTTGACAATTATATGATAGTGCTTTTTTTCTATATATAGTTTTCCCAAGATAATCTGTAACAGGTTCAGATAATTTTTCATCTACAATGTTACAGTTACTCTGAGCGTATGAAGTACATTGATTTTGTTGAAAACATGCTGACTCACATGATGATTTAGAAGAAAATAAATTACCTCCTAAATCTCCTCCTAAGTTTTCACCTCCTCTTTGTGTACATTGATATCCATTAACACTATTTAAAGTAGTTTGTGTACATTCATAAGACGTTCTACAATTTTGATTACAAAGTGTTTCATCTTCCCATCTTTGTAAATTACCTAAATCTGTTGAGAATCCATTCTTAAAATCTTGCCATTCTTGCGTATTAGTACAAACATATTTAGTTTCTGATGATTGTCCTAATATATTAAAATCTTCAAAATCGTTATAACATCTATATTGTCTATATTCATAAACCTTTAACTTTGATATAAATACTCTATTTGGATATGCAAGAGGGTAAACTAGTTGTATAGGGATTATTGCATTAGTTAATAAATCTTTTACGATAATACTTGTTACAGAATTTTCTTTTACATGCTCATCTAATGGTGTCGCAACTGTTGTTCCTGTTTTAGAAGCTTTTCCACCATAAACTCCTCCTCCCCATTCAACCCACATATCATCTCTAGCAGCTGTACTTTCAGTTATACCAACTGCTAAAGGCATTTGTTGTCCTAATTTTAGTTGCATAGAACTATTTTGAGTAATTGTTTTAAAATCTTCTATATCAATTGTAGCTTTTGAAATTTCTCTTTGGTCTTTATTATAGAAATAAATCTCATATGCTCCTGCAAATGGAAAAAGTATTGATAATGTTCCTAATGTATTATCCCAAAGTTTTAAATGTTGATCTTGACGTGGGTAACTTCCAAAATCAGAAGAAAAAGTTTTTGGTGCAACTTCAACACCATCAATAACTACTTCAGTCGATGAATAATGATTTCTTCCTAATACAAAAGGTTCACTAGTTGCATTCTCATTTTCACTTGCTTGTTGAACTGTTACAATATCAGTAGTATCAATATTTACAGTTTGATTAAATGTGTAATTTCCATCATTATCTATACACTGTAAAATATCACCATTATAGTTCTTTTTATTACCTTTATTCTCTGCATGTTGCATATTACAATAAACTTTTTGATGAGCACCGTTTATATTATGTCTTAAAACATAAATATCATCATCTAAAAAACCATCTCCTATAATTTTTACATATAACTCTTGTTCTCTTGCTTGTTGAATTGTATTAGCTCTTAAACAATTTGGTCGTTGTGAATAAATATCTGCTTCACCACTTAAAACATCAACTCTTTCATTTGTATATGTTCTTGTTAATTCAGTACTATATAGCTTATTCTTTATTTCTGTTTCATATATTGGTTGTTTACATATTTGAACACTACTACTAAATTTATTTACATTACAAGTAATTGTTCTCCCATCTGAACAAGTTCCTTTAAAAGCTTCAATTTTTCCATAAGAATCAAAAATTGGTTTATCTTCGTCACAATAAACATATTCGCCATCATCTTCTGGTGTAGCCTCACTATCAGGTTTACAAGTATATGGATACATTAATGCTGTTTCTGAATCAACACATTCTACATCGTTTGCAATTGGTCCACTTGGACAATCATATCTATGCGATGTTAATTTAACCTTTGTATCTGTTTGTGTAGGAATACCTATAGAATTATCAACACTACTAGGTAATGTTTCAGTTACTCCAATAGCAGAATCTAAAAAAGTACATCTATTTTTTAGATTAAATCCACAATTATCTACAAAACATTTTTGTTGTTCAGGATTATCCCAACAATCTCCTCCTGCATTTCTATCAAAATAAGATGTACATACAGATATCCCTCCTGGATAAGATTTACCATCTGCCCATTGTTTACAATAATTAACTGTTAATGGTGGTTTAATAAATTTTAAATTATCTAAAAAACTTGTAGTTTGTTGATTTGAAGAACTAGCTTTATATTCCCGTTCTATTCTCCACCATGGTAAACATACAGTAATGTCTTCATTTAATCCTGTATCAACTGCTTTAAATACTTTACAATCAGAACCATTTTGATTTGCAGTTCCATAACCAACATATAGTTTTTTTCCTGCTAAATGTGATAAATCTTGATTTTCAAATACTTTAAAATTTATTTCATCAGGTAATATGTCAAAATACTTATAATATTTTAAATTTGAAGGTGCTGAGGTTTGTGTTGTATCTGTAGTATTAAATTCCCAATTACTTCTTTCAACTGTATTTGGATTTGTTCCTGCATAAACAAATAAATTAAACAAAAAAAACAATATATACTTCATCTTAATACCTCAACATATAAATAAATTAATAAACAAATTAAACTTAGCCATACTGTATAGCCATACCCAGTAAATGCTATTTCGAAATCTGCACTAGAAGGTATTGAGCTATCTATTAAAACAATTACAAGAAAAATATAAAGAAGTTGATTGTAAATATTATCTTCAAAGTAAAAGAAAAAATATTGATCCATGTAATATAGAATTACAAGTAGTAATAAAGGGGCAAGACTAATTAAAAATCTGTTATACCATTTAAAATTACTTGAATAAACACTTCCAAATATGTATGAATTTTCAATCTTTTGTGGAATGATAGAAAAACATTTAGGTTTTCCATTAGTTAATAATGAAACAATAAAATGCGATAGTTCATGTAAAAAAATACCCATGAAATAATATATATAAGCTGTATATATATTTTTAAATGATTTCACTCTTATTCTTTCTATAATCATTACTAAGAAAATCAATAAATATATATTGTTATTAACTTGTTCTATAATAAATTTTTCCATTTATTCAACCCCACATTTTCCATCAATTTCAAATGTTCCATCAGGGCATAACATCATATAGCATTGATTATTTCGTTCATATATTCCATTAGCAGTAGGGCAAACTTCATTTTCACAGTACGAAATTTCATTATTTAAAACTAAATCACAAATTGGACTATTACAAGAAGATGATTCAAGACTAATTGTTCCTGTAACACATTTCCACTGATTGCTACTACTTTGGAATTGACAACTTCCTGATGTACAACCAAGTGTTTTTCTTTTACAGTTATTTGAAAGCTTTTCAAAATTAAGACATTTTCCAAAAGTATCATCAATACATCCTGGATCAGTTGTTATATTATTTATAATTTCCCAATTAAAACCATAACTATTCTTTTCATTAGGGCAACTATATGTATAGTAAGTATATTGTTTAGAAGGCTCAATTATTGTAGTTCCAGATTTACATTTTGCATCTGGATTAGTTGTATCAAATTTAATACATTTATTATTAGCATCTTTTTCTAAACAAGTTGCATTTTCTATTATTCCATTAGAACAATACTTAATATAATGTGCAGTTGAATTTCCATCAATATATTCATATGAAGTATTACAATCTGAAGTGTTTAATTTAACTTCACTTTTTAATGGATTTAGAGAAGATAACATATAATAATCTAATGAAGTATTATTTCCTTGACAAGATGCATAACCACATTTCATCTCACCATTACACATATATGGACTACATTTCCAATTACCATCAACAAATGCAGGTTTAAATATTGTGCTATCACAACTATATTCTGAACTTTTACAATTATTTATCGGTGGAGTTGAGCTATTACAATTATCAGCAAGTTCTGAATTTACTTTATTTATATCATTATCTGTTTTAGTACAAGTTGACAATCCTTTATTTATTGCTTCATAATTTTCATTAAAACTATTTGTTCCTTCACATAAATATTCATAATACTTATATGAGTATGACTTTCTACAATTACCAGGTGGTGGTGTTTTACTATTACAATCATCATCAAGTGTTGCACTATTATTTACACTTTTATTTGGATCTGTTTTAGGACAAGTTGATAATCCATAGTTATCAGTTATATAACCAGGAGAGCAACCATAAGTGTAATGCTTGTAAGAGATATCTTTGTAACAGTTCTCTTTTGGTGGAGTAGCACTATTACAAGGTTGCGAAAGTGTTGATGAGGTATTAGTTGATGTTGAACTATCTGTTTTAGTACAAGAAGCTAATCCTTTATCAATTGCAGTATAACCAGAACTACACTCATAAGAGTAAAAAGTATATGGAATAATTTTTTCACAATTACCAGTTGGAGGAGTTGAATTATTACAAGGTTGAGATAAAGTAGATTCATTATTAATAGTATTATTAGGATCTGTTCTAGGACAAGCTGAAGTTAAACCACCATCTCTAACAGTATAACCAGTTGGACAATTGTATTTGTAATATGAATAAGTAATAGTTTTTTGACAATTACAAGTAGGAGGAGTAGCACTATTAACAGCATCATCTAATGAATTCCAGTTTTCAGCAGAAGTGTTAGGGTCAGTTTTAGTATAGCTTGTAAAACCACTGTTAATAGGGGAATATGTACTAGGACAAGTATATTGATAAAAATCAAAACTAACAGATTTTTGGCAATTTGTTCCATTGTCTGTATATCCGCTTGGGCAGGCTAAAGTTTGACAAGTTGTTCCAACTAAAGTTCCACTACTACAAGAATATAAAGTTTGATTTATTTTACTAACATATCCTAAAACTTCTTCATTTGGAACTGGATAATAAGAATCCCCATCACTCATATAAAAACTACCACCACTTACAGCACCGTTATTAATTTGAATAGTACTCCATAATCCAAAACTATTACCAGTCCACCATATAGAATTTCTTTTTGTTATTCTGTCTGAATTTGTAAATGATGTTTTACTAACATATCCTAAAACTTCTTCATTTGGAACTGGATAAGAAGAATCCCCATCACTCATATAAAAACTACCACCACTTACAGCACCGTTATTAATTTGAATAGTACTCCATAATCCAAAACTATTACCAGTCCACCATATAGAATTTCTTTTTGTTATTCTGTCGGTAAAACTACCACCAAAAGTTGCACTTGTTGAAGCTGTAACCTTACTCGCAAAATCCACAACAAAACCAGTTCTTTTAACACTAGACCCATTTTGATAATCAATAACAGTACCAACATTTGATGTACCTGAACCAGTTTGATAATCTGTCACAGTTGAATTATGAGTACTTGCAAATCCATCCATAAAATCTCTTACTGTACTTGTAAGCTCTTGATATGTTCCTTGCTCGAAATCTATTACTGTTTGAGTTCTTTCATAGGCTGTAGAAGGAGAATAAGCTGTATATTCTCTTGCAAGTTCTAATGATTCTGGGCAATAGGTATTTCCATAAACATCATTTTTACAATCGAATGTATTAAATGTTCGTGGTAAAAATCCAAGAATTTTATCAACACTCATTTCAATCTTATCAACATATTCAATAGGTGTATATTCATTAAAAGAATTATTGTTATTAAATGTAAAATCATAAGCATTGTTTTTAGGATTTAATAGTTCATCTGCAGTTTTAGAGAATAAAAAAGTTGAAAAAACTAGTAACTTTAGGATTATGATTTTTTTAAACATTACTTTATCTCTGTAAGATAAATTCTTGAAAGATATAAATTTTGATTTGGTATTTTGATCCAACCATTATTTAAATCTGTTCCTTCTATTATCGTATTTAATTTATATTGATTTATTATTTTTGAATTTAATGTTGGTTCATTCCTTACATTTAAAAGTTTTACAGAAACTTTAAATTTCTTGATATCTAGTTTCTTTTCCAAAATAACGTTTTCAACAATTGTTTCCTCTTCACCAATATTTAATCTTTTTTCAATTTTTTCTAGTCTTTTAAAAATCTCATTCTCTATTAACACATTTACTACTTGTCCATTAAAATCGTTTTGTCCTTCTGCATTTTTTATATTTTGATTTGAACCTTTTAATTTTAATAGTTTATTAATACTTTCTAACTCTTTTTTTATTTGTTCATTCTCTAAAATAAGCTTTCCACTAACATGATTAAGCTTTTGTAGAGCTTCATATTGAGATATCTCATCTGAAACTAATAAACTTGAAATTACTAACATACCTAATATAATTTTTTTCATTTAATTACTCCTCAATTGCAAATATAAATATAAATCCATTCTTCCCTATGTCTTCTTTCTTTGGGAAAAGTCTTACAAAACCTGTTTTTTCATTCTGTTTACCATATAAATAAACTTGATAATCTTTCGAATTACTATCATTAGTAACATCTTTTGCATATTTATCAAAAGCTAATGAATCGTAAATCGGTTTTATCTCATTACTGTTAATCTTCTCAATAATTTGATTGTAAGTTATATTATTAACTGAATAATATGTATAAACTGTAATTTTTGAGATTGTTTCACCTGAGCCATCAAAATCACCATTATAAATTGCTGTATCTATTGGTCCATTAGAAACTATTTTTCTTTTAATTCCTGGAAATAGATATACTAAATTATTGATTTCTGATATTAGTTTAATTCTTTTATATGGTGATTCTTCTAAAATTAATTTTTCACTATTAAAATATTCTGCTATTAAACTTCCACTATGACTAAACCAACTATTTGTACCTGTATTAAATGACTTATATGATAATTGAGATGTTTCAATTAAACTATTTTGTAGATTGTTTCCATCTTCTAAATTGTTAGCGACATTAGTTGCATAATTGTCAATTCTTGCAAAAGCTTTTAATCCATCATTTTTATTTATTTGAATATAAAAAATTCTATCTTTTACAATTTCATTCTTACCAAATTCATTTTTGATTTTTTTACTTATTATCACATCGTAAATGGCATACATTTTTATTGTAGAATTTACAGAAAATGCATCTGGTTTTAACAACCAATAAAGAGCTCTTTTAGCACTACCTGAATATAAATTTGATGTACCATTGATTCCAATATTATAAGCACTACTCATCTGAGTATTTTCATCAAGTTTAACCGTTGAAACTACATATTTATTATTCATAATCATATTTTTATATGCTTCATCTTTTAACTCTTCAGCTGTTCTTGTTTGAAAATCTAAATCTGTTCTCAATAAAATTCTTGGTCTATTAACACCTTGCACTTGTGTTTGATTTATAATTGATTGTTTTGGATATAGTCCTCCATCAAATATATTTTCATTAAGGATTGTTGCATCTGTTAATCTTAATTGTTTACATGTATCTTGATTACAATTTGGTTGTCCTTCAATACAACCTTCTCTAAAATTTTGTAATATAGCTGTGTTCATAAATGTAATATCTAATGTGCACTGATAATTCTTTTTACATATTGCATCTGCTGCAGCTTGTGTTGAAAATGTTCCGTCATTGTTATCTCCTATAACACCATAATCTTCACAAATCGTATAGCTCTTATATCCATGAGAAAAAGTTTTTATTTTCCCACTAGGACATAAATATGCAAAATTTCCTGCATTCTTTTTTGAAATATCTTGCTGTAGAGGACAAATATATTTACCCCCATTTATTTTGAACTTAATATTAGTAATTTTTAATTCAGTTGATTTTTCTTTTGCAGATAAAATGAATGTAAGCTCTTTTGTAAGAGAATTTAGAACTAATGTTTTGCTACCTTTATTTTCTAATGAAACATTTTTTACAATATCACTATAAACATTATTCATATCTAAATGTTTGATTGTTATATATGCTCTCTTATTTTCATTTACTTCATAATCAAATGTTATTGTATTAATTACATTTTCATTACTTATACTCTTTGTATGTTCTGAATTAATTTCATAATTTGATAAACCTTCCTCAGTTGAAGTTTTTAAAGTTAAATCATTCATCGTTAAATCAGGTATTGATTTTTCTTTAACTAATTCTACTGATTGATATTGTTCATAACATTCATTTTCACATTGATTTTTTGCCATAGAGCCATCAGACTCCATAGAACCTCCATATAATAAACCTGTAAAAGAACATTTATATCTTAATGGGATATCTCTTGTGATATAGCATTTAACACTAGAATCAATTAATGATTTATTTGAATTATGACTTAAAGTAGAAGATACTATATTGTTTAACAAATCATCACTAAAAGATGTTAATCCCTTATTATCTTTGTATTTATCACTTTCCTTTATTGTTTGCGATTGCATAAGATTAGGATTTCCATTAAATGCATCTTCTGAACCTTGTAAGTTTTGCATATTCATTTGAGTACTACCAACTATACTTGAATCAGTACCATTATTATTCAAGTAACTTTCCCAATCTTTTGTATTCCAATTTTTAGAATTTTCATCATTTGTAGGTTCAGTATATGTTTTTTTTATAGTGGTTAAATTCTTGTCAATTTCTAAACTTCTATTTGTTTGTGCCTTTTCTTCAATTTGTGTTTGTGCAAATATGAATGTTGTAATTAAAGTTAATAAAAATAAGTACCTCATTATCCTACCTCTATTAAATCTTTATATATTTTTATATAATCTTTATTTTCTTCAGACAAAATTCTAAAAAATTCAATTAATGACATATCACCTTTAATCAAATACTTATTTTCACAAGTTCTAAATTTAAAATCTTCACTACAACTTGATAGTGCATATGCAGGAACTTTCTTTAATTCAAAATATCTAAATGCCCAAGGATGAAATTGATATTTAACAAAATCTGAATTCTTCAATCCTTCTTTTTGCATTTGTTTTAACCATTCAGGAATACCATCAATTTTGTCATCAATCCATCCTCTAAAAATCACTCTTCCAATTACATTGTGTCCTTTTCTTCTTAGTTTATCTATATGTTCAACAAAACCTTTAAAAGATTCAATTCTCATATCAGAACTTACAAAGAAAAATATTGTTTGATTTTTCTTATAAAAATCTTCGTTCTCTTGCTTAATCTTTTCAATCTCTTTATTAAAATAATTTTTTTTATCTAACAGTTTTGTTTGATATTGCATGTTATCTATAAAAGCATCTTGTTCCAGTTTTTTTTGATTATCTTCATCAACTAATTTTTCATACTCTTTTAATTGTTCTTCATTGTCAAGAATGATATTTTCTTCAACAGGAATATTTCTTACAATAGATTTCCCCTCTTCTAAAACCACTTTTTCTTTTCTATAGCTATCAATTGGTTTAATTCTTTCTAAATCTTTGTATTTTTCTTTTATTTCTTCCTTTTTTTCTTGAGTTGGTTCTAATTGTTTATACTTCTCTTTTATCTTTTCTTTTTCTTGTGAAGTAGGCTCTTGAATATTTAGCTGTTTCATATATTCAAAATTCTTATTTAAATTCTTTTTTGCTTCATCTTCATATTTTTTTGCGAATTCCACATCTGCTTTATTTTGACTAAGACTTCTATATTTTTCTGCATTATCAATGAATTCTTGTTTCATTTCAACTGAAAAAAGTGAAATTACAAATACCTGTGTTATAAAAAATATTTTTTTCATTAATTAGTATCCTTTGTGAAAAATGATTTACATTTAGCTCCACCAACACATGTATCTTTTATAACCCATCCCCATGTCATTACATCATCATCACTATTTGGTTTATTTTTAAACTCTGCCCATGAAC
>JBBITK010000044.1:0-5616 GCA_037440805.1 Arcobacter sp. | reverse complement strand
AGTTGTATCCCATACAGTTGGGTACGCAAGTTGTAAATAATATTGTGATTTAATTGCAAGAGGAAAATATTTTGGTTCACACATAGAATTAGCAACTTTTGAAACTGGTGAGTATGTAAAGTTTGCATTTGAAACTTTTGCCATTATTCCTGAATAGTGTAAATCATCTAATGCACTTAATGTAAATACATGGTGTGCAGTTATTGGATCATTTTGTTTTCCACTACCATATGAAGTATTATTTCCAGTTACACCCAGACAACCTGCACACCAGTGAAGAGAATTAATTGTTTTATCAAATAAAGTAGCTGAACAATCAACACTACATGCCATCATTCCAATTAAATTGTTATACCAGATTTTTGAAAGTGGTCCTTTTGAAGCTTGAGCGAACAAAGCAACAATATCATTCGTTTGTGATGGAATTATCTCACTCCAATATAAGAATGAAGCTCCTGAGAGTCTTTCAAAACATACTGAATCTTGAACAAAATTCATAATTCCAAGAGGTGCAAAAGCAATAGTATGAAGATATCTTCTAACTCCATCTTCATCTTCTGAAGTAATTCTACTAACTCCTCTTTTTCTTCCTGGTGTTTTATCTAGTTTTATTCCTAATCCAACTAAATTCCAAGGATCATTTGTTGTCTCAGTTGCAAAAACAGGTTCTGCTAAAGTTGCTCTTAATCCTGCAGCAGCTCCCTCTGCACCATTGTCACATTTACATAAATCTAATGTAAATTCAGTTTTATCTCCCATAAATTCCCAGTCAACTGTTTTTATAAAATTTAAAAGAGG
The DNA here is from genome assembly GCA_037440805.1 of Arcobacter sp. Classification (GTDB taxonomy): domain Bacteria; phylum Campylobacterota; class Campylobacteria; order Campylobacterales; family Arcobacteraceae; genus Aliarcobacter. Next base: position 4,818 of record JBBITK010000044.1, on the reverse strand, counting down.
TTTTTCTGAAGCAAAAAGGTTAATTGCCAATGCAGTAAATATTAATAAAGATGCCTTAATCATTTTTTTACCTCATCTTTAATCAAATCTTTTGGGTTGTATTCTGATATATCAAATAAATATTCTTTCTGAGTATAAATTGAAGGCACACATTGTAAGTCAAAAGCTTTCACTTCTAATTTATCTCTTGTAACTTTTATATCATCAAAAAACACTTCATTTTGGAGTTTAAATATATCTCCTTTAACAACATAGATTTCTAACTTATTGCCTAATTGTTTCTTATAATATCTTGCAAGTTCAATTTGTAATTCATCATTTGCATCAATAAAGATTACATTAAATGGGATAAATAGATTGTTTTCTTTTAGGATATTGTATTTAGTATATTTTTCTTTTAATTTAATATCAGTGTATGGAATCTTTACATCTTCTGTTACTTCTACAATTGGCTCATAGGTTCTAAACTTTGAAACCTTACAAGTACTAATTTTAGATTCAATTACAAATGATTTTTGAATATTAGTTCTAATGTCTGCTTCTATTTTATTGAAATCTAATGTATTAACCCTTTCATTAAATAAATCCATTAAATCTCTTTCTTTTATTTCTTTTAATTCTCCATATGTTCCTAAATCTTGATATGCATACAATGATTTAAGAATTAATAGAGAATAAAATATTTTTTTCATTTGCTTACCATATTCAATAAATCAATTCTTCCTACCAACACATTTTTTTGCCAACTTGTACAATTTGGATTTTCAACACCTTCTTTATAAATTTGTAAAGCTTTATTTAAATCTTTTTTTTGGTAGAGTCCATTTTGAAGAACATCACCATAATCTATATAAGAAATGCATATGTTTTTTTGTGATTCATATAATAATTTAGAGAATTTATTAAAATATTCTATTTCTTTATTCTTCCCAAAAATAGTTTTTATTAGAAAAATCCCATTATATGCTGAAATAGGATTTTTATGTTTATCAAAACTTAGTTTGAATTCTTTAAGAGCATTTACATAATCTGGTAATGTCTGTTTTACAATATTTTTAGGAGCATCTTTTACTTCAGGATCAGTAAAATCTACATTCATAGTAATCATTTTTGAAGGTTCTTCTAAATATGCAATTGCATTACTAAGATTCTTATCATTAACAACAAGTTTCTCAAGTTCAGGAGTTTGTTTCCCACCATTATTATAAAAATTAGTAATTTGAACTGAGTTCCCAAAACTTAATGTTGCAAGTAATATTGTAAGTGTTAAAGATTTTTTCATGAAGCTTCCTAAAATATTAAATTATATTGAATTAATATTTTATTATATCATATTATATAATTAATTTAAACTTAGTATTAATGTTTATGTATGTATGCATTGTAGTGGATAAGCAGATTATATATGTTAATTAGTATCATATATGTATTGTTTTATATTTATAAATTATATATTTTAGTATGTGTTTGTAATTCTCAATAAAAGTTGCGATATTCAAAATATAATGCGAATAAAATTTTTTAGCTAATAAATAATCTTAATTCAATATAATAATCACAGGTACCAGACAAAGTGAATATTCTTTACCGAATCGTGGTAATCCAAATAAATTTGATGATGTGATGAGTCATTTATCAATAGAACAATTAGATGAACTTTAAAATTTATATAACTATAGTTGCTTCAATGCCAATAAACCTAAACTAATTAAAGAGTAAATATGCGTAAAGTAGAGTTAGAAGAAAATGAAATATTAGAATCTTCATTACTATTATTAAAAGAAATTTATGGAAACTTTTCAATTGATAAAGAACAAATAGATCGTCCAGATAAAGCAATAATTTTAGAGAAAAACAATGCAAAAATTGGGATAGAGATAACATGTATAGATAATAAAGATGTTTTAAAATATTTTAATGATGAAAAAATTACAAATAAAATTTTAAATGAACAATTATCCAATATTGATGGAAGTTATGAATATTGTGAAAATCCAGTGAAAAAACTTTCAATTCCTTACCCTCATACTTATATTTATGATGGAGTCATTAAAAAAGAGGAAAAATTTTCAGATTATCAAAAATCTGATAATTATGAAGAGATAATTATTTTAGCATTCACTAATTATTTAAAACTAGAAAATGTTAAGGGTATTGATTATTTTACAGAATGGACACAATATTTACTTTCTAAAGAACATTTTTTATTTAATAAAGTGATTCTTTTATGTAATGAAACTAAAAAAAGTTTTATAGTTTATGATAAAGATTTAGGTATTCCCAAAAGCCCCCCTATAATAAATTATAAAATAGAATCAGGTATTACTATGGCAAGGAGTTCACTTATACCCGTAAATAAAACTGTATCTATAAAGAATCTTTTTAAAAAATCTCCTTTAGTTCCAAAAAACGATATGAATAAATCGGAAAAGAAAAAAAAGAGGAAAGAACAAAGAAAATCAAGAAAAGCTAATCGTTAATAATAGTTAATATTATAAATTCTTGATTTATTCTTATGCATGTTTGTTTGTTAATAAATGAAACAAAGCATTAAAATATATACGTTGTTAGAATATTATTTGAATTAATTTTGATATACTCGCATCATTAAATTAAACCCAGTGTAAAGGTAATAAAATGTTTGAAATGAATTTAGGTTACTACGATATTCTTAGTATTATTCAAGTATTTAAAAATAATTCTAGTGAATTTTCAAATGATGATAGAATATATATTAGAGAAGAAACTATTAAAAATGAACCTGAACTGTTAAAATGTTGTAATGATGCTTTTAAACTTACAACAAATGCAGAATCAAACTATTCAAAATTTAGTGATATTAGTTTAGATGAATTAAGAGATGCATTATTAAAGGTACTAGATTATAAACTGAAGTTTTTGGGAACACAAACTGAGTTCAATATAATTAAGAGTATAACTGTTGAACCTGCAAGTACTCCTACTGATAGAGATTATTTAGTATTAGCCTTTAATATTGAATATAATGAAGCTTTGATGAAAGAGTGTGATAGAGCTATATTATTTGCAAATGAAGTTAATTATGAATTAATTAATGATAATAATGGTAAAACTTTTGAAGCTTCAGTAAATATGCTATACAAAAGATATAAACTAAGAAACGGTTATCATCATGAAACAGAAAAATTAGATGAACTTTCATATAAAGTTGAAATAGTTTTAGAAAACAAAATTAAAGTTTGTTATATTGGTTTTTTTGATAAATTAGTTGGTTCGTATCAAATCACAAATGTGTTTATTAATGATATTGAATTACCTCTTTATTGAATATTTAAGATCTAAAACTACCAACCTAAACTACATTTAGTTGCACCATTAGTTACAGGTAATATTGAATACTCACAAGTCATTTTAAATTCTTTTTTTGAATCTGTATTTACAATACATTCATCAACAACATGAAATGCTCCATTAGCAATATGATTTAATGGAAACTTTGAAACAGTTGTGCAACTCCAAGTAAAAGTCTTTGTTTCAGGTGCAATTTGCGACAATAATTTATTAACTTCTTTATTTATTGAATTATTATCTATACCTCCAGTAGTTGCAAATAGATTTAAGATAAAAAAGCTTATAAAAGATACAGAAATTATTGTTTTTTTCATGAATTACTCCCCAGACAAATTATTTTATATTAACAAAAATAAAATTATTTTTACATTTAAACTACTATTATTTGTCCTTTATAAAAATACTTCTTCATACTTTCATTCAACTCTTTTTCATCATTATCAATAATAATAATATCAATAGCTTTTAATGAAGCGTTTTTTAAAAAAACATTAAAATCTTCTATTGAATTAATTTGTACAATTCTATAGTTATCTTTATGTATCTCTTTAAGTTCATCTAATTTTTTAGAAGTATTCATTGATTTACCAAAAACAGCTATATTTATTTTGAGCTTAAATATTTCAGTATTTGCTTTTATATCTCGTGGAAATATCAATCTAAAAAGAGCTCCTGAATTTTCCTTGTTTTCAATTTCTAGTTTTCCAGATAAAATCATGCAATTAGTACTTGCGATATCTAATCCAATTCCTTGATTATGAAATCTTCCATTTTTAGTAGTTGAAAAAGGTTTTAATAGATTTGAGTCTTCAAATCCTCTACCATTATCTTCTATCGAAATAATAATATTATTATCGCATTCGTTAATTATGCAATTTATTTTTTTATCAAATTTTCCTAAAACCAATTCTTTACTTACAAGTTCATCTGCTGCATTATGTAATAATACATCAATAATCTCTTTTACTTTATCTAATGGGATATTTAGTTTTAAATCCTGTTGTATTGTTGAATCATCAATATTTAAATCAATAAAATAAATATTTTCATTAAAATAAAAACCTTCAAATCTATATTTATATATTTTTAAATAATCAATAATTTCTTTTACTTCTATAGAGTGTGAATCCCAATTGCCATAACTTGAATTTGATAAAACATGATATTGATCTAATAATCTTCTAATTCTATAAACTTCACTCATTAAACTATTAACTTCCATAAATAAGTTCATTGGATCATGTATAAATTGATTTTTTTTAATATTTTTTTCTAATTTTTTTTGAACAATAAAAGCTGAGGGATTTTCAACAATAGCCATTGTGGTATGAATAAAATATCTAACTTTTTTATTGAATTCCGCAATTTCTAAAAGATTCACTTTCTCATATATATTTGGTTCTCTATCGTTTTTAATGCATTCGATTAGATAATCAATATTTTTAGCTTTTAAAAAAGCTTCATGCTCATCTAATGATTTAAATTCTG
>JBBITK010000043.1:13376-18451 GCA_037440805.1 Arcobacter sp. | reverse complement strand
TCTATACTCTAAAAAACTCTTATCTAACTCTTTGTTTATAAATGGATCTACTATTGTTCTTTTTTATCATTTTAATTTATTATACACTAACTATATATTTTTATATTTATTTAGTGTATAATAAAATATTAATTAATATTAAGAGGTAAAAATGAATATTACAATTTGTAATTTTAAAGGTGGAGTAGGTAAAAGTCTAATTGCACATCAATTAATAACAAGTTTTAGCTTTAATGGCGTAGAAATAGATCCTTACGGTAATTTGGCAGATAGATTACCCAGTAAAGTTAAAAATATAGATATAAATGAAAAAGTTTTGAACAATTATGAAAATACAATATTTGATTTTGGTGGTTTTAATGATATTAAACTAGAACAAGCTATTAAACAGAGTGATTTGGTAATTATTCCATTTAATGCAACAATCGAAACATTACAAAGTACTGTAGATACTATAAATGTTGTAAAAGATTACGACAAGCCAATTTTATTTATCGCAAATATGGTTCAAAAACCAAATGATATAGAAGAAGTTAATATTATTATTCAAGATATACTGGGATTTGAGTGTGAAATTTTTATAATGCCAGTTAGTGCTGCTTATCAAACAGCAATAAATCAAAACATGAGTCTTCTAGAACTAGCTAATAGTGGAGGAATAAAAGCTTTTGCATATAAAAAGGCAGCGGAAAATATTAAAAAATTAAAAGAATGTATAGATAATTATATATAAATTAAAAGGAACTATTTTGGAAGATAAAAATATTAATTCATCATCAAAAAAATTTTCAATGTTAAATATAAATAAAAAAGAAGTTTTAACTCATGCTGAAATTCAGAAAAATGAAATTATTAAAAGGGGCGGGAGACCAAAAAAAGATGATAAAGATAAACTCAAAGTAATTGTTAGTTTAAATGTAAATTCTTCTGAAAGGGAAATACTAGAATCTGAAGCTAAATTTGTTGGTTTAAATGTAGTATCTCTTATTAGAATGTCTTTAAGTAATGCTTTAAAAAATGATTTTACTCCTGTGGCTTTGGTTTCAAATAATTTGAATAATGAGAAGAAATTAGGTAAAGTAGTTAAACAATATGCAGTACCAGTCACAGATATTATAAAAGAACAGTTAGAAAACAGAGCTAATGAATATATGATTAGTGTTAGTGACCTTTTAAAAATGTCATTGCGAATAAGTGGATATTATAATACATAGTCTATAGACCATGTACTGAAAAGTACATAGTCTTTTGTTTATGCTTTTTGTTCTAGAATTTCAATAGAAACAATTTTATCTCTTTGCTTTATTGAATCTAATGCTTTAAAACTATCTGCATCATTCTCTTCTATACCACCAAAAACAGTATGATGTCTGTCCAAATGTGGACAAGGAACAAAACATATGAAAAATTGGCTTCCTCCAGTATTTGGTCCAGCATGAGCCATTGATAGGCTTCCTCTGTTGTGAATTTGTTTTTCAGCTTTTGTTTCACATTTTATAGCCCAATCCGGTCCACCCATTCCACTTCCATCTGGGCAACCACCTTGTGCCATAAAACCTGGAATTACTCTATGAAAAATTAATCCATTATAAAAACCATCATTTGCAAGTGTTGCAAAATTTGCAACAGTATTTGGAGTCTCTTTGTTAAAAAGTTTAATCCAAATTACTCCATTTTCAGTTGTGATTTTTGCATAAGCAAATTTTGATAATTCATCTTGAGAGTAATCATATTCTTTATAAGATTTTTTAAAAAACATTTTATTCCTTTATTGTATTTTTTTGTTGGATTATATCAATTTTTGGTGTTAAATAGTTTAATTGGACAAGATTATCAACAATATTTTTAAAAACAGGAACAGCTGATTGAGCCGCATAATAGTAATACCAATTATTACCTGTGGATATAGGATCTACTACAGTTACTCCTATTGTATAAGAATTTTTATCATCATTTACAAAACCAAAAAATGAGGATACATACTCTTTAACATATCCTCCTCCTTTTGCAACATTTGCAGTTCCAGTTTTACCACCAACTTGTAATCCATCAATTTTAGCAGCTTTCCCTGTTCCTTCATCTACTGTTTTTATTAAAAGTTTTTTCATTTCATTTGCTGTTTTAGAACTAATTATTTTTTCTGGTTTTTTATTGTTTAATACATATTTATTGTCATTGTGTGATAAATACGAAACAACTTGAGGTGTTACAGCATAACCATTATTGTTGAATACAGAATAAGCTTTCATTAATTGGATAAAAGTAGCTGTCATACCTTGTCCATAGGAAACAGTTGCTTTATAAATATTATCTTTTTTCTTTTTGTCATTAGCAGAGAATTGCCATATTTTAGGCATTATTCCTACTTTTTCATATGGTAAATCTATACCAGTTTTTTTTGTAAATCCGAATTTAATTAATCCATCATAAAATTCAGGTCCTGTTAATCTTTGTGCTATTTGTAATGTTCCAATATTTGACGAAAACATAACAATATCTTCAAGAGTTAATTTTGTTTTAGAAAATTCATGATCATCTTTTATGGTAAATTTACCAATTTTATATGCACCTCTTGGATATAATCCCTCTTTATTAGGCATATTACTTGAATTATATGCCAAAAAAGTTTCATTTTTTTTGATTAAATTTTTGTCCATCGCAAGAGATATTGATATTGGTTTTAGAACTGAACCTGGTTCAAAAGGGAATTCAATAGCTTTAACATTCAAAGATGCAATATCATTTTTTGTAATTTTTTCAGGATTAAATCTATTAGAGGATGCCATAGTTAATATTTTACCCGTCTTATTATCCATTATGGCTATAATAATCTCTTCAGCTTGGAATTTCTTTTTAAAAAAATCAAGAGAAATTTCACAATTTTTTTGTAATTTTAAAGGAATATTTAAATTTAAAGTTGCACCATCAATTCTTTTTCTAATAGTAGAATTTTTATCAAAAGAGACATATGAAATAGCATCACGATTTCCACTTAATATTCCATCTTTTGTTTCATTTAAATATTTGTTGTAATGTTTTTCTAATCCCTTTATTCCTTTTACTTTTGTTTTGCCATTTTCTGCTTCATATTTAGATATATAGCCTAAAAGAGGAGTTAATGTATTTTCATAAGAGAATGTTCTCTTTTCACCACTCTCTTCTATAGTTAATCCTCTTAAAATTTTTGTACCATTTACTTTTCTTGAAATAAATGCTTCTAATTTATTTAATTTTAAAGATAACTCTTTTAAATTTTTAGCAGTTTTAGAGTCAACATTATAACTTAATACTAAATAACCAGGTTTTTTTAATCCAACTAAAACTTTCTTTTTAATTTCATCGTGAGGAATGTTACTATAAATTGAGAAAAGCCTAATAAATAAATCTTTTTTTAAAGGATCTAAGTATCTAGTATCAATAGAAGCTTTGTACAATTTTCTTGAAGAGACTAATTTATAGTTATCGTTACTAATAATATCTCCTCTTACTGCTAACTCTTTTTTTTCAATAGTTAAAGATGGAATATGCCGATCTTCTCTAATTGTTCTAAAGATGGAGACTACAAGTATTATTAAAAGAAAAAAAATTAAACTAAACAAAATCCAAATTCTTTTTGTTTTGTTACCGCTTTGATTTGTATTTGAAGACATATTAATCCATAATATTATATAATGAGATATGTATTTTAACAAAATTAATATTAAATCAATCAATGATAGTTTAAATAACAGCAAAGCTGACTATACCTTATTTATTTTAGTATCTACTTTAATAATTTGTAGTGTAATTTTTTCATATTCATTAACTATTTTTACTGTTGAATTTATGGGTTATGGTGATTATCATTTCTTTGTCAGACAGCTTGGAGTAGGAATTCTTTCTATTTTTATAATGCTATATTTATCTTTTCAAGAACCTGATAAAATTATAAAAAAAATGGGTATGTCTTTATTTGGTTTTTTTCTTTTTTTAATGATTATAATGCCATTTTTGCCTTCTTCTCTTGTAACAGCAGCAGGAGGTGCAAATCGATGGATAAGATTACCTGGATTGTCAATTTCTCCTGTGGAATTTTTTAAAATAGGATTTATCTATTTTCTTTCTTGGTCTTTTCATAGAAAACTTTTGAGTAAACCTAAGAAAATAGGTTTTATTGAAGAAATAAAGCTTTTAATGCCATATTTTTTTACTTTTGTCATAGTTGTTTTTATAATTGCCTATTTACAAAAAGATTTGGGACAGGTTGTATTGCTAGGAGCTATATTAATAGTTTTATTAATATTTGCAAATAGGTCATTTAAAATATTTTTGGCTCTAGGAACATTGGTTTTATTAGGTGGATTTATATTAATAACCACTGAACCTCATAGAATGCAGAGAATATTTTCTTGGTGGGCTATGGTTCAAGATGGAATATTAGCAATTCTTCCTGGTTGGGCGGAAAACTATTTGAGAGTTGATGAACTACCAGAACCTTATCAAGTATCACACTCTTTGAATGCAATACATAATGGTGGTTTTTTAGGTCAAGGAATAGGTCTTGGTGATTTAAAAATAGGTTTTCTAACAGAAGTTCATACGGATTTTGTTTTAGCTGGAATAACAGAAGAAGTAGGATTATTTGGATTGATTTTTATAATTTTAATATTATCTTTGATTGTATGGAGAATTTTAAAAATAAGTTCAAGAGTAACAAACCCTATTTATCATTTGTTTAGTTTGGGGATTTCATTAATGATAATTGTTGCTTTTTTAATAAATTCCTATGGAGTTTCAGGAATGATTCCTATAAAAGGTATTGCAGTACCTTTACTCTCCTACGGAGGTTCTTCAATGTTATCATTAGCTGTTGCTATTGGTATGGTTTTATCTATTAGTAGAGTTGTGCAAAAAGAAGAAAAAATGGAAGATACAAATGAGTAAAGTTGTAATAACAGGTGGTGGAACAGGTGGTCATCTAAAGGTAGCAGATTCTTTTATAGAAGAGTTTCATAATAGAGGTTTTTATATAATTTTTATAGGTTCTTCAAACGGTCAAGATAAATCTTGGTTTGAACATGATCATAGAATTAAAA
>JBBITK010000043.1:0-13366 GCA_037440805.1 Arcobacter sp. | reverse complement strand
TTCTTATAACTAAGAATTAAAAAGAAATATTTTTTAGATACAAGGGGAGTTGTAAATAAAGGCTTCTTTGGAAAAATTTCTTCTTTGTTTAATATGTTTTTAAAAACCTTAAAATGTTTAGATATTTATTCTGAAGAAGATGTAAAAATTGTTATAAGTGTTGGTGGTTTTTCTGCTGCACCTGCATCTTTTGCTTCTATTTTTAAAATGAATTGTAAGTTATTTATTCATGAACAAAACTCTAAAATGGGAAAACTTAATCAATTAACAACTAAATTTTCAACTTTGACTTTCTCTTCTTATGATGATAGTTCTCCAATCAAAGATTATCCAGTATCTAATGATTTTTTTGATAAGGCTAGAATTAGAAGTAAAATTAAAACAATTATTTTTTTAGGTGGTTCTCAAGGTGCTGTTGCAATAAATGATTTTGCTTTAAAAGTAGCTAAAGATTTACATGCTCTAGGAATAAATATAATTCACCAAACTGGTAAAAATGATTATGAAAGAGTTTGCAGAGAGTATGAAAAATTAGGAGTTGTAGCAGATGTTTTTGACTTTTCAAAAGCTTTAGTTGATAAAATGGAAAAAGCTGATTTTGCAGTAAGTAGAGCAGGTGCATCTACTTTATGGGAATTAAGTGCAAATGCTTTGCCAACACTTTTTATTCCTTATAAATACGCAGCTGGTGATCATCAATATTTTAATGCAAAATTTTTAAAAGATAAAAAGTTATGTTTTATCCAAAGGGAAGAAGATTTAAATATAAATCAATTTTTTCAAATTGTCCATACTGATATTTATGATATTAGCAAAGGGTTAGTTGATAGTATTAACCCTAATGCTGTTAAATTAATGGTGGATGTAATTTTAGAAAAATGTAAGAAGTAATAAGCCAAATATTATTCTATAAATACCAAAAGATACAAAAGTAAATTTCTCTAAAAATTTCAAAAATAGTTTGATTGTTAAGAAGGCTACAATAAAAGATACTACAAATCCAACTGTTAAATTTAGAATATTAGCATCACTAAAAAGCTCATTGTGATGCTTTAATAAATCATAACCCGTTGTTGCACACATAACAGGGAATGCTAATAAAAAAGAGAACTCTGCAGTAACTTTTCTGCTCATTCCAACTAACATTGCTCCAATTATTGTAGAACCAGCTCTACTTGTACCTGGAATTAATGCAAATATTTGAGCAAAACCAATCCAAAGGGCTTGTTTAATAGTTACATCTTCCACATCATTTGTAATAGTTTTTTCTTCTTTATAGAATTTTTCAACAATTAAAAATACAATACCCCCAATAATAAACATCCATGCCACGATTTCTATACTAAACATAGCTTTTACTTGTTTAGAAAAAATAAAACCTAAAGTTGCTATTGGCAAAAATGCAATTAAAACTTTTGTCCATAAATTAATATGTTTAAATGTAAATTTCGAAGGATAATTTAAAATAACAGCTAAAATAGCTGCAAATTGAATGATTACTTCAAAAGCTTTGTTTACGCTGGTTTGTTCAAGACCTAATAATTCGCTTGTAATAATTAAATGTCCAGTTGAAGATATTGGTAAAAATTCAGTAAAACCTTCTACAATACCTAAGACAACAGTATCTAATATGGTCATAATAATCCTTTTTGTATGGCTAAATTTATAAATTTTTTAAGAGATTTTTTCTCTTTTTGTTCAATCTTATAATCAATTTTTTTTAAGTAATCTAAAATATTTTTGCTGGAAATCATAGTTTTTTTTGAATATTGGTTTAGTATATATTGAGGTATTTTAATCTTATGTTTATCAAATTTTTTTACATATTTTTTTAATAATTTACCGTTTGAGTTGTAACATAACACTGCAAAAACAAATGGCAAGTTGTATCTTCTTTTCCACTCTTTCGCTAAATCTACAATTGAAGAATTATTATTCTCACAATAGTATTTTAGAGCTTTATCCCCAATCATGACCTTTCCATTGATGTTTAATATTTTTGCTAAGGCATTTGATGTTTGAGATTGATAATCTTCTGCTGAAGAATCACTTGGTATAACAAAAACCGATAAAACTTTATCTTTTGCAACTATTCCTAAGTCTAGTTTTTTTTGATTATGTGAAATAATTGATGATACAAAAGCACTATCTACTTGTTTTTTTAAAAATTTGGTATTAATTTTAGAAGGATAAGATTTTTTGTATTCTATTATAGATTTTAGTTGAGAAGATGTTATATTTTTTTTTAAATAAACATGAAATGGTAATAGATTAATAAAATCTATTTTTCCAAAAATCATCAATTTGACATCCTTTGTATGTTATAATTAATTTGGTCGCATAATATTATAAAAATTATAAAAAGGTATTAAAGTGGTTAAGATTGAATTTTTAGGACCAATCAATAGAGAAAGTTTACATTTGGATATAACGAATTTAACCCAATTAAGCGAAATTTTGAAAAATGATAATGATATTAATTTATGGCTTGAGAGTTGTGCTGTTGCAGTTAATGATACGATAGTTTATTCTAAAAATTTTGATTTAAAGAGCGGAGATAAAGTCTCTTTATTACCTCCTGTATGTGGAGGATAATTTATTGTGAATAATTTATTGTTACAAAATGGCTTTTTAGATGTTGAAAATATAACAAAAAGTTGGTTCGATAGTTTAAAAAATAATAATTATGGTGCTATAATAACTTTTATTGGGGTAGTTAGGAATGAAAATCAGATATCAGGACTTAGTTTTGATATCTATGAGCCAATATTGTATAAATGGTTTGAAAGTTGGCAAAATAGGGCTAGAGAACAAAATGCAGAGATTTTGATGGCTCACTCTATTGGTGATGTTTTAAATCATGAATCTTCTTATATTGCCTGTGTTTGTTCTCCAAAAAGAAGAGTTGCTTTAGAATTAATAGATCTATTTGTTGAAGATTTTAAAGCTAATGCACCTATTTGGAAATATGATTTAATAGACGGTAAAAGAGTTTATGCAAAAGATAGAAGTACTGAAATAAAAGGTTCTGGTATATTATTATGAAAAGCAAAGTTTTAATTGTTGATGAAAGTGCAGAGATTAGAGAAAATTTAAAAGATATAATTGAATCAAATTTAAATATAAATGTGTTTATTGCTTCCAATATGAAGGAAACAGCAAATTTGATTTTAGAGCATAAAGGTAAATTTGACGTTGTATTGTCGGATTTGAGTTTGCCAGATGCACCAAATGGAGAGATAGTTTCATTTATAAAAAAATTTTCTATACCTATTATCTTATTAACTAGAAGTGAACAGTTAGATAAAGAAAATAGCTTTAGGAATCAAAATATAATAGACTATATAATAAAAGATGGAATAAGTGCATTAAATTATGCAGTAAATATAGTTAAGAGAGTTATTTCAAATAAGAGTATTAAAGTTTTAATAGTTGATGATTCCAAAACTTTTACAGAAAAAACTAGAGATTTGTTAAAAAGATATAATTTTCATCCTTTAGTTGCAACAAATGGAAAAGAAGCTTTAGAAATATGGGAAGAAAATAAAGATATAAAACTTATTTTAACTGATTATATGATGCCTGTAATGGATGGATTAGTTTTGACAAAAGAGATAAGAAAAATAGCTTCAAAAGATGAATTATCAATAATAATTTGTTCAAGTGAATCTAATAAAAAAATTTCTTCAAAATTTTTGAAGTTCGGTGCAAATGACTATTTGCATAAAGGTTTTAGTGATGAAGAATTTTTTGCAAGAGTTAATTCTAATTTAGAAATTTTAGAGCTTTTTGAAGAGATTAAAAATAAAGCTAATAAAGATTACTTAACTGGATTATTCAATCGAAGATATTTGTTTGATTTTGGAGAAAAAAAATATCAAAAAAATAAAGAACAGAATAAGCCATTTTCAATAGCTATTTTAGATATTGATAAATTCAAAAGTATAAATGATAAATTTGGTCATGATGCTGGAGATTTTGCAATAAAAGAGGTAGCTAGAGTTCTTGAAAAAAATATAGAATCTAATGCCTTGATTAGTAGACTGGGTGGAGAAGAATTTTGTATTTTATTTTATGACTTAGAAAAAAATTATGTAGAAGAATTATTAGAAAAAATAAGAGATAAATTTGAGAATAATACTATTAATTATGAAGATATAGAGTTTAAATATACAGTTTCCATAGGTTGTACTTTTGATTATGGTAAAAATATAGATGAAATGATGCAGTTTGCTGATAAAAGTTTATATGAAGCAAAAGAGAATGGAAGAAATCAAGTGAGATATAGATGAGAATAGATTTACACAATCATACAATTTTATGCAATCATGCAACAGGTACTGTTGAGGAATATGTAAAAAAAGCTATTGATTTAGGTATAGATGTATATGGATTTTCAGACCATGCACCTATGAATTATGATCCAAAGTATAGAATGGATATTTCTCAAAAAGCTTTATATGAAAATTGGATATTAGAAGTAAAAGATAAATATAAGAATAATATAAAGGTATTACTTGGATATGAAGTTGACTATATTGATGGATATGTTTTAGATGAGGTAGTAAAATCAAAAGTTGATTATTTAATAGGTTCAGTACATTTCTTAAAAGAAAAAAATGATATGTGGGGATTTGACAATCCTGAATTTATAGGTGTTTATGAATCTAAAGATATTGATACTATCTGGGAAGAGTATTTTTTTGCTATAAAAGAGATGGCAAAAACAGGTTTATTTGACATTGTTGGACATTTGGATTTGATTAAGGTGTTTAAATTCTTACCAAAAAAAGATATAAGAATTATTGCAAAAAATACACTTTTAGAAATAAAAAAATCAAATATGGTTTTGGAAATAAATAGTGCAGGTTTGAGAAAGCCTATTGAAGAGACTTATCCTTCAAAACAATTATTAGAAGAAGCTTACTCTTTAGGAATAGATATAACTTTTGGTTCAGATGCTCATAGTGTTGAACAAGTGGGATTATATTATGAGAATGCAGTTAAACTTGCTAAAAGTGTGGGCTATAATAAAGCCATATATTTTGAAAATAGAGATAAAGTAACTATAAATTTTTAATTTTTTTGAAAAATAGATATTTTTTAATTTCCTGTATAAAAAATATACATAAGTTTAATTTTCTTTTTGTTCTTATTTAGATACAATTTTTTAAATATTTATAAGGAGTTAAATTTATGGGTAAATTTGTAAATAGTACAGAAGAGTTTTTTAAATTTTGTCAAGAAAATGAAGTTAGATTTGTTGATTTCAGATTCACAGACATGAAGGGTACATGGCACCATGTAACATATATGATGAGTGCTGTTAGTGCTTCTACTTTAGATAATGGAATGCCTTTTGATGGTTCTTCTATCGATGCTTGGCAACCAATTCACAGATCAGATATGATTTTAAAACCTGATGTTGGTACAGCATTTTTAGATCCATTTACTGCAGATCCAACAATTATTGTTATTTGTGATGTTTATGATATTTATAAAAATGAAATGTATGAAAAATGTCCAAGATCTATTGCTAAAAAAGCATTAAAACACTTAGCAGAATCAGGTGTTGGTGATGTTGCTTATTTTGGACCAGAAAATGAGTTCTTTGTATTTGAAGATGTAAAAATTATAGATGCTATCAATGAGTCATACTATAAAGTAGATACTGAAGATGGTGAGTGGAATGATTCAAGAGATTATGAAACTGGAAATATGGGTCATAGACCAAGAACAAAAGGTGGATACTTCCCAGTTCAACCAATTGATAATGGTGTAGATTTAAGAGCTGAAATGATGACAGTTTTAGAACAAGTTGGTTTAGAAGTTGTTTTAGGACACCATGAAGTTGCACAAGGTCAACACGAAATTGGTATAGTATTTGGAGATTTAATTGAAGCTTCTGATAATGTACAAAAATTAAAATATGTTATTAAAATGGTAGCTCACTTAAATGGTAAATCTGCTACATTTATGCCAAAACCATTATATGGTGATAATGGAAATGGAATGCACGTACACCAATCAATCTGGAAAGAAGGTAAAAACTTATTCTACAAACAAGGTGAATATGGAAATTTATCTGAAACTGCTAGACATTATGTAGGTGGTGTATTTAAACACGCTAGAGCTATTGCTGCATTTACAAATGCTTCAACTAACTCATACAAAAGATTAATCCCAGGATTTGAAGCTCCTTCAATCTTAACTTACTCTTCTCAAAATAGATCTGCTTCTTGTAGGGTTCCATATGGTGCAGGTGAAAAAGCTACAAGAATTGAGATGAGATTCCCAGATTCAACAGCTTGTCCTTATTTAGGATTTGCAGCAATGTTAATGGCTGGATTAGATGGTATTAAAAATAAATACGAACCAGTTGGACCAATGGATGACGATTTATTTGAATTATCTTTAGATGAAATTAGAGAAAGAGAAATTCCTCAAATGCCTCATACTTTAAGAGGAGCACTAGAAGCTTTAATTAGAGATAATGATTTCTTAAAACCTGTATTCTCTCAAGAAATGATAGATACATATCAACATTATAAATTTGAGACTCAAGTTTGGCCTTATGAAGCTAGACCTACACCTTTTGAATTTAAAACAATGTATTCTTGTTAATAAATAGTTTTATAAAATGAAAAAGGGGTGAGAGTTCTTCTCTCCCCTTTTTTTATTTAGATTTAATTAGTTTTAAAATTCCATAGATTCATCAGCTGGATTTTCATTCATTTCGTCTATTTGAGTCGTTTCTGCAAGAGGTGATTTATCAGTATAATACTCTTCTCTTCCATTTATAATAGAGGTATAAACATTTTCTGGTTTGTGAAAACTTCTTGTAATTTCTGGATGTATTTCCAAATACTTTTTATAAAATTGAGAAAAAACAGGTGCTGCAATTTTACCACCGGTTTCACTCTTTCTCATTGGAAGATTATCATCATTTCCATACCAAACAATAGTTTGAATAGAAGGAGAATATCCACAAAACCATCCATCCACATTATCATTTGTTGTTCCTGTTTTTCCCGCAATTTCCAATCCTTCTACTTTGGCAGCAGTTCCTGTTCCTTTTTGTACAACATCTTTTAAAACAGTAGTCATTAAAAATGCTTGTTCTGGTGCTAACATATCTTTTTTTTGCGGACCAAAATTGATACTTTCTCCTTCTTTTGTCAATATTTGTTCTATTAAATAGGGTTTAACTTGTGTACCATAGTTTGAAAACATAGAGTATGCTTCACTAAATTCAATTAATGAAACGGACATTGTTCCTAGGGCTAAAGAAAGATCATTTGAAACATTTAAAAAACCAAAATTTTTCAATTCTTTATAGACGCTATTTAAACCTAATTCCATTACAAGATTTATTGTAGATAAATTTCTAGAGAAAGTTAATGAATCTCTAAATGTTACTATTCCTTCAACTTTTCCATTATAATTTTTAGGCTCCCAAATTTTTTTAACACCATTAATTGTATACTCAAAAGTTCTTGAAACATCATATAGTTGAGAGGTTGGATTGTATCCTCTATCTAGTGCAATTTGATATAAAAATGGTTTGATTGAACTTCCTGGTTGTCTTTTTGATTGAATAGCTCTATTAAACATAGATTCTTCATAGTTAATTCCACCTACTAAAGCTAAAATTCTACCGGTATTATTTTCCATAGATACCAATGCACCATTTAGTTTTTTTACATAATTTTCATTAGGTTTCTTTTCTCCTTTTCTGAAACCTAAATCTCTTTTTAATGCATCTTCATATCCCTTTTGTAAGGCTTGAGCAGCAATTTCTTGTGCATCTAAATCAATAGTTAAATAAATTTTATATCCACCAGATTGAATGTCAGGTAAAGTATCCTTTAAAAGTGACATTGCATAATCAACAACATAAGGAGCTTTGTTTTTGGTTAGTGTTTGATTATGAATTTCAGGAGATTCTCTAAGGGCTGTTTTGTATTGTTCTTCATTTATCCACCCTAAAGTATTAAGTCTAGTAATTACTTGATTTGCTCTAGCCAATGAAATTTTCAAATTTTTTGTAGGATCATAAAAACTTGGAGCTCTAGGAAGACCTACTAATATGGCTATTTCTTTTAGAGTTAACTCATACAAATCTTTATTAAAATATCCTTTTGCAGCAGTTTTAATACCGTAATATCCATGTCCAAAATATACATGATTTAAATATCTTTCTAAAATTTCTTCTTTTGTTAATACAGTTTCTAATCTAATAGATAATAGAGCTTCTTTTATTTTTCTAATTAATTTTTTTTCTCTATTTAAAACTAACATTTTAATTAATTGTTGAGTTAGTGTACTAGCACCTTCTACAAATCCACCAGCTTGTATATCTTTGATTATTGCTCTACTTATTGCATCTGGATTAATTCCTGAATGTTCAAAAAACTGTGTATCTTCAATGGCAACCAAACTTTCAATAATTCTTGCTGGAATATCATTATATTTTACATAATCTCTATTTTCTTGAGAAAAAGTATTTGCAATTAACTTTCCATTTCTATCGAAAAATTGGCTACTTTGTTTAGGTGTGTAGTTTATAACAGAGTTTATATCATCTTTAATTTCATCATAAAGTGTATAAATCCATCCTCCTAGTGCAAGAGCTCCAATAAAAATTAATGCAAACAGAAATTTGAACATGTATTATTTCCTAAAAGGTTTATTTTTAAAAGTTGAATTTATAAGAGATTTTGTATAGTCATTTTTTGGAAGATTAAATATCTCAAATGATGAAGCCTGTTCTACAATGAAACCATTTTTAATGATTACAAAATATTCACATAAATCTTTTATAGATTCTATATCATGACTTACAAAAAGTATTAATATGTTTAATTCTTCTTTTAAATTTTTAATTAAATTTATAATATTTTCTCTATTTTCTTTGTCTAAAGCTGTAGTTGGTTCATCTAACAGTAAAAGTTTTATATCTTTACTCAAAGCAATGGCTATTACAACTCTTTGAATTTGTCCACCACTTAGTTGATTTGGAAATTTATTTAAAACAGTATTATCTAATCCGACAAGTTTTAATACTTTTTCCATTTTTCCTTCGTTGCAAAAAAATTGTTTTTTTATTTTTGTCATAGGTGATAATGAAGTGAAAGGATTTTGAGGAATAAATCCAATATTTTCGTAATCTAAATTAAAATTGGCATCTATATCTTTTTCTATTTTTAATGAAGTAGGTAGTAAATTCAGTAAAGATTTTAAAGTTAGAGATTTTCCACTACCACTCTCTCCTATCAATGCCGTAGAAGACATAATATTAAAAGAAAGATCAACTAATTTTTTATCTTTATTAAATATTTGTAAATGATTTATATTTATTTTATACATTTAGTTATCTATATTAATGGCTCATCCATCTCTTTAGGGATTTCTATATTCATTAGTTTAAGTACAGTTGGTGCAATATTATTTAAACTACCTTCTTTTACATTTGTAACACCATTTGCCATAACAAAACAATAAACATCTCCTACGGTATGATTTGTTAGGATATTTCCATTTTCATCTTTCATCATTTCACAATTTCCATGATCTGATGTAAGAATTAAATTGTAGTTTAATTCTTTTGCTTTTTCAATAATTAATCCAAGTTCCTTATCTACGGCTTCAACAGCTTTTACACCAGCTTCAAAAATTCCTGTATGTCCAACCATATCTCCATTGGCAAAATTAACAACTATAAAATCATAATTATCGTCCATAGCTTTTTTTACCGCATCTCCAACTTCAGGTGCAGACATTTCAGGTTTTAAATCATAAGTTGCAACATTTGGAGAAGGTATTAAAACTCTAGTTTCATTTAATAAAGGCTCTTCAACTCCACCATTAAAGAAAAATGTTACATGGGCATATTTTTCTGTTTCTGCTGTATGAAGTTGTTTTAATCCTTCTTTTGAAATAACTTCAGCAAGTGTATTAGAAGGATTTTCTTTTGGAAATAAAACAGGAATAGGAGTGTTTTTATCATATTGTGTCATTGAAGCTAAATTTAAAGAAACATCCAATTTTTCAAATTCATTAAATGATTTAGAAGCAAAAACAGAAGATATTTCTCTCATTCTATCACTTCTAAAATTACAAAATATTAATCCATCATTTTCTTTTATTCCATCATAATTATTAAATGCAGTTGGAATAATAAATTCATCAAAAATTTGATTTTTATAATTATCTGCTAAATAATCAGTGATATTTAAATTTGTTTTTGGAGTTGCAAAAGTCATCGCATCATAACCTTTTTTAACCCTATCCCATCTATTATCTCTGTCCATAGTGTAATATCTTCCAGCTATTGTTGCAATTTTAATATCTTCATCACAAATATTTAGAATCTGTTCTACATAAATTTTTGCACAGTCAGGAGCAACATCTCTCCCATCTGTTATTATATGAATAAAAGCTTTTTTATTTTGAGATTTTACAAGTTTAGCAAGAGCAATAATATGTTCAATATGAGAATGAACACCACCATCACTTAATAATCCAACTAAATGAATAGCGTTAGACTTTTCTATAGTTTCTTTTAAAATTTGATTTTCTTTTAAAGTATCATTTTCTATTGCTAAATTGATTTTAACTAAATCTTGATATAAAACTCTTCCACAACCTATAGTCATATGTCCTACCTCACTATTTCCCATTTGCCCCTCTGGCAATCCAACATATCTTCCATAAGTGTGAATTAAAGAATAAGGAATATTTTTGAATAAGTAATCATAAGTTGGAGTTTGTGCATTTGTTAAAGCATTATAAAAATTAGAAGTATTATGTCCTATTCCATCTGTGATCACGAGTAAAGTTTTATTTGTCATATTTTTAAACCTTTTAAAAAGTATATTGTTATATAATCGCGAACATTATATCAAAATGAAGGTTTAAGTTTGTTTTATTGGATTTTTAGACACCTAGATATTAATTTATTTCAGTACATTTCTGTAAGAGCAGGAATGAGTTTTTTTATAGGATTTATTTTGACAATGATTTTAATGCCAAAATTTATATCTTGGGCTAGAGCCAAAAAAGCATCACAACCAATATACGAATATGCACCAGAAAGTCATCAACTAAAAGTAGGTACTCCAACAATGGGCGGAGTTGTTTTTATAATTTCAACTATGATTGCAACTTTATTAACTGCTAAGCTTAATAATTTCTATGTAGTTGCAGCCTTATTGATTATAGGAATATTTTGTTTGATAGGTATTCAAGATGATTATTCTAAAATATCAAAAGCTAAAAATTCTGCAGGTTTGAGTGCTAGAGCCAAATTGATGTTACAATTTTTGGGAGCTTTTCTTGTCGTAGGGATAATTTATTTATATGGTCACTCAACTCATTTGTATACGCCATTTTATAAATACCCGTTATTAGATATGGGATTATTTGCATTGATTTTTTGGATGTTAGTTATCGTAGGTACTTCCAATGCTGTTAATTTAACTGATGGATTAGATGGATTAGCTACTGTTCCGTCTATAATGGCATTTTTTTCGCTTTCTGTGATAGTTTATATTACAGGACATGCTGTATTTTCTAGTTATCTTTTGTTACCAAATATTCAAAATGTAAGTGAATTAGTAATAATAGGCACTGCAATTTGCGGTTCTTTAATTGCCTTTTTATGGTTTAATTCCCATCCTGCACAAATTTTTATGGGAGACTCTGGTTCTTTACCTTTGGGTGCATTTATGGGATACATGGCTATTGTTGCAAAATCAGAGTTATTACTATTAGCAATAGGATTTATTTTTGTTTTAGAAACAGTTTCTGTAATTTTACAAGTAGGTTCTTATAAACTTAGAAAAAAAAGAGTTTTTTTAATGGCTCCAATTCATCATCATTTTGAACAAAAGGGTTGGAAAGAAAACAAAATTATTGTTAGATTTTGGATAATTGCTTTCATGACTAATTTATTTGCATTGCTAAGTTTAAAAGTTAGGTAAAAAATGAAAAATAATCAACAAATTAGAATTTTAGGTAAAGGACTAACCGCTCAAGCTTTACATTTTAAATTTCCAAATTCAATAATGTATGATGATAATGATTTTGAAGAATTATTTGATGTAGATTCTGATGTTTTAACTATTGCTAGTCCGGGAATTCCTCCTGATAATAAGATGATTATAAATTCAAAAAATTTAATTAGTGATTATGATTTATTTTATGATGATATGCCATTTACAATTTGGATTTCAGGAACAAATGGTAAGACCACAACCACACAAATGACACAATATTTACTAGAGCAATATGGTTCTATTTGTGGCGGAAATATTGGTATCCCTCTTAGTAGTATGGATATAAATGCGAAAATTTGGATTTTAGAAACTTCTTCTTTTACAATGCATTATACAAAAATAGCTAAACCAAATTTGTATTTATTGTTACCAATCACAGAGGATCACATAACTTGGCATGGTAATTTTGAAGAATATAAAAATGCTAAATTAAAGCCATTAAATTTAATGAATGAGAATGACATAGCAATAATTCCTTTAGAGTTCAAAGATTATCAAACAAAGGCGAAAGTAATTACATATAAAAATAGTGATGATTTATGTGAGTATTTTGGTATAAATAAAAGAAAAGTTAAATTTAATGAACCTTTTTTATTGGATTCTTTATTAGCTTTAGTTGCTAAAAAAATACTATTTGATATAGTTGATTATGATTTAATCAATCAATTTATTATAGATAAACATAAAGTGGAAGAATTTTTTGATTCAAAAAATAGGTTATGGATTGATGATAGTAAAGCAACAAATATAGATGCGACAATCAAAGGATTAGTTCCTTATAAAGATAGAGATATTCATTTAATAATTGGTGGTGATGATAAAGGTGCAAATTTAGAACCTTTGTTTAAAGAACTATCAAAAATTGAAAGAATTAAAGTTTATGCAATAGGCACTAATACACAAAAAGTTTATGAATATTGTTTAAATTACAGAATAGATGTTATTAGATGTAATTTCTTAGATAAAGCTGTATTAGAAATGTCAAAAGAAGAAAATGAGGATTTTGTTGGTATGTTATCACCTGCAGCAGCTTCGTTAGATCAATTTAAATCATATGCTCATAGAGGAGATGAATTTAAAAAATTTGTTAATAATTTAAGTTAATATTAATTATATTATATATATAATTCCACTCCCAAGAATAATGGTTCGATAGCTCAGTCGGTAGAGCAAAGGATTGAAAATCCTTGTGTCGACAGTTCGATTCTGTCTCGAACCACCATTTTGGAGTGCTGGTGTAGCTCAGTTGGTAGAGCAGCTGATTTGTAATCAGCAGGTCGGGGGTTCGACTCCCTTCACCAGCTCCA
>JBBITK010000042.1:0-18581 GCA_037440805.1 Arcobacter sp. | reverse complement strand
AATGAGTTAAATTACTGTGAAAATTTGAAAAAGGAGATTTATAGATTTAAAAACAGTTATATTTTTGTAAATACAAATTTTAAAAGAAAAAATGAGCCAATTTTTGCTCTTGCTTTATGCGAAAAAAAACGAATAATCTCACTATTTAAAGATGAAAGATTTTTATTCAAAACAAAAGAGGAAATATTAGAGTTAGTATCAAATATAGTTATAGAAGACTACAAAATAAGCGATGGAAAATGCTCTATTTGGGGAAATATAATAAATTATCAACTCCATTTATTTGATACAGTTTACACCTATTCTTTGGACGGGAAGATAGAAAATGTAAAAAATAAAGATTGATTTTAAAACAATATAAAGGACAAAAAACTGTCCACTTAAACCTGTATGATTCTCCCATAACAAATAGGAGAATAATTTATGATACCCTCAAAATTAATTACAAAAGAGAATGCAAAAAAGAAATTAGAAGCTAGAGGCGAAGATTTTATGGCTATTTTTGTTTCAGGCTCAAATTTACACCCAAATCCAAAAATGTATAAATATTATTGGTGGATATACTCTATGGAATCCCAAGAAAAAAGTGCAGCTGAAGTATTTTATACAAAAGCTTATAGATTAACCACAAAAGAGTTTGATGAAGAATCGGTAAGACTACAAGATAATAATATCTCTTTTGCCTATATAAACACAAAATTGCATAGATTAGGTTCTATTTTTGATTATGAAAAATTAAAAGAGAAATACCCAGATATTGAATTTGCACCAGCTTATGAAGATGATAATGATGAGATGATAGAAAATGGGCATAAATAAATGCAAAATCTATCAAAATTATAAAAAAGTGGCTGATAAATTAGATATTTTTGATAAAGGAGGAGATTTTGCAAGGAATTTGGAAAACTAAGAAAAAATATTTTCAAAAAGATAAGTTTGAACAAATCGTAAAAACTATTCGATATTTAAATCCACAAGAATTTAAAGAACCACTAAAAGTTGATTTTATAGAGGATTATAAATTAAAACAATCAAGATGCCCAAATAATCCTATGAAAAAAAAATATAGAAAACTCGCTATTTCAAAAGATAGAAGAATCCAAAGGGATTGGATAAAAAATGAATATTGGGAAAAAGAAATCCCAACCCATAAGCTTTCTAAATCAATATTATGGGAGATAGTTTGATTGTTCAAATTTAGTTAATTACTTTTATGATAAAGCAATAAAATTTAAAAATAAGGAAAGAATGTGGAATTTAAACAAACAACAATTTTAGGATTTTTTGATAGTTCTCAAAAAAATTATGAAATACCAGTTTATCAGAGAGCTTATTCATGGGATAAGAAAAACTGGGATATGTTTTTAGAAGATATTGTTGAACAATTAAATGGAGATAATAATTACTTTTATGGAAATATTCTTCTTGAAACTATAAAAAAAGATAGAAATTATGAAATTATAGATGGGCAACAAAGATTAACAACATTAACTATTTTTATGAGAGCATTATTAAATGTGTTAAATCAAAGAGAAAATGAAGAAATTTTAAAAGATTTTGATTTTGATGAGAAAGAAAAGATTTATATAAAAAATGGTGGAAATATCAAACTTAGACCTGTTGAATATGATAGAGCTTGTTTTGATGCAATTATTGTTGATAATAAAAATAAGTTTGAAATAAATACTCCATCCCAAAAGAAAATTCTTGAAGCAAAAGAATTTTTTACAAAAAAATTATCAGAATTTACAACAGATAAGATTTTAAAGATTTTTGAAAAGATTGAATATACAGAGCTTACAACTATTGAACTTACAAGTAAAAAAGATGCTGCATTGATGTTTGAACTTCAAAATAATCGTGGGAAAAATTTAGCAAACATGGAAAAACTAAAATTTTATTTTATGTATCAAATGTATGTATATAGTCAAGAAGATGAAACAGATACAAATATTGAGAATATATCAAATATTTTTAAGGATATTTACAAACTCATCAACGATATAAAACTAGATGAAGATAGTATATTAATTTATCATAATCAAGCGTATATAAAAGGTTATCCATACAGAACATTAGAAGATTTAAAAGATGAATTCAAAAAAGCTATTAATAAAATAGATTGGATAAAAGAGTATATTTCAGAACTTCACACAACATTTTCTAATATAAAGAAATTTGAACATTTTAAAAGTGAATATAAAAACTATTTAGAGAATTTAGGAATTTCAGCATATATTTATCCTTTTATTATGAAAGGATTTAAATATTTTGGAGATGATAGTATCAAACTTAATGAACTATTTAAAATATTAGAGATTGTTTTATTTAGAGCTAAATTGATTAATAGTAGAGCAAATATTCAAGAAAGATTAAACAAAATACTTCTTGATTTTGATGGAGATATTGATATTTTGAAAGAAAATATTAAGAATACTCTAAATAAAGAATGGTACTGGGGTGATGATAATACAAAAAACTATCTTGATTCTACAAATATGTATAATTTGGGGATTGTTAATTATTTACTTTGGAGATATGAAAATTTCTTACAGAATAAAGGGTATAGTATTCAAGATTTTTCAATTAAAAATGAACAAATTGAACATATATCACCACAACAACCAGATAATGGAGTTATAGAAAATGGATACGATATTGATGAAAATAAAAAATATGATGAAGAGTTTGAATCAGAATATTTAAATTGTATTGGTAATTTGATGTTAATTTCTGGTTCTCATAATGCTTCAATTGGAAATAAACCATTTGTAGAAAAATTAGAGTCATATAACAAAAACCCATTACTAAATCAACAAGCAGAAATAAAAAACTTTTCAAAAATAGAAAATGGGTTACCTGTTTGGAAAAAAGAATCTATTGATGAAAGACATCAAAAAATCCTTAAATTTGGTATAGAAACTTGGAGTTTTGATAATTGATTTTAATTTAAACTAAAAAAGAAAATAGCGGAAAACATCTGCTATTTTCTTTTAAATCCTTACAATCTTTTGGCAAAATCACTATCTCATAACTATATTTATAAAAATTCAAAACTAGCTGATTTTCAGATTTTAGACTTGTATTTACCCAAAAAACAAGCTCTTTTAAATGCTCATTCCAAATCTTGGCTTTATTTTTGAAATAAACTCTTTTGATACACAAATCACAATAAAAACCTTTTTTATCTTTTTTGATAACAGTTGTCAAATCTAAAAGATTGTCAAAATATTTTTTATTTTCAAACTCTATTTTTGCCCATAAATCAAATGTTCCATTAGGTTTTATATATATCTCAATATTTGAAATCCCTTGAAATTTTAATATATAACTTCCACGATTTTTTATATCCCTTGCCAAATAAGGTTTATAATTAAATTCTGAATAATGACTTATTAACCATCTTCTAACATATTTTATAAAATCCTCATTTTTTATCATTTTTTGCCCTTTTTTCTAAAATCTCTAAGAATTTTTCTTTTGTAATTTCACCACTATCATCTTCAATAATAGCAAAATCACTATCATCTAAATCTACACTTACTTCAATACCATTTGCATAAAAGCCCTCTACATAGTGTGGCAGTATTATTTTTGGAATATCATATCTATCAAGTTTATTTTTTAATAAAGGAATATTTAAATTAGGATAATTATCAAATTGTTCCAAAAAGAATTTCTCTAAAAACTCTCTTGAAAAGGTGTTTAATAACTTGTAGTGAAAAGAAAATATAGGATTTTCAAGTTTATGAATAATCTCTTTTAAATGCCAATGGTATTTAATAAGTCTAAAAATACTCAAAAAATTATCAACTATTTTTTTATAATGATTTTCGATTTTAGAGATATATTTTCCTCCTCCAAATCCCTCTTCACTCCAAATAGATTTATTTAATGGTACATAAATTTGAGTTTCATTACACCATGAATATAGTAATAATCTGATTTTTAAATCATTAGATATTTTAGATATACAAAGTTTGAAATAAACCCCAGAAATAGTTTTTCTATCATCATTTTTATCCAATAAAATATCATCATTTGCATCTATTAAAAATGATTTATTGCTAAATTTCTCATTTTTTTTAAAGAAATTTTTCAATACTAAATTATAAATATTATTCACACATAAAGCCTTTTAGGTTGTATTTCAAATATTTTAATCATAAAATAGGACTATTTTATGTCCTAATAGTCTTGTAAACTTTTAAATATAAAGATTAAGAAGGCTTAGATTATGAAAGTAGCTATTATTGGAAGTAGAGATTTTAAAAATAAAAATTTACTTGATGAAAAGATGAAAGAGATAAACAAAGACAACACTATTTCTTTAATCGTAAGTGGTGGTGCAAAGGGTGCTGATACTATGGGAGTTCAATGGGCAAATAAAAATAACATTGAAACAAAAGTCTTTTATCCTGATTTTAAAAAACACAAAAGAGCCTATCATTTTAGAAATAGACAAATTGTTATGGAATCAGATTTGATAGTTGCATTTTGGAATGGACACTCAACTGGTACAAAATACACTATTAATTTTGCAAAAACATTAGAAAAAAATATAATAGTTGTTAAATATTAACAATTATTTAAAATATACTTGAGTCTTAAAGTTTTTGGTACCGTTTTAGTGTATGATTTAATTTCCTAGAGCTAGAAAGTACGATATATAAGATTTTATTGATGTCAATACGAGTTTATTACGATAAGGGTAGGGCACTTATTTTTAGCGAAATATATAAAAATAGGAATGCCTGCATATAACTTTTTTCTATTTTTAACGGAAATTAGTCAAATTTGAGAGACAGTTAAGGCAAAGTTTTTGATTTACTAGTTTTTAGTATCTTCTATAATTTGAAGTATTACTTGTTTAAACAATTTAAAGTCTTCATCAAGCGTATCCCAAAGCACTTTATCATCAACTCCAAAGTAATGATGTGTTAATACATCTCTCATTTTAGCAATTTCATTCCAAGGTATACTGCTGTAATGATTAGTAATTTCTTTTGGTAATTGTTTAACAGCTTCACCAACATTTTCAAATGCTTTTGCTACAGCATAAACTTTTTCAAGATTATCTGTAAATTCTTCGTAAGTAATTCCAGCTGTAAATTTTTCTATATTTTCACACTCTTTTAAAATATCTAAAAGATATAATTTCCAATCTCTATATGTACTAAACATATATTAAATCTTTTTGAATATATGGCTTTAAAGCTTCTTTTATTGTAGATTCTCTAACTAAATCTATTTGTGAATGTAAACTTTCTTCTAAAAATTTATTAAGTTTTAAATATTGAAACATTGAAAATTTCTTTTTTTCATCTATTTCAAAAAGTATATCAATATCGCTATCAACTCTATTATCACCTCTTGAAACAGAGCCAAATAAACCTATTTTAGTAAGTCCAAATGCTTCTTGGAGGTATTTTTTTTGTGATTGTAATTGTTTAACTACTTGCTGTTTATTTGGCACAATAATCCCTCCATTTTCTTTTATTATATCTAAGTAGAGTATTAAAATAGATTAATTTGTTTGTAAGTTTTATTCTAAGACGGAAATATTTCATACTAGATTATAGGAGTATTATTACAACTTCATCAATATGAAATCTTATAATCTGTATGAAAATATATCAATTGTAGATAGTTATTTGTTATTTAGAAAAATCTTATATATTTTTTTACCATTAAATTTACTTTAATCTGTTGGAACTTCTTTGAACATATTAGCTTTGTTTTTCAATATTTCTAAAAACTCACCATTATGTGGTATGAGTTCTTCTCCATTAATGATATTAGAATAAGTACTTTGTAATGGTTGAGTAATCATATCTTCATTTATGTGTGTTAAAAATTCATCATACATTTTCTCATTATAAACTTTAATTGTATTAAATGCAATATCAACATCTTTTACGAAATAAAGATACTTTTGCAGTTTGGCAAGTTATGCAGTTTTGTATTACTAATCTTTTTATACTTATTTATGTATTGCATTACATATTAATTTTAGATGTAATAGTGATATTTACAATAAAGGATGAATATGGTTGAAGAACTATTTATAAAAAGCCGAGATTTTATCAGTATAAATAACCAAGATTATCAAAGATATTTTATAAAAACAAAAAACTTAGAGCATAAGCTCTCTATTATTGGTCCAAGAGGAATTGGTAAAACAACAACTGTAGCTCAGTACATCACAAAAAATTACAAAGATAACGAAGCTTTATATGTCAATCTTGATGATATACAAATCTCTTCAAAATTTACAATGACCCAGATTGCTGAAGAGTTTGTTCTCAATGGTGGAAAACTTTTGTGTTTTGATGAGATTCATAAGTATGAAAGTTGGTCTGCTGAACTAAAAAATATCTATGATCGGTTTGATAAATTAAAAATTATTGCAACTGGTAGTTCAACTCTTCAAATTAACAAAGGAAGTCATGACCTAAGCAGACGTGCAGTTGTGTATAACATGGTCGGTATGAGTTTTAGAGAGTTTTTAGAGCTTCACCATGGGTTTGTATTTGACAATTATAGTTTAGAAGATATCATTACAAATCATATAAAGATAGCTACAAATATCAAACATGCAATAGAGCTACAAGATAAAAAAATCATCCCTTTTTTTAAAGATTATCTCAAACATGGTTACTATCCTTACTATCTTTTAATGCCAAATGAGATCCTTTTTTTTCAAACACTGCAACAAAACATTAATGTATCGATAGAAAGTGACCTTCTAAATGTTTATCCAAAACTCAATGGAAATAGCATAAAAAAAATAAAAATGCTTTTATCTGTTATTATTAAGAGTGTACCGTTTGAGCCAAATATGAGTGATATTAAAAAAGTAGCCCAAATCACTGATGATAGAACACTAAAAGAGTATCTTGCAAAACTTGATGATGCAGGACTTGTAAAACTTTTAATGCAAAATTCACTTGCCATGAAAAACTTTGATAAGCCAGAGAAAATTTATTTAGCCAACACTAATCTCATGTACACAAAAGAACCAAATACTGGCAACCTACGAGAAACATTTTTTGTGAATCAGTTAGATAACTACTATAAAAACAAGCCCTCACTAAATGACGATGGAATCTTCGCTAGCAATGTGGGTGATTTTTATTGTGAAGAAAAATATACTTTTGAAGTTGGTGGTAAAAATAAAAGCTTTGAGCAGATAAAAGATATGCCAAATTCTTTTGTAGCTAGCGATAGTATTGAAGTTGGATTTGGTGATAAAATTCCACTGTGGCTATTTGGATTTTTATATTAGAAGTAGATGATATGATACTTCAACAGCTTCATCAAAAACTTCAATATTTAGAATTTCAAAGAACACAACTTGACAATGAAATTTTAGAGACAAAAAAGCAAATAGAACAACTCTCTCCCTTTACAAAAGAACAAAAAATCGAACTTTTTAAATCTCTTTTTATAGGTAGAAGTGATGTGTTTGCAAAATATTGGATAAGCCGTGATGGGCTTAAAAAAGGCTATTCTCCAGCAGCTTATACTTTTAAAGGAAGTGATTATATCCCTGTATCAAATGAAATTATCCAGCAACACCTAGAGGGAAAAATTAGACTTGGCACTTATGTTGTAGTAAATCAAACTATGGCAAAGTTTTTAGTAATAGATTTGGATAAATCAAGTTTTGTAGAAGATGCAAGAGCAATCAAGCAAATATCATCATCTCTTGGATTAAAGCCATTATTTGAACTTTCAAAATCTGGTAATGGCATCCATATTTGGTACTTTTTTGAATTACCAATTAAAGCAAAGGATGCAAGAAAACTAGGCGACATCATTATCACAAAAGCTATGGATACGAGTAGTGGAATTGATATGACAAGCTATGATAGGATGTTTCCAAATCAAGATTTTGTAGCTCCCGATGTACTTGGAAATTTAGTAGCATTGCCACTGCATTATGGCTCAAGAAATGAGAATAAAACCGTTTTTATAGATATGGATACTATGCAACCGTTTTCAAATCAGTGGGAAGTTTTACAAAACATATCAAAAATATCTATTTACCAAGTTGCTGCAATTTTAAGGGAGCATTTACTAAACTCAAATAGCGATGAAAATCTTATGCCGTGGGAGATTAAACAAGATAAACCACTTGTTTTCCCAAAAACAACAAAAGCCGTATTGTATGATGCTCTTTATATCGAAAAACAAAACCTCTCTAAAGGGGTACTGAATAAACTTCAAAGACTCTCAAGCTTTTCAAATCCAGAGTTTTTTGTATTGCAAAATCTTAGATTCTCAACTTTTAATACTCCAAGAATAATTACATCATTTGATATCAATGAAAAATATATTATCGTTCCAAGAGGGCTTACTCAAAAGATTATA
Source organism: Arcobacter sp. (assembly GCA_037440805.1). Taxonomy (GTDB): domain Bacteria; phylum Campylobacterota; class Campylobacteria; order Campylobacterales; family Arcobacteraceae; genus Aliarcobacter. The sequence goes on along the minus strand of JBBITK010000042.1, from coordinate 10,205 downwards.
AATCTTTTTAATTCTCATAAAGCAAAACTCTTTATTGAGGATAAAAGATTTGTAAAGCCTATCGAGAAACTAAACTTTACACTTACTCTAAAAGATGAACAACAAATAACTTTAGAAAAAATACTCGTAAGAGATTATTCGGTTTTAATAGCACTTCCTGGATTTGGTAAAACAGCAGTTGCAGCAGCAGTTCACCAAAAGAGAGGTGTTAATACACTCATACTAGTAAATAAAAGTAATCTTCTTGATCAATGGGTTGAGCGACTTTGTGAATATTTTAAAATTGATGCTAAAACTATAGGTAAACTTGGCAATGGAAAGAAAAAGCTAAACTACATTACAATCATTTAAAAATAGACCTGAAATCATTGAAGAGTATTCACAAATCATCATCGATGAAGTACACCATATTCCAGCAGTTTCATTTGAGATACCTCTTAGAAAATTTAAAGGTAAATATGTTTTAGGATTAAGTGCAACACCTGCAAGACAAGATGGTATGCATCCAATTATGTTTATGCAGTGTGGAGATATTGCTTATGAATTAAAAAAAGAGATTAGAAAGATACATACTTTGAAAACGGTTGTTTCACCATTTGAAGCACTCGGTGATGATTTTGCACTTATTTTAAATGAGATGGTAGAAGATTATAACAGAAATAATCTCATAATTTCAGAGATTGAAAATTTAAAAGATAGAAATATTTTAGTGCTTAGTGAAAGAATTGAACATTTGAATATTCTCTATCATCTACTTGATGCCAAAGGTTTAAAATCTACTCTTATTCATGGTGGATTAAAATCAAAAATGAAAAAAGAGTTTTTAAAAGAAGCCAATAGCTCTTCCATTATTTTATCTACAAGCAGTTTTATAGGAGAAGGAATCGATTTTTCACATCTTGATGCTATTGTCCTTACTATGCCAGTATCGTATTGGGGAAGGATAGTTCAATATCTTGGAAGAATCGGAAGAGATGGACAAGAGTGTATAGCGGTTGATTTTTTCGATGAAAATACTCCTATGCTTCGATCAAGTTTTCATAAACGCCAACGTGGATACAAAAAAATGGGATATGTGTCATTAGATGAGAAGGGATTACTTTAACTATCCCTTCTCAAACTATCAATCAAAGTACTTCTTTTAACACCAAAGGTTCTGCAAATAGCAGCTTTACTCATACCACTTGACAAAGCTTCTTTAATGGCTTTTAATTTTTCATCAAAGAAAGAAGATTGAAATTTAAATTAAGTAAGTTGTTCCCCAATAATCAATAACTCTTTTTAGAAAATTAATAAGACAAAATTATGTCCTAAAATTAGATAAATTTAACATTATTAAAGTAAAATAATTTAGATTTATCACAAGGACATATATGCCACCAATAGTTCAAAAACAAAACGATAACACAAAATACAACAGAATAAACCAAATCTATGAAATGTTAAAAAATAATGTTCATGGTATGACAATAACTGAACTTTCAAAAGAGCTTGATGTTAGTACAAAAACAATCCAAAGGGATTTATATGAAAATCTCAAAAACTTTGGTGCTATAAAAGAGGGTAGAACTTGGAAAATAGACCCAAAATTGCAAGAAGATAATCTAGCTTCAAATGAAAAGATGATTTTAGGAATCCTTGATGAAATGGCAAAAGGTGCTGGAAAAATATTTTATTCAAAAGCTCATTCACTTTTATCTCAAGTTACTCAACAGCTAGAACACCCAATTTTTGCAAATATAAATGGCGAATATTTAGAAGAAAAAAGTATAGCTTTATTTGAACAAATTGAACTTGCTATTAAACAAAGAGTTGAAATAAAATTTGATTATGAAAATTATAATTTTCATGTAAAACCCCTAAAATTAGCCTTTTTTGATGGTTTTTGGTATTTGTTGGCTCTTCATATAGGAGATAAAGAAGTATTCAAAAAGTATCATCTAAAGAGTATTAAAAATATACAAATTATAAAAAATAGCTTTGAAATCCCTCAAATAGTAGAAGAGAGATTAAAATATGCAAACTCTGTTTGGTTTAATCTTGATGAACAGTTTGTTGTGAGGTTGTTTGTGGATAAAGCTATTAGAAAATATTTTGAGCGAAAACCCCTAAGAGGTCAAACGATAATAGGCGAAGACAAAGATGGTTCAATAGAAATAGAGATAAAGCTAACCCACGAAATGGAGATAATACCTTTGATTCTTTGGTATATACCATTTATAAAAGTCTTAGAACCTCAATGGTTGGCAAATGGTGTTAAAAGTAGGGTGCAAGAGTATTTGAAGGGGATATAAATTTATAAAAATTGTTCATTTATCTAAAGATAAATCAAAGTTTGATATATCTTAATATATAAGGTATAATTCTTATAGATTAAAACTATAAAAAGGATATAGTATGACAACTTATGGTGTTACAGATATTCAAAATAAACCATCATTAATAAAATCTATGGATATAGCTGAAATTATTGATAGAAGAAAACATACAACATTGGGATATTTTATCTCTTCAAAATATGAAAAACAAATTAGACCTTTGATTGAAAAAATTGATAGAGAAGAGAAATTAGCAAAGCTTCAAAAACTAAAAGAACATCAAGATTTAGATTTTGCAGAACTTGGAGTTGATGATGGAATTAAGTAGAGGAGATATTGTAATAGTAAATCTTTATCCCAAAAAAGGTGATGAAGTTGGTAAAATCAGACCAGCAGTAATTATTTCTGGAGATGATGAAAACTCTATATTAGATACTGTTATTTTACTTCCTTTATCAACTGATTTAATAGATGATATGCAACCATATAGAATGAGAATATCTTCAAGAGAAAATCTAAAAGAGGATTCAGATATTTTAATAAATCAAATAAGAACTTTATCAAAGTTGCGAATCAAAGAAAAAATAGCAAAATTAACAGATGATGAATATACTCAAGTGATTGAAAATCTTTGTAGAAATTTTCATTAAGATATAGTTAGGATTGTAGGATAGACTAGAATTAAAATTAAAGTTCATTTCACTTATTGAAGCTGAAAAATTTGATAGATTAAAAGAGATTATTTATAGAGATATTTCAACTTTTAAAGGAAAATTCCTTGAAAAGCTTTTTGTGGGACTTTCAAAAGAGAAACAAACTTTTACAAATATCGGTTCATATTGGGAACGAAATAATCAAAATGAAATAGATATAGTTGCTATTGACGATATAGATAAAAAACTCCTACTTTGTGAAGTAAAAATAAATGAAAAACGACTAAATTATAATGATTTAGTTTTAAAATCTCAAAAGTTAGTTCAAGAGTATAAAGGTTATGAGATTGAATATAGGCTTTTATCTATAAAAGATATTTAATAAAGACACTTTTTTGTCCAACTAAAACAATAAACTATTCCAAATAAAATATTGGAAAACAAAATGATAGAAAAACTAAATGAAATAAAACAAATAATTAGCCAATCAGAAGCTATTTTAATCACAGCAGGTGCAGGAATGGGAGTTGATAGTGGATTGCCTGATTTTAGAGGAAATGAGGGATTTTGGAATGCTTATCCAATAGCTAAAAAATTGAATTTAGGTTTTCAAGATTTGGCAAATCCTAAATGGTTTATTACAAATCCATTTTTAGCTTGGGCTTTTTATGGGCATAGGTATAATCTATATAAAAACACTACTCCCCACAATGGTTTTAAAATGCTTTTGGATTTAGTAAAAACCAAAAATGATAACTATTTTGTGTTTACTTCAAATGTAGATGGGCAGTTTCAAAAAGCAGGATTTGATGAAGATAAGATTGTAGAGTGTCATGGAAGAATATCGCATTTTCAATGTATAAATGATTGTAAAAATGAGATTTGGGAATCAGATATTGAAAAAATAGATATAGATATGGAAGAGTTTTTAGCCATAGATACTCCTTTATGTCCTAAATGTGGCGATATTGCAAGACCAAATATTTTGATGTTTGGAGATTGGAAATGGAATCCTAAAAGAACTCTAAATCAAGAAACAAGATACAATAAATGGAAAAAAGAGAACAAAGGTAAAAAACTCTTAGTTATCGAACTTGGAGCTGGGACAGCAATTCCCACAGTTAGAAAAGAGAGTGAAAACATAGCCAAATATTATAATGGAAAACTTTTGAGAATAAATCCAAGGGAATTTGATGTGGATAGGGATTATGGGTATGGGATTCCTTTTGGAGCAGTTGAAGGGCTAAAAGTAATTTTATAAACTAGACAATATTTTGTCCTATAAAAACAATATAATTTTTTTATAAAAAGAATACATATTATGGTGTATAAAATCTAAATAGATAAGGTTTAAAATGAAGATGTTTTTAGATGACATTAGAGTTCCAAAAAATGATTATGATGTGGTTGTTAGAAGTTTTGAAGAAGCAATAAATTTTGTAAAAGAGAACGGAATACCGAGTTTTATATCATTTGATCATGATTTAGGTTGTGATCAAATGGGCAATATTTTACAAAGTGGTTATGATTTTGCAAAATGGTTAGTAGATATGGATATTGAAGATATACATAAATTTCCTGAGAATTTTACCTATGATATTCATAGTGCAAATATAATAGGTAGAAATAATATAAAATCGATATTAAACAATTATCTTCTGTTTAAAGTAAGATATAAATAACTATGGAGAAAACATCATGGCAAAAGTAATAATATTAAGTGGTGCAGGAATAAGTGCAGAAAGTGGAATTTCAACTTTTAGAGATAGTGATGGTTTGTGGGAAAATCACAAGATAGAAGATGTTTGTACAAGTGGTTGTTTGGATTTTAATAGGGAAAATACAATTAAATTTTATGATATGTTAAGGGATAATCTAAAAGATAAAGAGCCAAATTATGCCCATAAAATAGTGGCTCAATTAAAAAATAAATATCCAAATGAGATTGCAGTTATAACTCAAAATGTTGATGATATGTTTGAAAAAGCTGGATGCCAAGAGGTGCTTCATCTACACGGATTTTTACAAGAGTTAAGATGTCAAAAATGTAAAAATATTTTGAATATATCCTATGAAAAGCAGTTTGAAAATTATGAAAATTGTCCAAAATGCAATAAGCTTTTAAGACCAAATATTGTTTTTTTTGGTGAAATGGCTCCAAAATATCAAGATATGTATAAAGAGTTTGATGATTGTGAGGTTTTTGTGGTAATTGGTACAAGTGGAGCTGTAATTCATACTGATATGTTTTTGAATCCTCAAATCAAACTCTCTATTTTAAACAATTTGCAAGAGAGTTCATTTATAAATGATACTGTTTACACAAAGGTTTTATACAAAAAAGCTACTTTGGCGATAGATGAAATAGCCAAAGATATAGAAGAGTATTTAACTATCAATTAATATTTTACATATATTAGAAAAAAAATGGTACTAAATGATGATAAAGAAGTATCTCATACTAAAACTTTGTCTATAGAGTTTTAGATGAGAAAATTGAATTAAGAGGTTATAAATGTGATAAAAAAATCTATAATCCAAACTATTTTAAAGATGGCTTTTTTAAAGAAGAAAATATTAAATATAGATATACAGATATTTCAATAAATGAAATTAATAATTTTTTTTGGAGAGTTTGAAAGATGAATTTATAGAGAAAAGAGATGAAATAAATAAAATAAGAATAATTTTTAATAAAAGTGTTGAGAAATATATTTTATTGACATTTTTATATGTTAAAAAGTAGAACAAATTATAAAAAAGGAAACAAATGAAAAAAGATGCAATATTATCCGATGATAGAAAATATAGATATGTGTTATCAAGAATTTGGGATGATACAAAACCTATGGTTGCAATTATTGGATTAAATCCATCAACTGCTGATGAAAAGGAAGATGATAATACTATAACAAAATGTATCAATTTTGCAAATAACTGGGGTTATGGTGGGATATATATGTTAAATTTATTCGCTTATAGAGCTACATCACCACAAGATATGTTTAATTCTGAATATCCAATAGGTGAAGAAAATGATACTTATATTGATAAATATTCAAAACTTTCTGATAAAGTAATTTGTGCATGGGGAAATGAAGGAAACTATAAACATAGAAGCCAAGAAGTTCTATCAAAAATAGAAAACAAATATTATTTAAAATTAAATAAAACTGGAGAACCAGCTCATCCACTTTATTTGAGTAGTGAATTAAAACCCATAAAATTTGATAATTAGACAAAATACTGTCCACATAAATCTATAAACTTCTCATATAAAATATGAGAGGTTTATATGAAAATATCTACAAAAAAACTACGAAATATCCAACTACAAATCACTTTTCCATTTACAAATAAAAATGATGTAAATTAACTTACTATCTATCAAAAAACTATAGAAGAAATAATGAAACTTTTTAAAAAAGAGAGATTTTATATATCTTTCAATCGTAATAATAAAGGAATAATTTGTGTTAAATCTATCATTGATTTTATTTATAGTTTGGATGAAGGAGAAAAATTCAAATGAAAAAATATCTGTTGTAATAGATTTGAGTATAAAAGATTATATTAAATCATATATAGAAAAAGTTGAATTTAATAAAACTAAAATATATAATAAAAATGAAGTTGAAAAGTTAGGAATGGATGGATGTAATAGTATTGATACTTTTAAAGCAATACAATCTATCTCAAAAGCATATAATTTAGCAATAAAAAATCTAAATGATAAAGTAGATGAAACTGTAATTATTTTAGGAAGAGATTATGTAATAATGCCAGTAGTTGATGTAAAAACCAATATGAAAAATAAAATCATCACTAAGAATGATATTGTCAGAATTTTAAAAGATATGGTTATAAATCATGAATATTATAATGATTATGTGGCTATTCAAGTTCAATCTGCATGGTTTGTTTTAGATAATGAAATAAATGTTCTAGATCCTGTAAATCATAAAATTTCAATTCTTAGGTCTTATGCTCTGCTTTATTTTGTAGATAAAAATATATTTTCAGATTTTGAAGAAATACTTAGAAAATGTGAAATTATAAATCCAAAATTTAAAGCTTTATTTTTTGAAAGAAAATATAAATATGAGTTGGATATGAATGGAAATTTAAGAGAAATAGAACTAAATAAAAAATCATTTTTAGCTAAATGGCTACATGAAAGAAAGTTTGTTTTAAAAGAGATTTTTAAAATTTTTTGTAAAAAATCAAAGAAAGGAAAAGTTATTTTAATTATTGAGTTTTTCAGGGGTAGGTATTAGTACACAAAAAAATGATGGTAGTTCTGCTTCATTCAAAGGAGATGGACTTGTTAATCTTTTTCTTTTCACTTGGAACTCTTTTTTACATGGTAGAAAAGCAAAAGTTTTAAATGAAATAGAATTAAATATCAACACAGTATCTGACACAGTAAGTTTATTTGATAATGAAGTTTTAGACATTGTTAAGAATATGGAAACAGAAATCTCTAGCAATAAAAATAACTATAATAAATAATATAATAAGTGATTAGTGTGAAACCACCCCAAATTCATGGGGTGGTTCTCTCCCAAATCTTTTTAGACTCTTTTTTTACTCTTAAATTTTGCATTTTTTTCTATTTATTTTTACTTGTTTTTAGCCACTAAATTAATCTTTTTGTATTTTTTTTTAAAAAAAGGACGGTGTAAGACCGCTATTTTTTTATTTTTTTAGTGCTTGGCTAAAAATCTTTTTCATTAAAAAAAAACAACTTTTTTTGGCTAAATCGGTAATTTTTATAAAACTTAATAAAAACTTAAAATTGAAAATTTAACCCCCTCTAAATTAATAATTTAATAAGTTATAAATAGGGAATAAATAATTTTATTTTTAAGCTGCAATTTGTCATTTTTTTAATGAAAATCTGTTTGAATTTATAAAATTTATTGATAGATTTTCTATAAAAACCAAATGAAATATAGTAAACATTTTACAAAAGTAGAGTAGCTTACTATTAAAAAGTTAATTATTTTCATTTTTATATTTTTTATAGCTTTTAATTCACTCCAAACTCTCTTGAGTATAAATTTTCATAGAGGGAAACTCTAAGGCACAAAGTCTTGGATTTGGTAATTTTTCTTTATTTTTATAAAAACAACCCAAATCAATGCCACAGCTATAATCATTTAGCAATGGTTCTTGAAAAATGGTATGACCATAAACATTAAAAATTTCTTTATTATCATATTTTTTCCATCTGCTCCATTTAACAAATTCATTAAATTTTTCAATATCATCTTTATTTGTACTGTTTCTCAAATCCCATTTTATTCCAACTGTTGAATGGGAAACAACCAAATATCTATTATCTTTTGTTTTATAATCTGGATACTCTATATAATGAGGTAAACTTTTTAAAAACTCAATATGTTCATAGAATTTTTCTTTTGAAGAATAGGAGTTTAAAGTTGCTTCACCGCCACATTTAAAAAGCCAATATTTTAAATCTTCATTTTGTCTATCATTTTCAAGGTGAGAATGATAAAGTATCATCATTTCATCATGATTTCCTAAAACACAATCATAGTTATTGTTTTTAACAAATTCGATTACTTCAAAAGTATTTTTACCTTTATCAATTAAATCACCTACAAAAACAATTTCAGATTTTTGTTTATTTGGAAATTGCTCTATTAAAGCTAATAAAGTTTTATAACAACCATGAACATCACTAATAATATAAATATTTTTATTCATTTAGTTTATTTTCATTATTAATCATATATTTTCCTCTAAACTTTCTTGGATATAAACTTTCATAGATGGAAATTCCAAAGCACAAATTCGTGAATTTGAACAACCTAACCCCGCATCATATTCACTAATTATTATTTCTTCATTCAAAGTAGCTCCATATACATTAAAAATATCTTTATTATCGAATCTATCAGTTCTATTATAAGTTATATTAAACAAAAATATTTCCAATTCCTTTCCTGTGCATCTTTCTTTCCAATAATCTGCAACTGCACAATGAGAAACAACCAGATGTCTATTATCTTCTGTTTTATAATCTTTGTATTCTCGAAATAATTTACAAGAAGTTAATAAGAAGTCCTTATGTTTTTGTAGTTCTTCATCTGTTACATAATCTTTTAATGTTCTTGCTCCCCAATTTTTTTTCATTAACCAACTTAATTGACACTCAATAAAATAAATTTCGTGATTGCCTAAAACACAATCATAGTTATTGTTTTTTACAAATTCAACAACTTCATAACTATTATTCCCTTTATCTATCAAATCTCCAACAAAAACTATTTTAGAGTTTTGTTTATTTGGAAATTGGTCTATTAATGAAAGTAGCGTTTTATAGTGTCCATGAACATCACTTATGATATAAATATTTTCCATATTACTCTTAATTTGAAATTTTTTCATAGTTTATTACCTTTAATATTTTAGAACAAATTCAATTAAATCATAATTCCTAGGAAGATGATAATATAATTATTGAAGATATAGGTTATCGTAGAGATATTTATAAATAGTTACTTAAATAATACTAAATAAAGAGTTTAAAAATAGGGAAAATTAACTCAATGAATTGATAAAATCATTTAATCATATCAAATATGGTATGATTAAATAAAATTATCGTACCAAAAAAGGAAAACACTATGAAAAAATGGATTTGGCAACAAGAAAATTATCCAAATTTTACATATGATTCCCAAAAACTTGAAAACTTAATCCAAAAAGTATCTATAGAACAAGGTTATTTAATAGCGTTATCACAAACTATGGATAATAAAACTATTATTCAAAGACAGATTGAAGCACTTGAAAATGAAGCTATTAATACATCATTGATTGAAGGGGAAGTTTTAAATAGAGATAGTGTAAAAGCCTCTATTGCTAAAAAATTTGGATTCGAAGATATTGATTATAAAAAAGTTGTTGAAAGTACAGATAATCTTATTGGAATAATCATCGATGCAAATACAAATTATAATGAAGATTTAACATTAGAGCGACTTTTTGGTTGGCATAATGCACTTTTTCCTAAAAGTTATAGTGGATTTTACAAAATCAACACAGCAACTTTTAGAGGTGAAGAAACCATGCAAATAGTTGGTGGATATGCAGGAAATGAAACTATATATTATGAAGCACCACCAAGAGCTAATCTTGAAAATGAAATGCAAAACTTTTTAAATTGGTTTAATTCTACAGATGATAGTTTGATAAAATCGTG
>JBBITK010000041.1:0-18639 GCA_037440805.1 Arcobacter sp. | reverse complement strand
CCTACGATTGATGAAGGTAAAATTCCATCTACATTACAACAAGCTGTAGAACTTGCTGTTACAAAGAATAATCAGATTTTAGAACAAGTTGAGAGAGTAAAAGCTCAAAGGGAAAAAATAGCACAAGCTGATTCTAAATTTTTACCAAATCTAAATTTAGAATTAAAGGCTATTAAAGATACAGATTTAGCTTTAGCAGATAGTGGAAAACAAGACCAATCTTATGGTAGAGTTAATTTAGCATGGAATTTGTTTAATGGTGGATCTGATTATGCAGTTTCAAAGCAAGAAGAGCTTTTCTTAGCTGAACAAAAACAAAAATTAGATGCAGTTACAAGAAAAGTTGTTGAGTCTGTAAAAGTTAGTTATGAAAGATACAACAAAAATAAAGAGAGAATAAAAGTATTAAGAGATTATGTAAAAGCAAATGAGAGTATAGTTCAAGTTTATAAAAGTGAGTTTGAATCAGGAACTAGAACATTTGTTGATATTTTAGATGCTCAAACTACACTATATGAGGCTAAAAAAAGTTTAGTTAACAGAGAATATGATTTATATTCTAGTTATTATGATCTATTAAATACTTTAGGTATGTTAACTGATACTGTACTTGCTACTCAAGATGTATGTTCTAAATCTGTTCCAGTTGCACAAGCAATGGAAGAGGTAACTCCTATGAAAAAAGATGATAATAGTGAATTAGGAGCATTATTAGGTGATGAGCCTGTTAAGCCAGCAGTTGCTCCAGTTGTTGCAACACCTTCTGTACCTGAAGCTGAAGTTTCTAAACCAGTTTCAAAAGCTTCATTACCGTTTTTAGATGCTTCTAAAAATGGTTATACAGTAAACATAGCAACAAAAGAAGGGTTGGCTTCTGCTCAAAAATTTGTTAAATCTAGTGGCTTAGATTCTAACAAAACTTATGTTTATGAATTTGGACCAAAGATGAATAGTGTAAAGGTTATTTATGGTATATTCGACTCTGTAAAAGAGGCTAGTGATGCCATATCAAAATTACCAGCATCAGTAAAAGCTAGTAAGCCTTATGTAGATAGAATTAGTAAACATCAAAAGTTATATTATAAATATCACTAGGATTGTTTGCTTAAAATAGAGGTTGAAATTGCAAAATGAAATTTTAAGTATAGAGAATGAAACTCTTAGCACTTTAAAAGACAGAAGAAAAGTAGATGACCTTTTGGGTTGTCTACTTTTTTTATCTAAATATCACAAAAGAGAAACTTCAGAACAATCTTTAGTTTTTGGTTTACCAATACACAATACTTCCATGAATATTCCAATGTTTGTTCAAGCAGCAAATAAAATTGGATTAATTACAAAAATAGTAAATAGAGAAAAAATTAAAGACATAACAAAACTTGCTTTACCTTCTGTTTTGATTTTACAAAAAGATAGAGCATGTGTTTTATTGGATTATGATTTAGAAAAAAATGAAGCTAAAGTAATATTACCAGGTTTAAGTTCAGGTGAGACAGTTTTTACAATTGAAAAGCTTGAGAATGAGTATATAGGTCAAGTTATAATAATAAAACCAGAATATAATTTTAATAATAGAATAGAAAAAAATGTTGTGGTTGAAACTCCAAAAGAGTGGTTTTGGGGAACAATGAAAAGAAATATGGGTATATACAAACAAGTTGCAGTAATATCTTTATTTATTAATTTATTTGTTTTATCAACTCCAATGTTTACAATGAATGTTTACGATAGAGTATTGCCTAATAATGCTATAGAAACATTGTGGGCCTTATTTATAGGTATTTCTCTTGTTATGTTTTTTGATTTTATTTTAAAAATTTTAAGATCACATTTTTTAGGAATAGCAAGTAAAAGAGCCGATACTATAATGTCAAATTTAATATTTAATCACTTATTGAATATTAAACTTGAAGCCAAACCATCTTCAACAGGTCAATTTGCAAGTAGATTACAATCCTTTGAGAGTGTTAGAGAGTTTTTTACTAGTGCTACAGTTGCGGCATTTATAGATTTACCATTTGCTATTATTTTCATGATAGTAATTTTTTACATAGCTGGACCATTAACTTATGTGACTGTTTTTACAGTAATAATTTCCATAGGTGTTTCGTGGTACATGCAAAAACCGCTTAAAGCTATAGTTGAAAAATCAGTAAAAGAAGAGCAAATAAAACAAACTACATTAATTGAGACAGTTACGGGATTGGAAATCATAAAGAGTGTTAAAGCTCAAAATAGGATGAAAACCCATTGGGAAAATTCTGTAAATAAAACTGTACATTATGCAGATAAAGGGCATTTTTTATCTCAATCAATAAATTATTTTACGGCTTTTATTTCTCAATTTTCAAATATTGTTATTGTAGCTTGTGGAGTTTACTTGGCAAAAGATGGTGAAATGACAATGGGAGCTATAATTGCTTCTATGATTTTAAATGGTAGGGTAATTGCACCAGTTTCTCAACTTGTAGGAATGATTATGAGATATGATAAAACAATGTTATCTTTAAATAATCTTGATGAAGTTATGAAAATGCCAGTTGAGAAAGAAAACAAAAATTATATTAGTAGACCTAATTTAAGAGGAACAATAGAACTTAAAAATGTAAATTTTTCTTACAAAGAACAAAAGCATTCAACATTAAAAGATATTAATTTAAATATAAAAGAAGGTGAGAAAGTTGCAATCTTAGGAAAAATAGGTTCAGGAAAATCAACTCTTTTAAAACTGATTGTAAATTTATATGAACCAACAAGTGGGTCTGTTTTAATTGATGGCTTGGATACGAGACAAATAGATCCTACAGATTTAAGACACGCAATAGGAGTTGTTCCTCAAGAACCATTTTTATTTATGGGTACAATAAAAGATAATTTAACCATAGGTGAACAATATGTTTCTGATGAAGAGATATTAAGAGTTTCAAAAATTGCTGGATTAGATGATTTTTTAGGAAAACATGAAGCTGGATATGATTTATTAGTTGGAGAGAGAGGTGAAGGTTTATCTGGTGGGGAGAGACAATCTGTAACTTTGGCAAGAGCATTAATTTCTGATCCAAATATAATTATGCTTGATGAACCAACAAACTCTATGGATAGACAAACAGAAAAGGCATTTATAGATAGATTACAAAAAATTGTTCAAGATAAAACATTGATAGTTGTAACACATAAAACATCTTTACTTCAATTAGTTGATAGGGTTATTATAATTGAAAATGGAAGAGTTGTTATTGATGGTCCGAAAAATGAAGTTTTTTCATCTAAAGAGGAAAAATAGATATGAGTTCTAACAAAGAAAATGAAATTGTTATAGATGAGACAAATGAACATTTAATACCTGTTGATGCAGATTTATCAACTATTAAGATACCAACTCCTGAATATAACTATGAGAACCTAAATAAACAACATAATTTAAAAGTAAAAAAGAGTGTATCTTATAATCCTTTTAAATGGATTAGAAATAAATATGGATTAGATGAAGATAGTGATGAAGATATGGAGTTTGTTTATACTACATATTCCAATGTAAATGAATTACCAGATAAAGTTTCAAAAACCTTTTATATGATTATTATTGCTGTTTTTACATCTTTTATTGTGTGGGCTTCTATTGCAGAAGTTGATGAGTTAGCTAGAGGAATGGGAAAAGTAATTCCAACAGATAAAATTCAGACTGTACAATCTTTGGATGGGGGAATTATTTCTGAAATATATGTAAAAGAAGGAAAAACTGTTAAACAAAATGATCCTTTAATAAAAATTGACACAACGAGATTTAAAGCGACTTTGGAAGAGAGTAAGCAGGAATATTTAGCTTTATTGGCAGTTAAAACTAGATTGGAAATAGAATCAAAAATAAACATTGATGAACCATTACCAAAACTTAATTTTGATAAAAAAGTTTTAGATGATGAATCAAGATATGATATAAATGAACAAACTCTTCTTGAGAGTAGATATCGAGAATTAAAATCTTCAATAAGTGTTTTAATAAATCAAGAGAATCAGAAATCTCAAGAATTAAGAGAGATAGAGAGTAATATATCTAAATTAAGAGATAGTTTAGGATTTATCGAACAACAAAGAAAAACTATTAAAAAACTTGTTGCAAAAGGTGTTAAATCAAATTATGATTTATTGGCCATAGAAAAAGAGTATGCTCAAACAAAGGGAGATTTAGATACTGCTAAAGTTTCCATATCAAGATCTAAATATGCAATTACAGAAGCACAGGGAAGAATTAATGAAAAATTAAATACTTTTAAATCTGAAGCATCAAATGAATTGCAAAAAACTGTTAGTCAGATTAATAGATTTGAAGCAAAGTTAGTAGGAGATAGGGATAAGGTTGCAAAAACAACTATTGTCTCTCCTGTGGATGGAATAATAAAACAGTTGAATTTTAACACAATAGGTGGAGTTGTACAATCTGGAGTTGATTTAATAGAAATTGTTCCTTTAAGTGATGTTCTAGTGGTTGAAGCCAAAATAGATCCAAAAGATATCGCATTTATAAATCCAAGTCAAAAAGCTATTGTGAAAATTACAGCTTATGATTTTGCAATTTATGGTGGTTTAGATGCTAAAATAGTTGATATTTCAGCAGATAGTATTGTGGATAAAGAGTCCAAAGATGGTAAAAGTTACTATAGGGTTTTAGTTAAAACAAATAAAAATTATTTGGAAAGAAATGGAGTTAAGTTACCTATTATTCCTGGTATGGTTGCTACCGTTGATATTATAACAGGTAAAAAAACTATTTTAGATTTTATTCTAAAACCAATTTTAAAAGTAAAACAAGACTCTTTACATGAAAGATAATATATTAGATTGAAGAGTATTTATGATACAAAATGAGATTGATGAGTTTATAGAACACAGTAAAGAACTTGAAAAAAGAATAGAAGAGGAAGTTGAAAAAAATAGGGACAAAGATAAACTTATGTTTCAACAAGCAAAAATGGCTTCTTTGGGGGAGATGTTAGGAAATATTTCCCACCAATGGAGACAGCCATTGATGGAAATTAACACTCTTTTTTTACCAATAGAAGCCAAAATATCTGTTGGTATGGATATTCAAAATGATGAAATTTTAGATGTTATACGAAAAGTGAACGACATAACAAAATATATGTCAAATACTATTGATGACTTTAGAAATTTTTTTGCTACAGATAAAGAAAAAATAAAATTTAAATTGCTTGACCAAGTAAATTCAACATTAAATATTATAAGTGTTAGTTTGAAAAAAAACAATATAAAATTGGATGTAATAATTCAAAAAAATCCTGAAATAATTGGCTATAAAAATGAATTTTCACAAGTATTAATAAATATAATAAATAATGCAAATGATATTTTAGTTCAAAGGGAAATTCAAAAACCTTATATAAAAATTATCATAAAAGAAGAGAATGAACAGATTTTAACAATCATAGAAGATAATGGTGGAGGAATAGATATCGAGCCTATTGATAAAATTTTTGAACCTTTTTTTACATATCAGAAAAAAGATGGTTCAGGAGTGGGTTTGTTTATGTCCAAACTTATCATTGAAAATAATATGGGAGGAAGACTGGAGGTAAAAAATGGTAAAGATGGAGCGATTTTTACAATAAAAATACCAAAAATTTAAAAAAAGCTTCATATTTTATTTAAAAACTTTTAGATATAATCAGTCAAAACTACAAAAAACTTCATTTAAAAATAGGATACTTATGTCAAAACAACTTTTACAAAAACAAGCTGATACAATTAGATTTTTAGCTGCTGATATGGTTCAACAAGCAAATTCAGGACACCCTGGAGCTCCAATGGGATTAGCAGATATTGCTACTGTTTTAAGCAAACACTTAAATATTAATCCAGCTGATGAAAAATGGTTAAATAGAGATAGATTAGTATTTTCAGGTGGTCATGCAACAGGTTTAGTATATTCATTATTACACCTTTGGGGATTTGATGTGTCAGTAAATGATATGAAAAATTTTAGACAAACTCACTCAAAAACTCCAGGGCATCCAGAATACGGGCATACTCATGGTATTGAAATCACAACAGGACCATTAGGACAAGGTATCGCAAATGCAGTTGGTTTTGCTATGGCTGCAAAATATGCACAAAACAGTTTAGGAAAAGATGTAATAAATCATAAAGTTTACTGTTTATGTGGAGATGGGGATTTACAAGAGGGTATCTCTTATGAAGCTACTTCAACAGCAGGTCACTTAAAACTTGATAACTTAGTTATTATTTATGATTCAAACTCTATTACTATTGAGGGAGATACTTCTATTTCTTGGACAGAAAATGTTAAGAAAAGATTCCAAGCTATTGATTTTGAAGTTATCGAAATAGATGGACATAATTTTGACCAAATTGATAAAGCATTAGTTGCTGCAAAAGAATCAACACTTCCAGTTTTAATCATAGCAAAAACAGCTATTGCAAAAGGTGCTGTTACTATGGAAGGAAGTCACCATTCACATGGAGCTCCATTAGGTGATGAAGAGATTGCAAAATCAAAAGCAAAAGCTGGATTTGATCCAGAAGAGAAATTCTTTGTCCCAGCAGATGTAAAAGGTGCTTTTGATAAATTAATTGTTGGTTCAACTGCTCAAAATGCTTGGACAGAGTCTTTAAGTGCTGAAACTAAAGCAAAAATTCAAGAGTTACAAAATCCTGATTTTGATTCTATTGTTTATCCTACTTTTGAAGCTGATACAAGTGTTGCAACAAGAGATTCAAACCATAAAATCTTAAATGCAATTGCAAAAGCAATCCCAGGATTCTTTGGTGGAAGTGCAGATTTGGGACCATCAAATAAAACTGAATTAAAAGATATGGGTGATTTTCCAAATGGAAGAAATATTCACTTTGGTATCAAAGAACATGCAATGGCTGCTATGACAAATGCTATGAACTTATATGGATTATTTAGAGTTTATAGTGCAACATTCTTTGTTTTTAGTGATTATTTAAAACCAAGTGCTAGAATTGCAGCCCTTGCTTCAATTCCTCAACACTTTATTTGGACACATGACTCTATTGGAGTTGGTGAAGATGGACCAACACACCAACCAATTGAGCATTTATCACAATTTAGAGCATTACCAAACTTCTATACATTCAGACCTGCTGATGCTACTGAAAATGTTGAGTCTTGGAAAGTTGCACTAAAAATGCAAGCTCCAACAGCTTTTGTTTGCTCAAGACAAGGTTTAAGAGTATTAAAAGATGAAAGAGTTCATGGAACAGTTGCAAATGGTGGATATTTATTAAAACAAAGAGAAAATGCAAATATTACTATTATGGCATCTGGAAGTGAATTAATGTTGGCACTTCAAACAGCTTGTAAATTAGAAGAAGAAGGAATTATTGCAAATATCGTGTCGGTTCCTTGTTTTGACTTATTGATGGAACAAAGTAAAGAGTATATTGAAAAAATCATAGACCCAAAAACAAAAGTTTATGCGGTTGAAGCTGCTAGAGGCTTAGAGTATTATAAATTTGCTGATGTTGTTATTGGTATGGAGACATTTGGTGCAAGTGGTCCTGCAAATGATTTATTTGAAGAGTTTGGATTTACTATAGAAAAACTAAAAGCAAAAATCGTAGCTGATTTTAAAAACTAAATAAAAAAGAGCATTTGCTCTTTTTTACCTCAATAATTTATTATTTTATTATAAATAATCAAAGAAACAATCTCCAATAAATAATTATAAATAATTAAAAATCCCCTTAAAATAAGATTTACATAAGATTATTTTAATTTACTTAGAGTTAGAATATATCAAATTATTTTAAAAATCTTAAGGAAATAAGAATGCCAAAAATTCTAATAGTTGATGATGCTAGCTTAATTAGAACAGTTGCTGATAAAGCAGCTAGGGAAGCTGGTTATGAAACTGTCCTTGCTTGTGATGGAACAGAAGGGCTTGAAATGCTAAAAGATCATAAAATAGACTTAATCTTTAGTGATATAAATATGCCTAAAATGGGTGGTTTAGAGATGGTAAGTCTAATAAAACAAGATCCTAATTATAAATTTATACCTGTTGTAATGTTAACAACTGAAGCTGGAGAAGATTTAAAAGCACAAGGTAAGGCATTGGGTGTAAAAGCTTGGCTAGTTAAACCATTTAATAAAGATAAATTCCTTTTAGCTTTAGAGAAATTGATAGGTTAAAAGATGTTTTGCTTAATGCAACAAAATATTACAGTTTATGAAGTGGAAGAGTTAAAAATATCTTTAGAAACATATGTTGAACAAAATAACTTTATAGGGGTTGATTTTCAATATACTGAAAAAATTGATTTTGCTGGGATATTATTATTTTTGAGTTTAGTGAAAAGTTGTCAAGAAAGATCATTGGGTTTGAAATTAATAAATTTAAATGATTCAATACTAAATAATATTAAGCTTTGTGGAGCCAATATGATATTGGAAAAATATTATGAATGAAGATTTAGAACTTTTTTACGAAGATTGTAATGAGCAGTTGAGCAATCTTGAAAATGCCCTTCTTCAAATAACACAAACAGGTGTTCAGAGTGAATTGATAGGTGAAATTTTTAGAAGTTTTCATACTATCAAAGGTAATGCTGGAATGATGGAATTCTCTGATATTGTGGAATTTACTCATAGAGCAGAGAGTTTGCTAGATGAAATTAGACAAGGTAAAAAAAGTATGACAGATGATTTAGTTATGCTTTTTTTTGAGTGTAAAGATCATCTTGAAGTTTTAGTTGAACATGCTTTAAATAATACGCCAGTTGGAGAAGAGAGTTTACGAAATAATGATAAATTAGTTGCTTTATTAGATGAAGAATTAGGCGTAGCTACTCAAAAACAAAAAGAGTTGAGTGATGATTCTTTAAAACTTATTTTTGAAGAGGATGAAACTAATAGTGAAAATCAAGGAAATAAGTGGAAAATAAAGATATCTTTTGGCGAAGATTTTATAACTTCAGGAATGGATATATTTTCTGTTTTAAGATTTTTGTCAAAACAAGGTAAAGCTACTATAAATTTAGATGATTCTCAAGTTCCCTCTTTGAATTTTTATAATCCTTTAGTTGCAAATGTTACTTTAAATATAGATTATATTACACAACTTGAATATGATGAGATTTTAGAGATATTTGAATTTATTGAAGATGATATATTTTTGGAAATTATTAAAGAAAATAGTATAGAAGAGATAGTTTCTACACCAATTATTGAAACAAAAGATTTAAATGAAAATCAAGCACAAATAGAAGAAGAGATTAAAATTCAAGAGAATCAAAAGCTTGATAATATAAATCAAACTCTACAAAATAGCAACACTTCAAAGGAAAAAACAGCAACTTTTAGAGTGGATTCCACAAAAATAGATTCTATTATAAATGCTATTAGTCAAATGGTTATTGAGCATGGAAAAATATTAGATATTGCAACAAGAAAATATGAAGATGATATGGATTTTATGGAAGAAATCGAAGGTTTTTCATCTTTAATTGAAGAGCTTAGAAAATCTATTATGGGAATTAGACTTATGCCAATAGGTGATTCTTTTGGTAAGTTTAAAAGAATTGTTGTTGATACTGCAAAAAAACTGGATAAGGATGTGGAGTTTGTAATCAAAGGGGAAGAGACAGAAATAGATAAAACTATTATTGAAAAAATATCTGATCCTTTGATACATATGTTAAGAAATTCTATAGACCATGGGTTAGAAACAAAAGAAGAGAGAGCAGTTTCTGGAAAAAATCCAAAAGGAATAATATCTTTAGATGTAAGTGTTGATGGTGGAACAATACTTATTGTAATAAGTGATGATGGAAAAGGGATAAATAAAGCCAAAGTTTTACAAAAAGCAATAGCTAATGATATTGTAAAATCCACAGACAGTTTGAGTGATAAAGAGATTTTTAATTTAATATTTTCAGCAGGACTTTCAACAGCCGATAAACTATCTGATATTTCAGGTCGTGGTGTAGGAATGGATGTTGTTAAATCAAATATTGAAGAGCTTAGAGGAAGTATAGAAGTTGATAGTAAAGATGGATTAGGAAGTAAATTTACAATAAGACTTCCATCTTCTTTGGCAATAATTGATGGATTATTAGTTTGTGTTGGTTTTCAAAAATATGTTATTCCATTGGAAAGCATTATTGAATGTATAGAATTTGATGAGGATTTTGCAAGAAATTATAAAACAGATGGTTATGTGCAAGTAAAAAATGAGTTAATACCTATTTTGTACTCTAAAAAATATTTTGGAGATGATTTTGATATAAAAGCACCAAGGGAAAATATTGTTTTAGTACAGATAGGAAAATCTAAAATGGCGATTTTAGTGGATGAACTTGTAGGAGAGATTCAATGTGTTTTAAAACCTTTAGGGTCATTATTTAGTGATGTTGTAGGTATTAACAGTGCTACAATTTTGGGAAATGGTGATATAGCATTTGTATTTGATGTTTCAAAATTATTAGAGAATATGAGGAGTGAACATGAGTGAAGTAGAAAATAAAGAGCTTTTTTTTGATGAAAATGATGTAATTGTAAGTATGACTGATCCAAAAGGAAATATCATATATGGAAATGATATTTTCTTTACAATGGCAGAAGCTAATAGAACTGAGTTAATGGGTAAACCACATAATGTTATAAGACATCCTGATATGCCAAGGGTTGTTTTTAAAGTTATTTGGGATAGATTAAAATCTGGTCATGAAGTTTATGGTTTTGTAAAAAATCAGAGTAAAAAAGGGAATTTCTATTGGGTTTACGCTTTTTTAAAGCCTGTACTAGAAGAAGGAAAAATAGTAAAAATTATCTCTTATAGAAAACCTATAAATGAGTATGCAAGAAATGTAATATCTAAAATTTACGAAACTTTATTGGAACATGAAAAATCACATACTTTAGAAGAAACAATGGACTATTTAAATGCTTATTTGGACGAAAGAGGTATTGATTATGATACTTTCGTAGAGAGATTAGCTATGAAAAAGAATGTTACAAATGTTCAAGCTATGAAAATAGATTTCCAAAGATATTACAATGACCATATAACATTTAAAGAGAATATTTTTCAACAAGTAAGGGAAAATGTTGAAAATATTATGGTTACTCCTCCTTGTTCTTGTAATTTTGGTAAGTGGGTAGAGAGTGTTAAAAATGAATCTTTTACAACCCATAAAGCTTGGGCTGAGGTAATCAAATATCACAATCATGTTCATGGAAAACTTCAAGAGTATGTAAATGTATCAAAACAAGGTGATAGTGAAGAACAAAAAAGAGTTATTTCAGAGGAAATAGTTGAAGATACAAATCATATTTTTACAAATATTAGATTAGTTATGAATCAGTGTGAATAAGGAGAAAAGCAATGTTTTTTGGAAATAAAAAAGATAATTATAATAGTTTGGATGTACAAAAACTTGAAGATGTTTTGGATAAGTTAAACAACGGAATTTTTGACTTTAACATTGATTTAGGTTATGGCTATGAAAAAATGACTAACTCTATATGTTTATTGAGAGATAAATTAAAATATATTCAAAATGAGACTTCGGTAATTATAGAAGAGACAAAAAAAGGAAATATTGATAATAGAATTAATTCTATTGGTTTGACAAATGGTTTTGAAAAAATCGTTGATAATTATAACTATTCAATAGATGTTATTTCAGGTGCTGTAAGGGATATGGGTTATACTGTAAAAAGACTTATTGATGGAAATTTTACAGCAACTATTACAAATGATTACAAGGGTGATTTTGGAGTTTTAAAAGATTTGATAAACTCTTTGGGAGTAACTTTAGGAGATATGTCAAAAAATTTCAAACTTATTGAAAATGCTGTTGAAAAAGGTGTTTTAAGTGTTAGAGTTGAAACAGATATATTTCAAGGGGATTTCAAAGAGATCTCTTTAATTTTAAATTCAACATTAGATACTGTTCAATCAACATTTTTAGATGCAAGGGCTGCTTTAAAAAGTTTTGAAGAGGGAAAATTTGATTTCAAAATAGAGAAAGAGTATTTTGGTGATTTTGATAAAATCAAACAAAGCGTAAACTCTTTGAGTTCTGTTTTACAAAATTTTATAGTTGATTTCCATGATATGAATAGTGCAGTTGAAGAGGGAAGATTGGAAGCTCAAATTGACCTATCAAAATATAATGGTGGATTTGAGCAAATAGCATCTTCAATGAATGAATTTGCAAAGGTTGTTCAATCGGCACTTATTGATATAAATGATAAATTAGGAAGATTAAGCCAAGGGGATTTAACGGATAAAATTACAACAGATTACGCAGGAGATTTCTTAGAGAGTAAAAAATCTATGAATAGATTTATAGATATCTTATCTGAAATGATTGAGAAAATATCTGTTGGTGCTTATGAAATGAGTAAGGCTTCAAATCAAGTAAGTCAAGTTTCTCACTCAATCGCAGCTGGAGCTTTGGAACAAGCAAGTTCTTTACAAGAGACAACAAGTGCTATTGAGGAGATTAGTGGTTCTATAAATGAGTCAGCAAATAATGCAAATTTAACAAGGGATTTAGCAGAAAAATCTTCTCAAATGGCAAAAGATGGTGGTCAAGCTGTTGAACAAACTGTTGATGCTATGAAAACAATAGCAAACAAAATTAGAATTATTGAAGATATTGTATATCAAACAAACCTATTAGCATTAAATGCTGCCATTGAAGCTGCAAGGGCAGGAGAGCATGGAAGAGGATTTGCTGTTGTTGCTTCAGAGGTGCGAAAACTTGCGAAAAGATCTCAAATTGCGGCAAATGAAATCAGTCAAATTACAGCTTCAAGTTTACAAATCTCACATAAAGCAGGGGAATTAATAGCAAACACAGTTCCTCAAATTGAACAAACATCAACTTTAGTTAGGGATATTGCAAGTTCTGCTGGAGAGCAAAATATAGGAATCTCTCAAATTACTCAAGCTATGAATCAACTTGATGGAGTAACAGGAGCTAATGCTGCAAACTCTCAAGAGTTGGCAAGTGCAGCTGAGGAGTTAGATGGTCAGGTTAATTTGCTTGTTGATTATATGAAATTCTTTAAAACTTCAAACAGTGAAGTTCAAAACGAGTTAATAATAAACAATGATTTTAACCTCTCTCAGAAAAATAGAATAGAAGAGAATGACTCTTTGGATTTAAGACAATTTGAAAGATATGAGTAGTCAAAATGGAAACCTACATAGATGAATTAGATGATATTTCACAAATTGGTGGTGAAAATCAATGTCTTATTTTTAGTGTTTCAGATATAACATTTGGAATAATGATAGAAGAGATTGAAGAGTTAGTTGCCCTTTGTGATATTTTTAGAGTACCTAGAAGTAAAGATTTTATGTTAGGTGTGATAAACATTAGAGGAAATGTTGTAGGTGTTATTGATATTTTGAAAATAATGAAAAATCAACCTGTGGAACTAAATAAAAAATCAACATTTATTGTTTTCCAAAAATTATTAAACAATAAAAAAGAGTCTTTCTCTTTTTTGGCAAACGAGGTTTATGAAGTGATTGATATTGATATGTCATCCCAAAGAATGCCTCCAGAATTTGGAACAAAAATAGACAGTAAGTTTATAAAATTTATTTTTGAATATGATGGAAAATTAATAGAAGTTCTTAATACAGAGAGTTTGTTTAAGGAGGCTTTATTATGAGTAACAATGAAATAATAACAGCATTTGATGAAGATGATATAGATTTATTGAAAATAATAGAGAATCAAGACGGGGCAAAAAATCAATATGTTGTTTTTAGAAATCATAGAAATCAATACTATGGAATACACATTGAATATATTGAAGAGATAGTTAGATTTGTTCCAAATGATTTTCTAAATAATTTTGAACAAAATAGTGCAACTATTGGAACAGTAAATTTGAAAAACCAAGTTTATGGTGTTGTTGATTTTAACTATTTCTCAACAGGTTATAAAATAGAATTTAATGATAGACAGCTTTTGATTGTTTTGGTAAATAAAGAACAAAAGATAGCTCTTTTGATAGATGAGGTTTATGATTTGATTAGAATTTATGAAAATCAAATGACAAAAAATTCAAAAAATAATGAAAAATATAGTGAAGTTGCAAATCTAACAATAGATAACATAATCGTTATTTGCAATTTAATAAATATTGATTATTTATGTGAGAATGTGTGATGATGTTTTGTGATTTACCTATTTTAACAAATGAAGAGTTCGCAGTTTTTCAAAAAATTATATTTTCAGAAGTTGGTATAAGTTTAGAAGATACCAAGATGTCCATGGTTTCAAGTAGATTATACGCTAGGATGAGACACTATAATCTTTTGAAATTTAGTGATTATTTGCATATTGTTCAAATGGACAAAAAAGAGAAGATTGAAATGATAAATCTCATTACCACAAATGAGACCTATTTTTTTAGGGAGATTAATCATTTTAATTTTCTAACAAAGCAAGCCATGGAACACAAAAGTTCTGAAAAACTTAGAATCTGGAGTGCCGCTAGTTCTGTTGGTGCTGAAGCCTATAGTTGTGCCATGATTTGTGATACTTATCTTGGAAAAAATTGGGAAATAATAGGTAGTGATATAAACACTGAAGTTATAAAAAAGGCTAGAATAGGTCTTTATCCTGCTGCTTGGGTTGATAAAATACCTGAAAATTATAGAGCTAAATATTGTTTGAAAGGTACAAGAACATTCCAAGGAACTTTTTTGGTTGATAGAAAATTGGCTGAAAATACAAGATTTTTTGAACATAATTTAATGCTATGTGAAGATGCTTTTGGAATGTTTGACATTGTTTTTTTAAGAAATGTTTTAATCTATTTTAATAGTGATACAAAACAGTTAGTTATAAACAATGTTCTTAGAAATTTAAAAATAGGTGGATATTTAATAATAAGTTTAACTGAAAATTTAAATGGTTTAGATATCCATGATTTAGAAAAAGTTGATACATCAATTTATCAGAAGATAAGATAGAAGGGGAATAGTATAAGATGAAATCTCAATTTAAAACATATTTACAGTTTTTAGCAGATGATAAAAATTTGATAGTTTATACAAATGAGTCTGTTGAACAATATAAAAGTATATTTGATAAATTTAGAACATATTCAATCATAGAGGTTAATGAGATTACTTTACAAAGTATTAGTAGTGTCTTACTTGATAATAAGACCGATGTGGTATTGATTTTTGATAATCAAAATGATGAGCAGATGTTGAAACTTTTAAGTGGAATTAAAATATTTAATAAAAGTATAGATATTTTATTTATAGCAAAAGATGTTAAAAATAGTATGAGAGAAGCTTTAAATCATACTGATAGTATTTTGTTTGAGCCAATAGAACTTGATGATTTATCCAAAGGTTTCTTTGATATTTTAAGCACCATATATACATTAAAAAATATTGTAAATACAGAAAAAAGTTTGAGTAAAGTTAGCAAACCTATAAATGTTGATGAGTTTGATGAATTCTTAGATACTTGGGAAGGAAAAATTATGTTCCTAAGTCAAGATATTGATGAAATAGTTTCAAGATTTGATAGTGGGGAACTTTCCAATGATTTAATAGCTTTGTGTATAGATAAGATAAATGAAGTTGAAGAGATTTTTAGAAGTACAAGTTATACAAAAAGAGTAGCTCCTGTATTTAATAAATTATCTGGGTATTTAAGCACTTTAAAAATTGAAAATATAAATATCAAAAATGTTGAAGGTTTTGAGTACCTTTCAAGAATAATGGAAGATGTAAATGTTTATATAGTTGAATATTTTGTGGATAGAATATTTAAAGATGTGTATGTATTCCAAGATTCATTATTAAGTAATATCAATTTTATGGAAAATAAACTGGTTGGATTTATGGACGATAATAGTGAGTTACATTTCTTTTAATAGGTAGATTTATGAACAAAATAAAAGTTTTTATGATAGATGACTCTTTATTGGTTAGGAAAACCTTTTCTAAAATTATAGAGAGTGCAGAAGATATGGATTTGATAGGTGAAGCTGCAAATCCTATTGAAGCCTTTGCTGTATTCAAAGAAGTGGGACTTCCTGATGTATTTATTTTGGATATAGAGATGCCAAAAATGACAGGTTTAGAGTTCTTAAAACTTATAAATGAGCAAAAACCAATTCCTGTTGTAATTTGTTCAACTTTAGTTAGTGAAGGTTCAAGTGCTGCTATTGATGCTCTAAGATTGGGTGCTACTGATATAGTTTTGAAACCAAAAAGTGCTTTAACCAAATTTTTTGATGACAATGCAAATGAGTTTTTGAATATCATAAGAGCTGCTAGTAAAGCAAAAGTAAAATTAAAACTGCAAGATGTAAATCTACCTGTTTCAAATAAAACAGTTGCAACGGATCTAAAAAAAGCTGTAAAACTTGTAGCTATTGGTTCTTCAACAGGCGGAGTACAAGTTATAGAAGAGATAACAACTCATCTAAAAGCTGGACATTGTGCTGTGGTTATAACTCAACATATGCCAGAGAGTTTTACGGGTGCTTTTGCAAAAAGACTTGATAGTATATCTGCAAATACTACTGTAAAAGAGGCTACAGATGGGGAGATAATATATGATGGTCATGTTTATATAGCTCCTGGTGGAATTCATATGAAAGTTAAAAAAAGCGGTATAAATTATGTAATTGCATTGGAGCAAGGGGAAAAAGTAAACTCTCATAAACCAAGTGTGGATGTACTTTTTCACTCTGTTGCAAAAGAGGTGGGAAATCTATCAACTGCATTTATATTGACAGGAATGGGACATGATGGGGCTTTGGGACTTAAAGCTATTTTAGATGCTGGTGGAAAAACAGTAGCTCAAAATGAGAAATCATGTGTTGTTTATGGAATGCCAAAGGTTGCAGTTGATATGGGTGCCACAAATCAAACAGCTTCTATTTTTGAAATCACAAAAATTATCAATGAGATAAAATAGATGGTGCAACAAGATATTACTATTTTATATGTGGAAGATGATGATAATATAAGAGATGATATGGCTCAATCTTTACTTTATATGGTAAAGAATGTTGTATGTGCAAAAGATGGAGAAGAGGGCGTTCAGAAATTTTTTGAGAATAAAATTGATTTGATAGTTACTGATATTGAAATGCCAAAACTAAATGGTTTTGATATGCTTTTAAAAATTAGAGAAACAGACCCAAATGTTTTTGCAATAATCGTTTCAGCTTATGGATATGCTGATATTTTAGATGGTATGTCAAGAATTGATAGATTCAATGACTATATACAAAAGCCATTTAAACTACAAGATTTGTTCAATATGATTACAAATAATCTTGAAAAAAAAGCTATGCACAATGAGAGTTTGAAATCTCAAAATATACTTCAACAGTACAAAAAACTTATTGATAAAAGTGCAATTTTTATGAAAACAGATGCAAATGGTATTATAACCTATGTAAATGATGAGTATTGCAATCTGACTCTTTTTAGAAAAGAGTATGTTTTAGGCAAAAAATGCACTTTTTTAGATAAAACAGAGATACATAAGGATTTGCTTAAAAGTATAGAAAACAAAAAAGAGTTTAAGTGCCAATTATCTGATGTTAAGGCAAATGGAGAGGCTTTTTTTACAGATACTACAATTTATCCTATTTTAGATTTACAAGGACAAATAATAGAGTTTGCAATATTGAGTTTTGATATAACAGAACATATAAACTCTATAAAATTAGCAAAAAATGCAGAAAATGCTAAATCTCTGTTTCTTGCTCAAATGTCCCATGAAATAAGAACACCTTTAAATGGTATTTTAGGATTTACAAATATTTTGGAAAAAAGAGATTTACCAAGTGAAGAAAAAGAGTATATTAAAACTATAAATAGTAGTGCTTCTCAACTTCTTCATGTAATAAATGATATTTTAGATTTTTCAAAAATAGAGAGTGGAAATATTGCCATTGATAATATCTCTTTTAGTCCATCAGATGAGTTTAAAAGTGTTGTGGCTCTTTTTTCTAAACTTGCAGAAGATAAAAATATAGAATTGATTTTTAATTTTGATAGTGAAATACCTCAAAGATTGATAGGTGATCCATATAGAATAAGACAAGTTTTATCAAATTTACTCAGCAATGCTATTAAATTTACTTCAAGTTATAAAAAAGTAACTGTGGAAATAAAACAGATTAGACAAAGATTTCATAACTCCATTATTAGATTTTCCATTAAAGATGAAGGAATCGGAATAAAAGAAGAGGAACAACAAAGGATTTTTGAGTCTTTTTCCCAAGCAAATAAAACTATAAATAGAAATTTTGGTGGAACAGGTCTTGGTTTATCTATCTCTTCAAATATTGTAAGAATTTTGGGTGGACAAATCTCTGTTTGGAGTGAACTAGATGTTGGAAGTGAGTTTAGTTTTGATTTAGAATTTGAGATTTGTGACCAAATTGTAGATAGTAAAAATGATAGTGAAGAAAAACATAAACTATATGCCTATGAGGGTAAAGTTTTAATTGTTGATGATAACCATATAAATAGAGCATTAATTTCTGCTGTTTTTGATGAAAAAGGTATCACATATAATACCGCTGAAAATGGAATTGAAGCTATAAATGAAGCAATT
>JBBITK010000040.1:0-18928 GCA_037440805.1 Arcobacter sp. | reverse complement strand
TTAAAGAAAGGTTTATTGGAATCATCTAATACTTTATTCCACTTTTTATGCCAGTAAAGATTTTTAGCTTCGGCTTCCCAAAAGCTTACAAAATCTTTTGAAGCACTTTCATAAAGCTTTTCGCATTTAGCATTTGCAAATTTTTTAACTTCTTCTGATGGATAATAAACATCGCCTGAAAGTTGTTTATCGGACATGGTAGAATCTCCAAAAAGTTTAATAATAAATTATTAGATTATTATATAAAAATATAACTCCATATTTTATTTATTATTCTATAATTTGGATTTTTATTTCTATTTTTATTAAGCCAATAAGAAATATAAAATGGGATTTTATATGAGTTAAAATTATAAAAATAGTCTTTTAATATAGTTCTCTTATTCATTAAAAGACTTGATTTATAGCCATATAATTCAAGAACAACTAGACTTAATGAATAAAAATCGGAG
This sequence comes from Arcobacter sp., assembly GCA_037440805.1. Classification (GTDB taxonomy): domain Bacteria; phylum Campylobacterota; class Campylobacteria; order Campylobacterales; family Arcobacteraceae; genus Aliarcobacter. The sequence goes on along the minus strand of JBBITK010000040.1, from coordinate 18,476 downwards.
TAAATAGATGGCTTCTCTCCATCTATTATTTCTGGTGCAGTATATTTTGGATTATATACATTATTTTTATCAAAATCTAGTATATATATTTTATTATTATTGATATACTGAGAACTTCCAAAATCAAATATTGTAATTTTTCCATTATAAATAATAATATTAGATGGTGATATATCACAATGAATAACTCCTTTTGAATGTATATAATCCAATGTTTTAACTAGATTTCTAAATATTTTATTTTTTTCATTTAAAGATAAATTATCATCAAAAACTTCACTTAAAAGTTTTCCTTCTAAATACTCTAAAATTAAATATGGTTTATTAGAAAATGAATCTATACCGAAATCTAAAACCTTTACAATATTTTCGTGATTCATTTCTTTTAGAAAAATATATTCTGCATACAAAAAAGCTTCTATATCTTCTTTATTTAAAAACTCTTCATTTGGAATTTTTATTGCTATTTGTGTCTCATTTTTGAAATATTTATCATAAATATCAAATCCTTTATACACAGAACAAAATCCACCTTGAGATATTAATTCTTGTATAAAGTATCTGTTATTTAATGTTGTGTTTTTCATAAAAATTACAATCCCTCTTTTAAATCAAAATTTAAAGGGCTATTATTTTTAAACAAAGATGAAATAGAACCTTCCAATAATAAAGAACTCTTAAAATTATTATTTTTAGGAGTAAATATTAAAGAATTATTTGTATTATTGATCAATTCCGATTTATCAATAAACTTAAATAAACTCCAATCATTATCAATGTAATTTTCAACAACTATTTTATTTGTTAGATCATATAAATTGAATTTAATACTATTATTTAGAGTTTGAGGTGGCCAAACAATCTTTTTATTTAATATTGGTCCATGTTCATAAAATATAGTAATGCCATCATAAACAAATTCCATAGTAGCTAGACTATTTCCTAAATCATGAGGTTTTATAGAAGCTACTATTCCAAAACTCCCATCATTTTTGAAAAATATTTTTCTAATTTTTTCAGCTTTGGTTAGATTCTCAATAAAAGTTTTCGAGAAACTTAAACTATTTCCATCAATATTTTTTGCAGTAAATGTTGAATTTTCATAATTAATATTTACAAAATTAGCTACATATTTGTTATAAAATTCATCTAATATTCCGCCTTTCTTGAAAAATTCATTAAAATCATCTAATTTAACAAAAGCTATTTCATTTTTTCTATTTAAAGGATATTTATTTTTTAATCTCTCTTCGAAATAAGCAAATAACTCTTCTTTATATTTTTGATTAATATAAAATTTTGCACCTTTTAACAAAAACTTCCAATTACTTTGCATAACTATTTCATACCATCTCTTTATTTGAGGAGGTATTAAATTTAATTGAGCAATCATTGGTGCTGATTTACCTTCAACTCTATTTGAAATAATTTTAAAGGCATCTTCATCAAAATTTACAGCACTATTCATCAAAGACATAGTTTGATATGTTTTATTAAATTCCGTAAATAAAGATACTAAAACTCCTTTTGCCTGATAATTTTCATCTAATAAATCATTATATGGTTTAAATAAATTTCTTAGATTTTTTATACTTCTAGCATCAATAACATCTAACTGTTCAACTTGTTCTACTGGTATTTTAGATGCAATATTTGAAATAGTAGAATTACTATTTTTTAAATCCATTTTTACTTTTTCAGTTGGAGTATATAGTTCTGTATTCTCTTTTATGGCTTTTAATATTGCTATTACAGGAGAGTCCGAAGAACTTAATATTGCTAATTGATTATTTAAAGCACCTATTTCTGTATAACCCAAAATATTTAATTTAGAGATTGCTTCACTCCAATATTTTCTATAATCAGTAAAATACAAGCTAATTATTCTATTGTAATACTCTTCTTTCTCTTTATCAGATAAATTTACCTTCTTACCAATAATCCAATTATTTAATAAAATCTCATCTAAAGTCTTTTTACCATTTTTTAATACAGCTTCATATCCCTCTTTTGTAAATAAAGCTGGTATTTTATAATCTGTTCCACTAAATAAACTTACATTACTTTCCAAAATATTTGCAAAGGAAAACTCTTTACTGTTTAATTCAGAAAAACTATTTTTCCAGTCTTTATATGTCAAAATCTCTGTACTAGAATCTATTAATCTTCCCCTTGCTGTTTTTAGTAGAGATTTATCAATAGAGTAAGAAGAAAAACCATGATTTAGGAGATTTATCCAATGATAAGTTAAAGTTTTGTTTAAATTTTCATTGTTCTCATACTCTTTTTGCCACGATTTAGCCATATATTTTTCAAGATATTTTATATCTCGTTTTTCTAATATTTCCAACATCAAATATGCTTTTGTACTATCCCATGTCTTATCAAAATCTTTTAATCCATGTTTTATATCACTCTCAATTTGAGCAATAACTTTTGGTAAAAAAACATTTAATAAATCTTCATAATAAAGTTGAGTTAACCTTTCACTTCTATCTTCAAATTTAAAAAACATAAAATTAAAAAAACCATCTTCATAAATATCTTTTTCTAAATTTCTTATATTTTGTAAAGAACCATATAATGCAAGAACATCTTTAAAATCATTTACAGGTGTAGTCATAGCTCTTTTTGTTAAATATTCTTGATAATTTTTTTCTAACATTATCAATTTATCATTGGTTTTCATAAAACTATTAAGCATATAAAAACTTATACAAGATATAAAACTAATACTTATTAGATAGGTTATAATTTGATTTCTTCTAATACGCTTTCTATAATTGTCATCTATTTTTATAATTTCAGACTCAGGGAAAATAATATCTGCCAAAAGATTTTTTACAAATAGTGCTTTTGATTCATTCTTCATTTTAAAATCATCCACAACACTAGTAAAATAAACACCTCTTAGCATCAAAGATTTTCTATATCTAGTTTGAGAAAAACACATATCTACAAACATCGTTGTTTTTTCAAAAACTTCAGATATTTTTTCACCAAAAAGAAATATTTTTCCCTTATTTATACCATCCCACTCAAAGTGCATTTTGTCTAATACAGAACTATTTAATCTTTTTAATAAACTCTCAAATTCAGGTTTAACAACACCACTATCAATATTTTCTATATTAAAAGTAACACCTAATATTTCATCTCTCTCTTCTAAAGCTATAGAGTTAAAATATTCATTAAATCCCTCTATTTTATCACTTTTTGTCACCACTAAATAAATTGGAATACTTGACATAAAAGCCTTAGATAATTCATCAAATCTATCCCTTAAATTTTTAGCAAAATGTTCTAATTCTTTATTACTTTTATTTAATAAAGTATCCACACTAACAGATAAAATTATTCCATTAATTGGTCTTTTCCATCTTCTTTTTATAAAAAATTTCAAAAAATAATTCCATATAACAGAATCTTCTGGATTCTCTTTTTGTTCTATGTAATTACCCGCTAAATCTACAAAAATAGCATGTTCTGCAAAGTACCATTTAAAAGATTCATCTTCTTCATTTGTATATTTATCTTCATAATTTATAGGAAAATTCAATCCTGAAGATTCTATAAATGTTGTTTTTCCTTCATTTCTTTCTCCCATAATAAGATACCATGGAAGTTCGTACTTTGATTTAAATCTATAAAGAGATGATTTTCTAATAATTTTCATAGCATTATTAAATTTTTGTTTTAATTTTTTTACTTTTAAATCGATAATTTTTTTGTACTCTTTTTCCAACTCTTTTTTTGCTATTTTTTCTTTTATAACATCCTGTGTTTCTTCTTTTCTAAATAATATTATCAGTAAAATAATTATTACTGTACCGAAAAAAATAGAGAAAGCTATCAATAATCTAAATGATAATTCTTCAAATGTTTTTAGAAAATAAGGTGTTACAAAAATAACTAACAAAGATAAAATAAAAGCTACTAAAATAGACCAAAAAAAGATTGTTTTAGATTCTGTTTGACTCATTTTTTATTTTCCTCTGATGTGATTTGTGATTTTTCTTTATTATTTTTCTTTATCAAATCTGAAAAAGTATTGTTTTTTTCATAAAGAGTATGGGATAAAAGAAAATATAAACTAATCAATAAAATACAAATTGATGAAATCAAAATTGGATAAGAAATTCTATTAAATAATTTATACCTTTGTTTAAACGGCTGTGCTTTAACATAAAAATTCATAGGTTCTCGACCTTGGATTATTTTTATTTGTCGATATAAACTCTCTTTTATATTACTTAACTCAATTTCTCCCCTATTTATTACCCTATATTTTCCTAAAAAACCCAAAGATAGACAGATATACATAAGTTCTAAAATATGAATATATTTAGCTGGTGCTTTCAGAAATTTATCTAAAAGATGAAAAAAATTCTCTCCACCATATGTTTCATTATGAAAAACACTTAATAAACTTCTATTAAACCAATTATCATTATTTGAAAAAGTTACATTTAATATTTCATCAACAAAAGTACACAATATATACCTTGTAACTAAAATCTCCATATTGTCTATTTTGTATTCCAAAGCAGATTCACTATAAATATTCAATTTATTTATGAAATCTTCTCTTATTTCATCCATATTCAAAAACATAGAACTATTCTGTACTTCCAATACCATTTTAAATATTGGTGTAGCTACAGTTATAAAAGGATTGAAACTTATTTCATATGAATTTTTTCTTGATTTCTCATTTTTATAAATATTTTGTTTTTGAAAATTAGAAAAAGAACCTCTACTACTTTTATTAAAATTTGTCAAAGAATTAGAACTTATCTCTTTTGAAATTAAAATTGTTTTACTCATAACTTCTCTTTTTAATTATTTTTAATTGCCCATAGAGAATAACTGATATTAGGTATTTCTGTGGATAAATGGAAAGCAAAACCACCTGATTTATTTAACTCATCTATATTTTCAGCTGTAAGCTCTAATTTAAAATAAAGATGATTAACTCTATATGGTATCTCCTTAGGAGGTGTCGATAAAGGCTTGATTTTGAAACCTATCAAATGATAATTTACTAAATTTTTAATAGTTTCAACTGTTCCAAATTTTAAACTACTGATTAATATCTCTTTAATTTTTTCAGGGCTAATATCAGCTGAAACAGAAAAAATAAAAAATGAATTATTAATAATTTCTCTATCCTTAATTGGTACAATGTAAATTCCATATTTTCTTTTTTCAATAGCTAAAGATATACTGTTTTGTTCAAGAACCATTGTTAGCATAGATTTTAACTCTATAATAATTTTTTCAAAACTAATATATTGCTCATCATGGGTATAAGTAATTTGATTTTTTAATCTCTTCTCTTTTTTCATAAATACAGCCAATTCTCCTGCCAAAGAGATTAAATTTAAATAGACTTCGTCAGGATGTATTTTTTCTTGAGTCAATAAAAAATGAAATTTACTTTCAACTTTATTTAATAATTGAAGCATTAAATAATCACCTATTTCTGTAGTTTGCATAATAGAATCATTTATTTTTTCAGCCAACTTTTCAGCTCTAAAAGTAATCATTCCCATAAGTTCTTTTATTTGAGAAGTTAAAATTTTAGAAGAATTAAAATGTAAGTAAACAGGAGAAAAATCACTATCCAAAGATAATGTCCCATTTGAAGAGACATCTGCAATTTTACAAACGGGAAGTTTTACATAACCATCATTTAACTCTTCATCAAATGCCAATCTAAAATTATAATCAGCAACTAAAATATCACTTGAACTAACTTCTCCTGAATTTGTATTTGGCATATTACTTATAACTTTTGTTTTATATCTAGTTAATAGATTCTTTTGTTCTTCAAAATGTACTTCATCACTATTTTTAATACTAATAGGTAAAGCCAAATATACAATTTTATTAGTATGATTTAATTTAACATTCAACACCAAATTTGTCTCTTCAGAATCTATACCAAACAATGTTCCATCTGGCAAAATTCCAGATGCTTTTTCTAATATAATTTTTCCAGTATTTAATAAATTTTCATTTATTTGTACATTAAAAAATCCCCAATTATTGCTTCTTAATTTGATTGTTCTGTCCATTAATTCAGCATTAAAATATCTATCATTTTGTTGAAAATGTTGCGGTCTTACAAATAAACCTTCTCTCCAAATAACTCTATTTTCCATTACTCTACTCTTTCTATATTAAATTTTTCAATTTTTAATTCACTGTAGTTATAATCATCTTTTTCCAAGTTAATTACATACTTCCAAACAAACTTATTATCTATATTTCTAAAATTACAAATCACTCCCAAGTTTTTTGTATTTTCACCAAAAACTATTTTATAATTTTGCTCTTGTTCGGGCAAAATTATATGTTTTACTTGAGATACTAAATCATCTTTTAAGTTCTCTCCAGAGTTATCTATCAAAGTCCAATAATCATATTTCATAAATTTTTCTGCTGATTCTAATTCATAAAATGTAACCATCAAAGGAGATGGTACTTGATTTATATCCAGATTTAACTCTTTGGATGTTTTTAAAACTAACTCTAAATGAGTAGGTTTTGAAGAACAACCTCCTAAAAATAAAAAAAATAATCCTAAGCTTATTATTAATTTAATGGTTTTAATCATCTCAATACCTTTATATAGATGTTAATTTAATAGTAAAAATAGTGTCATTGTATTCGTCTACAAAATCTTTTTTTGCACTATCCCACATAAAATCTTTTTCTTTTAAAAATTTTTCATACCTATGAACATAAGCATCCCACATTTGGAATTTTTTAGGTTTTAGAGGTATAAAATTATAATTTCTATCAAAATCATCTTCTAAAGTTTTTGGAGAAAATTTGTCTAAATTTTTTACTAATAAATTTTTATTTGCCTTATGAAATGCAACATTATGATTATCTATTTCACCAAAAGATTTTTTAATTGCTTCAGAAAGAGAAATTTGTTGAGTTGATAAATTATTAAAAATATTTAAAGATTCTTTACCTTTTCTTATTGGGTTTAAATTCAAATTATTTGAATTAAAATCTTCAATATTTAAATCATCTAATATTTTGTCTTTTATACTCAAAGAAGATTTCAATCCCTCTAAACTATTTAATACAATATCAGCTATTTCTGACAAAATTTTTTCTTGTTCAAAAGAGTTTAATTTTTCAAAATCTATACCTAATTTATTACCTAAAAATGCCAAAGAATTATTTTCAACAAGAGTTAAATTATGACTTTTTTTTACTTCTTGAACTTCATAAACCACCTCTTCTTTTACAGGTAATGTATTAAATTTGGGAATATTTATATGTTGATATAAAGAGTTTTTACTATTTATCTCTTCCTCTTCATCATCTTCTATTATAGTTACATTATTCATTTCATCTACCATATTACTTTGCGTATCTTCATATAAATTAACTATATTTTGGAATGATTGTGCAGACTCTTTTTTTACAAAAGTATTGTTCATAACACTTTCATCTTCTAACAAAAAATCATCATCAGGAATAAGTGGAATGCTTATACTTTTTTGATTATTTAGTAAAGGATTATATGAAGACATATCTTTATAAGAGACTTTATCATCCAAAAATCTGGCTTGTATTTCATAATCTCCGATTATAAAAATATCCATAGAATTAATTTTTATAGGCATCTCTTTTGGTAATTTTCTATATGGATATTTTAAATATGTTCCATTTGTACTTGTATCTTTTATAAAATACAAATTATCTTTATATTCAACTGTTACATGTTTGGCTGAAATATGATTCATTTCATCACTTAATTGCCAATCTGCTTCACTAGAGCGACCAATAATCATATTTTTTCCATCTAAGTGAAAATCTTTTTGTTGAAATTCATTTTCATTTATAATTTCTAATATAAGTCTCATATTTTACTTTTCCTTTAAAGATGTTGTTTCAGGTTTAACTTGATACAAAGGTTTATATGTTTCACTAAAACTTGCACAGGCTGAAAACAAAATAACTAAAATCAAAGAACCACTAAAGAATGCTATTTTTTTCATTTTATCACCTCTTCTCCACTTATTAAAATTTCATTATTTTCATCTATTGTTAGATTTATTTTTGATAGTTTTTTATTTTCCAATGTACAATTTAGAATATATTTTGATAGTTTGGGCATTACATTCATATTGATTATCAAATCAATATTTCTAGCTCCTGTTTCAACAGTATGAGTTAAAGAAACAACATAATCAAACAATTTATCATCAATAATTGTTTCAATATCTTTTTTTAATAATTGTTTCTCAATATTTTTTAATTTTAATTTTGTTATCTCTTTTAAGGCATTATCTTTTAAATTTAGATATGGGACTACATTCATTCTACCTAAAAGTGCAGGTTTTAAGTAATTTGATAATATAGGTGTTATGGACTTTGTAATTTCATCCATAGAGATTTCTTCATTTTCAATACAAAGATTTGTTATTAAATCTGTTGCTAAATTTGATGTCATAATTATAGTTGTATTTTTAAAATCAATAACTCTTCCTTGTGCATCACTAACCTCTCCTCTATCAAATATTTGATAAAAGAGATTTAATATATCAGGATGTGCTTTTTCAATTTCATCCAATAAAACAACACTGTATGGCTTTACTCGAATAGGGTCTGTTAGTTGTCCACCTTCTCCATATCCAACATAACCAGGAGGAGAACCTATAAGCCTTGAGATGGTATGTTTTTCTTGAAATTCTGTCATATTAATAACTGTTAAAAATCTCTCACCACCATACATCAAATCTGCAACTGCCCTTGCTGTTTCTGTTTTTCCAACACCACTTGGACCCACAAGTAAAAAAACTCCCATTGGAGAGTTTTCATTTTTTAATCCAGAAACAGAAATTTGTAGAAAAGTGTTTAGATAACTTATGGCTTCATCTTGTCCTATTACTCTTCTTTTCATATTTTCTTCTAAAGTCACAACTGTTTTTATCTGCTCTTGAACCATACTTCCAAGGGGAATTCCTGTCCATGAAGATATTACTTCAGCTACTTGATTTTTAGTAACATTTTTGTAAATATAAGTATCTTTTTCCTGTAAAAATTTTAATTGTTTATTCAACTCTATCAAATCATTTTCATCTTGACAATCTTCAATTTTAGTTATTAAATCTTTTTCTTCTTCCCAATGATTATTTATCAAATCGTATTGATTTTTTAAATCAAGTATCTCTTCATCGATTTTTCCAATTCTTTTTGAATAATCTTTTATTCCATTATATTCATCTCTTTGTAAATACTCTAACTCTCTTTGTTTCTCTATTACCCTTGTATTTAATTTTTGTAAATCAAATGGAATATTTGTTCTGCTTATTTTTACATTTGTACATGCTGTATCTAAAACATCAATAGCTTTATCAGGAAGTTGTCTTCCATTTATATATCTAGCTGAAAGAATAACTGCCGAACTTAATGCTTCATCTTCAATATATACATTATGTATCTCTTCGTATTTGTTGGCTATTCCTCTTAAAATTGTAATTGATTCTTCAATAGATGGTTCTAAAAGATTTATTTTTTGAAACCTTCTTGATAAAGCTGGGTCTTTTTCAAAATATTTTCTATATTCAAGCCATGTGGTTGCTGCTATAGTTCTTAATTCTCCCCTTGCAAGAGCAGGTTTTAATAAATTTGCAGCATCAGAACCACCTTCATTTCCACCAGCACCTATTAAAGTATGAGCTTCATCAATAAATAAAATTATAAAATGTGTACTAGCTTGTATCTCTTTTATCACAGCTTGTAATCTTCTCTCGAACTCACCTTTTACACTAGCTCCAGCTTGTAAAGCACCAACATCCAAAGACAATATTTGTGCATCATATAAATAATTTGGTACTTCTTTATTTACAATTTTTAAAGCCAATCCCTCAACAACGGCTGTTTTTCCAACTCCTGCTTCTCCTACTAAAATAGGATTATTTTTTCTTCTTCTTAATAAAATATCTACAGCTTGTTTTATCTCATCTTCTCTACATAAAACAGGGTCTATTTTGCCCTCTTTTGCTAGATTTGTTAGATTTGCTGTATATTTTTCCAACTCTGTTGTAACTTGAATTTTATTATTTGAAGTTATCTTTTTTGTAGCATATTCATTTAAGCCTAATATCAAATTTTTAGCCTCATCAAATTTGATATTTTCCAAAAATTTAAAATATTTTGTATTGGAATATTTTCCAAAATTTTCTATTAAAGATAAAATCATCGATGATTCACTTATCTCTTTAGAAGATAAAGTCAATACAGATAATAAATAAGACTCCTCAAGCCATTGAATTAATAAATTTGAAAATATTGGATTATTACTTTCACTACTAGTTAACTTAGAACTAGACTCTATTACATTAAATAATCCTTGAGAATCTACTTCATAATGTTCTAATAATTTATTAAACAAACTACTATTTTCAACCAACATCACATATAAAATATCTTCTATTATTATCTCACTACCACCTCTTTGAATACATCTTTGAGCAGATAATTCTAAATATTTTTTAGAATAAATATCTAATGAATTTATCAAATCTTTTAATTCTAGTTTCATTATTTTCCTTTTTGTACCATTAATATTTGTTCATCTCCCATAGCTTCTCCTATCCAACAGTTTATTCCTAAAAAATTTTTACTATTTTCTGCCAATTTAAATTGAGTTTTCTTATCCTCTTTTATTTCCAAACAAACTTCATATTTCAATGGTTCTTTTAGAGAAAAAGAGATTAAATCATCTAATTCCTTCATTTTCTTACCTAAAATACTATATTTGATTAAATCATCTGTATCTACATTTTTTAATAAAACTCTAAATTTTGCATTTTTACTAATAACTGATTCACCAATTAAAAAATTTGTTCCTAAAGAGTTGTTTTCCAAACCTAATGAAGAGTATTGCCAAGAAGGAATTTTGTATTTATCAGGGATACATTGTAAAATCTCAATATCATCATGGGATAAATAGTGTCTTAAAATAGATTTCAAAGTACCTGCAGATTTATGCTTCATACTCAAAATACCAACATAAGGTAATAATTTCAAGAAATTCAACGAAGAATTATTTTCAATAGTATTAGAGTGTAATCCTAAAAATGAAAGTACATATTTTGAAAATTTATCCCTTAAATCACTTCTATATTGAACATAGTATCTATGTTTTTCCCATATTGGATAGATAAACCTTTGTAAGTGATGGTTAAAAAGATTTAAAAAATCATATAAAATCTTATCTGTTTCAAAACTATCTAAAACTAATTCACTATAATGAGATGGTAAAGGAGAGGAACTTCCAAAAATTCCTAAGAAATTAAGTGTTATTTCAACCTTAACATTTTTATTAACTTCTACAAACTCTATACTTTTTATTTCTGATTTTTGAAAAGTTAAACTTGGATTTGCCTTGAATACTATTTTTTTATATAGATTTTCAACACTCTCTTTAGGATAAAACATTTTTAAATAAATGATAGTTACTCTTATTGCTTGGGGTAATATATATTTACTAACAGAAGTGCTAATTCGATTATTTATTTTTGCTAATTGCATTCAAGACTCTTTATAACAATGTTTGAGAACCAATTTTTGCTGGCCACTCAAATAACTCTTCATTTAAGACATCTACACTTAACTTATGAAAAGAGTTTATACTGCTGTACAATGAAAAGAAATCATTTAAAACCGAACAAAATAGATAAACTTCACCCAAAGATGAAAATTTATCTGGATTTATTTTCAAATTAATATGAGTACCCCTAATAGGTAAACCTTTATCTATTATTTCAAGGGTTTCATAAGATATATCTTCTAAACCCTTTAAATTTACAGCGGTTTTTTCCCTTTGTCTAATATCATATGCACCTAAAAAATCATAGGTTTCTAATATCATTCTTAAAGATTTTATATCACTTAAAGAGAGATAATTTAATGACATATTAGAAATTATTCTCCATAAAAAATCTCCAGAAATAGGAGGTGGGTAACTAATTGTAGGAATAGTTATATTTTTAAAAGGAATATTTGCATTACCATTCAAAACATTTGCAACACAAATATCACCTATCATTAAAGATAAAGGTACATTTCTATTTGTACACAAAATTTTTACTGATATAGTAGAATTAGTTGTTGAAGCGATATCCTCTTTTACTAAATTTGAAAATCTAAGGTATGTATTTGTTCTATCACCATTTATTGATAATTTAGTTCTCAAAGAAAAATATTTACTATCTTCATCTGTATGTTCAAAAGATTCAAATGGCAAAAAATCCTGATATGAACTTTTACTTGGAACCCACCCTCTCACTTTTTCCACAGAAAAAACTTCAGAACAATCCTTATCCAAATCAGAAGGTAAAACTAAAAACTCTTCTTGTTCCATATTTCTTCTTATAGGGACAGCATCTGTTTCAAATAGGTTTATTATTGGTGTACTATATAAAGAAAAATTCTCTTTAGATGGTGCTTCTTGATATGATAAAGATTTACTAAAATCAATTTTTATAGAAAATGCTCGACTTTTTGACAAAATATCTTTATTTACAGAACTAATATTTGATAAGTTATCTATGTCAACAAATAGATATTTTTCTCTAAAACAAAAAAACTCTTGTAATAAAATATATCCATCAAAAACATTCGCTGGGTATGAAGTCATTGTCTCTATGGAATTAAAACCTACAGGTTTAATAGATTTTTTATCAATTTGAAAAGTAAATAAATCTTCACCATCATCATCCTCTAAAGAAATCTCTATTTTTTCAATATATTTAATTAAATAGAGATATAAATCTTGGGCAATAAACTTAGAACCACTTAAATATATTCTTAATTTTTGAAAAACAACATCTTCTAATGTTGAAGAGTTTGTAACTTTCATCTTCAATTCTAAAGAACTTTTTTTACCATATACAAAATAATTAACATCTGCTAATCCTAATGGCATAACTATTGTTTCATAAATTGTTCTAAATTTACACTGTACAGCATCTGGTTTAATTTTACTAAGAACTTCTGTTCCTTTTTTTATAATAACATTCTCATTTGATTCTTTCAAAGATTCATATTTAATTACACTATAAGAGGGTATTACTCTTGTATAGTTTGGCCATAATAATTGAACCAAAGTATGTGCAACTTCGGGTAATTCTTGGTCTAATTGTTGTTGTAATCTTCCAGATAAAAATGCAAAACCCTCTAATAATCTTTCAACATCAGGATCTTGTCCCTCTTTTGCCAAATAAGAAGATAATCCTGGATTTTTTTTACAAAACTCAACACCTTCTGTTCGTAATGAAATTAGTTCTTTTTTATAATAATCGTTAAATATCATTTTTGTATATTTTTACTTTCCCATTTTTTAATAAATCTGCTTTGAAACAGACACGTTCACTCTTACCACGAAGAACTAAAAATCCCTCAATCAAAACATTCATTTGATTGAGAGATAATCCCTCTTTTAAAACAACAACTGTAGTTTTAAAAAGTCTTGGTTCATATTTTTCAATACATGATTCACAGAAATACTCAATTCTTTCAATAGACTCTTTCATACTAAAATTTATATTGTTTAAATCAGGTTTTCCATAATCTTTCACTATTTCACAACTTCCAGCGTTTGTTGAAAAAATTCGGGATAGATTATTTGCAATAGAGATATAATATGCCTCTATATCATCTTCATACCCTTTGAAATTAAATTCACTTGGAGATAAACGCTCAAATAAACTACCCTTATACATATCTATTACTCTTTATCCAATTTTCCAACTAAAGATAATTCAAAACTTGCACCCATATATTTAAAATGTGGTCTTAATGCAATTCTTACTTTATACCAACCTGGATCGCCCTCTACATCACTAACTGCAATAGCAATATCTTTAAACGGTCTTTTGCTTCTAATTTCTGCACTTGGATTTTCTTGATTTGCAACATACTGTTTTGCCCATTTATTTAATTCTCTTTCTAAATCTGCTCTTTCTCTCCAAGAACCAATATGCTCTCTTTGAAGAACTTTAATATAATGAGACATTCTTGTTATCGCAAACAAATATGGTAGTTGAGTTCCCAATTTATAATTAAGTTTTGCTTCATTTCCTTCTGGTGTATCTGGAAAAATTTTAGGAATTTGAGCAGAACTAGCAGCGAAAAATGCAGCAGAATTACTACCTTTTCTCATAATTAATGGAATAAATCCTTGTTCAGATAATTCAAATTCTCTTCTATCTGAAACCAAAACTTCTGTTGGAATTTTCATTTCAATATCACCCATACTTTCAAATGTATGAACAGGTAAATCTCTAACTTCTCCACCAGATTTTGGACCTATAATATTTGTACACCATCTATAATTCGCAAAACTATCTGTTAATTTACTAGCAAAAGCATAAACAGTATTTCCCCATAAATAATTCTCATGACTAGCAGATACATCTTCTTTATATACAAAATTAGAAATCGGATTATCCTCTGGATCATAAGGAGCTCTTAATAAAAATCTAGGAAGAGTTAAACCTACATATCTTGAATCTTCATTTTGTCTAAAACCTCTCCACGCTGCAAATTGAGGAGAACTCATAACATCTTCTATATCTTTTAAATCAGGTAATCCCTCAAAACTATCTAATCCAAAAAATCTAGGACCAGCTGAACTTATAAATGGTGCGTGTGCCATTGCAGCTATAGAAGCTACTTTATTTAAAAACTTAATATCAACATTTGAAGGAGATAATTCATAATCTGCTATTATACTTCCAACAGGTTGCCCACCAAATTGACCATAACCACTTGTATAAATATGTTTATATAAACCTGATTGAGTAATATCTAAACTCTCTTCAAAATCTTCTATTAAATCTTCTTTTGAAACATTTATAATTTCCATCAAAATATTTTGTCTAAAGTCAGTTCTTTCAACCAACATATATAAACCTCTCCATTTTGACTCTAAAGCTTGAAATTGTTTGTTATGAATAATCTCATCCATTTGTGCAGAAATTTTTTCATCAATTTCTGCAATCATTTTATCAATGATAGATTTATTTACTTTTTCTTCTTCATTATCTGATTTTATTAATTCTTGAATTAATGCACCAACACCTGTTTTAACGACACTGTATGTATCATCATTTTGAGTTAATTTTGTCTGAGCTACAATACTATCTAATAAACTTAAACTGTCTAAAGCACTTGTCTGTGCTATTACTTGTTCCATTGACATTTTTTTTCCTTTTATATTTCAGTTGAAGATAAATTTAATTCAGCCATTAATTTATCTCTTTCTGTTTTATTTGATATGGCATTTTCAATAGCTTTTCTAAATGCTGGAACATTTCCTAAAGGTCCTTTTAAAGCCATCAACGATTGTCTTAATTCCATTAATATTTTCATTTCTGGTATATTTTCAACAATTCTTTCTGGTGAAAAATCTTTGATACTACCTACTTTTAAATCTACATTCAATGACGCATTTTCATCATCAATTAACTTATTTTTAACATCAAAAGATAAAGACAAATTTTGAGCTTTTAAAACATCATTAAAATTGTTTTTATCAAGTTTTATAGCCTTTCTCTCTTCAACTGGTATTTTTTCCTCATTTGGATTGAACTCACCTAAAATAGTAAGTTTATACGGTATTTCTACATCTTCTAACGCATCTCCCGTTGCTGGTCGATATGTGACATTAATTCTCTCTTTTGGTGATTCTGATTGTTTCATTTTTTTCTCCTATTTAAATTTTAATTTCAAAAGCACTATTGATATCAGTCTTACAAAGATTTTTATAAATAAAATTCATTCTATCAATATGAATATCCAAATGTGTAAAATTACCTAACAACAAAGAATAAACCTTTGAGGCTAATTTTGGATTCCATTTTGTAAGATGATATTTATCAATATCTTTTTCTAACTCTTCCAATAAAGCTAATGCTATATCTTTTTTTTCAAACTCAACTGCAAACTGTGACTGTTTTAACCTCCAATTAAATTTTTCTTCGACACTTGAAGATGTAAAATATTTGTTTTCAAACATCTCCATAGCCTCTTTTACTTCTCCACTTCCTGCTATCTCATAAATCTTTTTTATAAATTCTTCATTTTCCAAAACTTTCTCATCATCATTTTGTTTTAATTCTTTTTTAGGAATAGATTCTTCTAATATCCATTTCTTTGTCTTTGCAGATGCAAAGGGAGTATCATTGACAAAATAAAAATCTAAAATTCCATCATTTGTTTTTATGAAACTTGCAAAAACATTTTTTATCTCTTTTGCTATTGAATGCTTGTTTGTTTGTTCAAAAATATTAAAACAATAATAGTGCCCATCAAACCAAAATGGACAAACTTCCAATATTTCTTCTACCAAATATAAAGCATCTTCATACTTCTTTGTTCTATATAATTCATCAAGTAAATCCAAATCCATTTCAGAAGGTGGATATAAAGATGTTTTTTTACTATTCGCAAAAGGTAAACCATCAACATCAAACCAAGATAAAAATCGTGTAATCCTTAAAGCTCTCAAGTCTGAAAAATCTTTTTTTCTATAATAATCCGCCAATAAACTAACATTCTTTTTTATATTTCTCAAAACATTTGTTGCATCTGAATCTGTATTAATCTCTTCTATAAATTCTTGGATAAATGTTTTTTGTAAAAGTGGTTCTTTTTTGATTTCTTGTATTTTTTCCAATTCTGAAAATTGTGATAAAATAATTTTTTTTTCCTCTATAGGCTCTGTTATTTTTATCAACATTTTAAAATTATTTTTATTTTCATTAGATATGTTCTTAATTATTAAATCCAACTTATTTAACAAAAAATTTAAATCTTTATTGTTTTTTATGGATTTTATACAAGATTCGCTTTTTAAGATTTCATTACTTAAATTTGATTCAAACCAAAATAAAATATTTGTTCTTGATTTTTTTGATAAAGGGAAAATATCCACTAAAAATCTCTCGATCAATAAAATATATGTATTTAATCCATAAAGCAAACCATCTATTGATTTTAATTTAAAGTTTGAAAATAGCCACCAAGTCGCTATCTTTAAATCTTTAGTTTGAGTCAACAAAAGCTCTTCACAGCTTCTAAGAACAAAATGCCAATTTGTATTTTCATTTTGTGTAACACTATTTTCTTTATCTACCTCTTGTTCTATAGACAAAAAAATATCTTCGTGCTTACAATCTACACCACAAATATTTGGTTCTTTAAAAGCTTTCAAAATCTCTTCTCTAATCAAAAGTAACCTTTTTGTTAATTTAATTATAAAATTATTGAAAAAATTCTATCTAGTTATTTCTTAATTAAACTTTATGTTAGTATTTTTTTAAATTATTAAAAAATATATGATATAATTATTCAAATCTAATTAAATAATTTTATTAAAATAGGAATTTATTATGGGTAATACATATATTGTAACTGAAGGAGGAACTATTCAATGTGCATGTGGAGGAAAAGTTGTTCTAAAATCAACAGCACCAAATCATGTAATTGCAGGTGTAAAACCTCTACTTTGGAAAGATTTATTAGGAGCTCCTATATCAGGTTGTCCAAGTAGAAATCCCTGTACAGTTGTAGCTTCCATATCTTCTGCGGGAACTGAATCAAATGTAGGTTCTGTAAAAGAGACCTATCTTTTAAGAACTGATGGTTTCAAATCAAATCAAGGTAGAGCTATAAAACTTATAAATCCAGGTCAACAAAATAGTAAAATCCCATCTATTCCATCAACAGAAAATCAAGTTGTAAATCCAGAACCTATTCCTCCTGAAGCTGAAAAAAAAGTAAAAGAGAAAAAAGCAAAAGAGAAATATCAACTATATTTTCTAAGAATCTCCCAAGATGTATATAGACCCCTACGACCAACAAGAGCATTTCAAAATGCAAGTGAGCAGTATAAGATAACTGATATTGTAAAAATGAAGTCCATATATTCTCACACAAATGCTTATCTTTATATCACTCAAGATGGCGAAACTCTTGAATATAAAATATTTTCAAAAGGTACTATTTATGCTGAAAACCTTTTGGAAATTATCTTTCAAGATACAAAAGACAAAACTATCACAGACTATATTCCTAT
This sequence comes from Arcobacter sp., assembly GCA_037440805.1. Lineage (GTDB taxonomy): Bacteria > Campylobacterota > Campylobacteria > Campylobacterales > Arcobacteraceae > Aliarcobacter. The sequence goes on along the minus strand of JBBITK010000040.1, from coordinate 358 downwards.
TTATAAAGATACTGCCATTGAAATATCATATAGCAATATCCAACTTGCAGAAAAAAGTGATATTTCAAAACTAAAAAAACTAACTCTAAAACCAAATGCTCCTGATAATAAAAATTGCTTTTATATTAAAAATGAAGATAATATTAATCGACATATTATTTATGAAGAGATGATAAAAAAAGCAAAATACAAACCTTTAAAAAATGACAAAATCCACAAAGTTGCTTGTATTATTGAAGATATTTTGGGTGAAATTGAAGATATGTATGATGATTATCATACTAGTTTTAAATTAGCTTATGCCCATAATGTTCAACAAATAAATGAAATCCAAAAACAAAATAGCTATCCTTATACT
>JBBITK010000039.1:10808-19244 GCA_037440805.1 Arcobacter sp. | reverse complement strand
ACAAAAATATCCCCTATTTTTTCATTCCAATTTGATTGTAATTTTGCTGATATTCTAGAACTTACTTGAAGCAGTTTTTTCTCACCTGCATTTATCTCTTCAATATATCTAAAATATCAGCAAAATTACAATCAAATTGGAATGAAAAAATAGGGGATATTTTTGTTTCACTTCTACCAGCTGGTTCTATAAGTGGAACTCCAAAGAGAAAAACTGTTGAAATTTTAGAAGAAATAGAAGCGTATGAAAGAGGATTTTATACAGGAGTTTTTGGATATTTTGATGGAAAAGAACTTAAATCTTTTGTATTAATTAGATTTATTGAAGAGGATAAAGAGGAAAATAAATATTATAAAAGTGGCGGTGGAATAACTTGTGACTCTGATGTTTTTGAAGAATATCAAGAGTTGATAGATAAAGTTTATTTGCCATTTTAAAGGAAAATTATGAGAGATGAAGTTTTTTTTGAGACCATAAAATGTGAAGATTATGAGGTTTTTAACCTTGAATATCATCAAAAAAGAGTTGCTAAAACCATTGGACTAAATATAAATTTACAAGATTATATTTACCCAATTTCAGATGAACTTTTAAGATGTAAATTAGTATATGATAAAAATGAAGTTTTGGATGTTCAATATTTCCCATATTCTAAAAGAGAGATAAAAAGCTTTAAAATCATTCTTCATGATAATATTGATTACTCTTCAAAATATCTAAACAGAGAAAATTTGGATAGTTTATTTACTCAAAAAGAGGATAGTGATGAGATTATTATTGTAAAAAATGGAGTTGTTACTGATACAACTATTGCAAATATTGCAATTTTTTATGATGGAGTTTGGATAACATCTACAAAACCACTATTAAATGGAACAACAAGAGAAAGATTACTAAATGATAGAGTGATTTTTGAAAAGGATATAAGTTTAGATATGTTGAAAAATTCTTCTAAAATAGCTTTGATGAATGCTATGATAGGTTTTGATATTTTGGAAAATTATAAATTGTCTTTATAAACTTTTTCCAAAAGATTCTCAAATTTACTATTTTTAGCAACGACTTTCTTATTTAATCTATTTTTACTTATTGTATAAATATCCAATTCATTAAAAGCCACTTTAGGAATTAGATTTTTTCTCTTATCAAGAGTTATTACAACACTACTTAAATTATCAAGTACAAGTGGCACAGAGTTTTTTTCTTTAAAATATAAAAGTACCATATGAGCGGTTCTTTGACCCTTTACATTTACTATACAAAAATACAATTTCTCTTTTGGAATACCTAATTCTAAAAGAGTAAAATATTTTGTAATGGCATAATCCTCACAATCACCTTTTCCTTTGATTAAAAACTCTTTTGGAGTTGCCCAATAATCTCTACTTTGACTGTTTTTAGAATCACTTGCTGGTATTATTTTATTTATAAAAGAGTTTATATGAGAAAGCTTACGAATTAAATCAAAATCTTTTACTTTAATTTTAATTTCTCTATATTTTTCCAGTCGATTTAAAATAAACTCTTTATTCTTTGAAGTTTCAATTTTGTTTAAATCTGAAGAGTTAAGTTTAAACTCATAAGCAAAGGAGTTTAACACTAAAAAAGTAAGTAAAATAAATCTTTTCATAAGGTATAATAACATCAAAAAAATGAAATAGGTATAAAAATGGATAATATAATAGAAGACGAAAAATATAAAGATTTAATAAAAGGACAAATCAGAGAGATATGTGATTTTTTGCTAGATAAGCAAGAAGAATTTTCAGTTGTTGTTAATACTAAGTCTACTGCTTTTAAACCTGAATTACCTTCTGATATAAGAGATAATTTACAAGATTTTTCTTTATTTATACTCTCTAATTATACATATTCAACGGTTGTTGTTGATGAGAATAATTTGAGTTTTGAAGCTGGTTTTGGTAGTGAAAACTTTGGTTCTGTGGTTAGTGTACCTTTGGAATCAGTATTTCAAATCATTTTAGATGAAGATATACTTTACATAAATCCTGTGGCAACTGTGGATAAGTTTAATGTTATTAAAAGTGATGAAAATAGGTCGATGAATATATTTAAGAATAATCCAAATAATAAGAGATTTAATTAAAAAGTAGAATAAAAATAGATTTCTATTTTTATTCTACAGGAGCAAATTTAAATAGTGCTGAACCCCAAGTTAGTCCACCACCAAATGCATCAAAAAGAACCATATCTCCTTTTTTGATTTTTCCTTGCTCAAAAGCGTAATTCATTGCCATCGGAATAGATGCTGCTGATGTATTACCATATTTATCAACTGTAACTACAGTTTGTTCTTCACTGAATCCTAAAGCTTCACCAACTGCTGATATTATTCTGTAATTTGCTTGATGAGGAATAAAATGATTTATATCTTCATTTGAAAGATTATGTTTTTTCATCATAACTTGAACATCAGAAGTTAAAGTTTTAACCGCAAGTTTAAATGTTTCATTACCTTTCATTTTTATACAAGCCATTTTATTTTCTAAAACTTCAGTTGAACAAGGATGTTTACTTCCTCCACCAGCAGTTTTAATCAAATCTTCATAGTTCCCATCACTAGAACAATTAATATCAATAATTGCTTCATCTTTATTTGTAGTTGCAGAGATAATTGCAGCTCCTGCCCCATCTCCAAAGATAAAACAAGTTCCTCTATCTGTATAATCTAAGATAGAAGTATAAGTTTCTGCTCCAACTATAAGAACATTTTTTTTCATTCCAGATTCAATGAATGCTTTTGCAACGCTTAATGCGTAAACAAAACCAGTACATGCAGCACTAATATCAAATGCCATTAAATTTGGTAAATTCAATTTTGATGCTATTAAACAAGCAGTTGAAGGCATACATAAATAGTCAGGCGTTACAGTGGCACAGATGATTAAATCTATATCCTCTTTATTTATTTTTGCTCTTTGAATAGCTACTTCAGCTGCTCTTGCTCCTAAATCCGATGAAGCTTCATTCTCTTCTGAAATTCTTCTTTCTTTAATACCCGTTCTTTTTGTTATCCACTCATCCGTAGTATCAATTATTTTTTCAAAATCAGCATTAGTCATGATTTTTGGTGGAATGTAAGCTCCAATAGATCTAAAAGCTGCATATATCATTTTCACTATCCTTTATTTATACTAATTTGATTCAGTGTTAGTATATTTTGACAATCTTTGTTCTATTATGTCATCTAAATTAGAACTAGCCGCATTAATAGCTTGAAAGATTGCATTTTGGATTGCTTTTGGATTTGATTTTCCATGGGCAATAATAACAGGTGCTTTAACTCCCAATAAAGGTGCTCCACCATATTCTGCATAATCAACTCTAACTTTAAGAGTTTTGAAAACTTTTCTCATTAAAACTGCACCAGCAATTGAAATAAGAGATCTTTTCAAATTTTTCTTGATAATTTTACCAATTGTATCAGCTACACCCTCTGCAGTTTTTAGCATAATATTTCCAATAAAACCATCACAAACAACTACATCAACTGTCCCTTTGAAAATATCATTTCCTTCAACATTTCCAGCAAAACCAGAGATTTTACCAAGAAGTTTATAAGCTTCTTTAGTAACTTCATTTCCTTTGCTATCTTCTTCACCATTGCTTAATAGACCAACAATAGGCTCATCTATTTGTAAAACATATTGAGCGTATACTTGACCCATAACTGCAAATTCAAAAAGATTTTTAGCATCACTATCTACATTTGCACCAACATCTAAAACCAAAGTATTTTGGTTTTCACTTGTAGGCATAAGAGTTGCTATTGCAGGTCTTGAAACACCTTTTATTCTTCCAATTCTTAATGTAGCCAAAGACATAGAAGCACCAGAATGACCAGCTGAAACAACAGCATCAGCTTCTTTATTTTTAACTAAATCAATAGCTTTATAGATAGTAGATTCTTTTCTTTTTAGTGCATCAGTTGCAGAATCGCTCATACTGATAACATCATCTGTATCTAAAATCTGGATTCTTGAATGAAAGTGATTAGGTATTAAAGGTAATAATTGTTCTTTTTTACCAACAGCGATCGCTGTGAAGTTGTTATTTTTCTTTAGTGCGGCTATAAGCCCTTCTATTATAGGTTCAGGACCGAAGTCCCCACCCATAGCATCTATTGCAATTTTTAGCATTAGTTTTTGTATTCACCAGTATTTGGGTTTACCATGTGAGGCATTTTCCAAGAACCATCAGTGTCTTTTACTGGTCTTTTTAATGTAACTTTGTAATGTGTTCTTCTTTTTGCCGATCTTGTATGAGATACTCTTCTCTTAGGTACTGCCATTTTAATTCTCCTTAAAATTCTTTTTCAAAATTATCACCATATTTTTCACATTCTTCGCAAATATGGTATTCACTTTTAATAGAGTTTAATTCGCTCTCTATGATTTCATCAAAATCAATAGTGCTATTCTCTATTTCTATTACTATTTCCTCACCTTCATTTCCTTTGAAGACACCATCTGATAATAGTATATTTAATTCTTCATCAACATCTATCATCTCAGTTATGCCACATCTGCAACAGTCTATTTCAGTTTTTCCTGTTAGTTTGGCTTCAATTTTAACTAATGAGTGTGAGATTTTACAAAAAGTACCTTCAATTTTTACTGAATTGTAAGTACAAACTAATTCTTTAGCTGTATTTGGTACTTTTTTAAACTCAATTTTCATTGTATAACCTGTTGATTAACAATGAATTAACAAATTTCTCTTTGTGCAAAGAAGAAATTTATTTCAACAGCTGCATTTTCTAATGAATCTGAACCGTGTACAGCATTTGCATCTATTGAATCAGCAAAATCAGCTCTGATTGTTCCAGCAACAGCTTCTTTTGGATTAGTTGCACCCATTAATTCTCTATTTTTAGCCATAGCATTAACACCCTCTAAAACAGATACTACAACTGGTCCAGAGATCATAAATTCAACTAAATCTTTGAAAAAAGGTCTAGCAGCGTGTACAGCATAAAATGCTTCCGCGTCAGCTTGGCTTAATTGAACTTTTTTTGTAGCGGCAATTCTTAATCCAGCAGATTCAAATCTATCTAAGATTTTTCCTACTACATTTTTTGCAACAGCGTCAGGTTTGATAATTGATAATGTTTGTTCCATTCTTTTGTCCCTCAATATTTTTTAAAGTCGCGGATTATACCTAAAAAAATAAAAAAAGGCAAATAGTTAAAACTACTTGCCTTTTAGGGAATAAAAATTAATAAATCTAATTATTCTACTACAGGTGTTCCTGGAGTTCCTCTGTCTTCTTTTTCAACAGAACCAGAACCAGCTTCATCCCATACTATACATCCTTCAGTTGGACAAGCATCAGCACATGCTGGAGCATCATTATGTCCTACACACTCAACACATTTATCAGAATAAACATAATAAGTATCTGCACCAGTTGGGTTCTCATCGTTATCTACAATAGCTCCAACTGGACATTCGTCTAAACATGAATCACAACTTATACATATATCAGTAATTTTTACTGCCATCTTAAATCTCCTTGATTAAATTTCAAAAACTTTATCACAGTAAATATAAAATTATCTTTAAAATTAATTCATATAATTAGATGAAAAAAATTATATACATTTTGAAACATTAAATTGTAGATAATTATTATCATAAGATAAATTTTTTTATAAATTTAAGGAAAATAATAGCTTTTTTACATTTCTTTTGTTGTATAATTTTTTTGCAAAAATAATATGCATTTAAAATTAAATTTAAGGAAAAAATATGTTAGTAACAAAAAAAGCTCCTGATTTTACAGCAAAAGCTGTTTTAGCAGATGGTCAAATAGTAGATAATTTCAATTTATATGAAAACATTGGAGAAAAAGGAACAGTATTATTCTTTTACCCATTAGATTTTACTTTTGTTTGTCCTTCTGAAATTATTGCTTTTTCAAAAAGAATTGATGAATTTACTTCAAGAGGAATATCTGTAATTGGTGTATCTGTTGATTCTCAATTCTCTCACTTTGCATGGAGAGAAACAGCTGTTGAAAATGGTGGAATAGGAAGAATTAAATATCCATTAGTTGCAGATTTATCAAAATCAATTTCAAGAGATTATGATGTATTATTTGGTGAGTCAGTTGCATTAAGAGGATCATTTTTAATTGATGCAGATGGAACAGTAAGACATGCAGTTATCAACGATTTACCATTAGGAAGAAATATTGATGAAATGATTAGAATGGTAGATGCTATGTTGTTTACTAATGAGCATGGTGAAGTTTGTCCTGCTGGTTGGGCAAAAGGTGATGAAGGAATGAAACCTAATACAGCTGGTGTTGCTGAATATTTAGCAAAAAATGAAGGTAAATTATAATATATAATTTCTCTAAATAAAAAAAGGGGTATCAATTTTATTGATACCCCTTTTTTATTGTCTAATATAAATAAATTACCAATTTCTAACGATTGAATGACATCTTGAACATGCATTTAACATATCAGAGTATGAATTAGCAGCATCAATATAGGCTTTATTATTTAGATTTAAATCTAATGAATTTAAATCTAAACTTATTCTTTCAGCAGTATTAGCTGCTACATTAGCCATATGCTTTTTATTATCTGGTAAAAATTGTTCAATTACTTTTTTATCAGAAAATAATTTATTTCCTTCTGCTACTTGTTTTGCACCATCTTTAATCAAGTTAAGATTATTATTTAAAAAACCTTGTTGTATTTGAGTCATACCTTTTTCCATAATTGACATCGATTTTTGCATTACATCATTTGCATTTGCAGCTCCACATAATAATGTTGCAGTTAAGATTATTTTTACAAGTTTCATGTATATTTCCTTTTAGTTAGTTACTAAATACTACTATTAGAAAACTTAAATAAAACTTAATAAATAAAGATATAACTAAATAATGTAAATAAGTTGTTTCATAGCTACATAAAAAAAGGGTTAGGATTTTATCCTAGCCCTTTAGAAAATAAGTTCAACTAGTTTCTTAGTGAACTTCTCTCCATTTACTTGCTTTCCATAAGAATGCAAAGATTGCAAAAATTACTAAATAAATTAAGAACTTAGGTCCTAATTCTTCTCTTTCTACTTTTTTAGAGTCACCAACTTCTTCTAAGTAAGCAACAACTTGTTTTTGTGATTCTTCAGTTAAACCAACTCTTGGCATTGCTGTACCTTCAAGGTGTTTTTGAGGATTATTTATAAATGTTTCTAAATAATGCTCTCCTCTTGATCTAATCATTTGAGATAGGTCAGGTGGTAATTTACCCATATATCTTTTAATATCATCATTTGGAGTAAATGCAGACATTGTTCCATTTTTCATATCAGCATATTTAATAGAGTGACATCTTTGACAAGCATCAGCGAATACTTCTTTGTTTGTCATCTCTTTTGGAGCAATTGATTGTAAATATGCAACTATATCAGCAATTTCTTGAGGTTGCATCCAATCAAAATTAGGCATTGGATGAGTTTTTCCATCAACAAATTTATGAGCAACTTTTGCTGCCTCTGCTGGATTTTTAATAAATGCAGCTAAATAATCTGCACTATATAATTTTCCTGCTGTTCCTAAATCAGGAGGAGTAACACCATAAGCTGCTGCTGAACTTGCATTATCCATAACTTTTGGGAAACCTTGTTTTTCTAAAGAGTGACAAGCTGTACAATTTGTAGATACTAAAGTTTGACCATTAGTTGCATTACCCTTTAATGTTTTAACATCAGCTACTTTATCTTTTAAATCTGTAAATTTAAAATCAGCTGGTTCAACATGTGGGTGCATTTGATTATGAGCATAAGGTTCAACTCCCCAGTAAGTAATAAGAGTTAAAACTACTACTACTGCTAATATTTTTAATTCTCTCATAGTGATCCCCTTTTCTTAGCGTCAATTTTAGTAATAACAGGTAATAAAACAAATAATAAGATGAATCCAACTGCTGCAAAGAATCCAACCCATGCATTTGTACCTGTTGGAGGTAATTTACCATAAACTGTTAATACAATTAAATCAACCATTAAAATCCAGAACCAAATAAAGAAAGCTGGTCTTTTGTGTGCTGGTAAAATTTTTGGATCTCTATCTAACCATGGTAATACTAAGAATATTACATTGGCAAATGCAAACGCAACTAATCCAATATCAAATGCTTTAAATCCAGCTATATCAAAGAAGAATCCTCTTAATACTTCATACGACCATAAGAAATACCACTCTGGGTAAATATGTGGAGGTGTAACCATTGCATTAGCAGGATCAAAGTTTACTGGATCCATTGCAAAGTTATAGTGGAAGAATACTAAATAGAAATAGAATATTAAGAAAATTCCTAAAACAGCTAAATCTTTAGAGATAAATACTGGCCAGAAAGGAATAACTTTTGACTCTTTTTTGTTCCCTTTTAAGTATTTT
>JBBITK010000039.1:0-10798 GCA_037440805.1 Arcobacter sp. | reverse complement strand
AATCAAATTCATCTGAAGATTGATTATTAACGTGAGGAATTCTTAATGTATAGAAGTGTAAACCAATAATTCCCATAATAGAAATAGGTAATAAGAATACGTGTAACATAAAGAATCTTGTTAATGTAGCATCAGCAACGTTAAAGTCTCCTCTAATCCATACAACTAAAGCATCACCAATTACAGGAACTCCACCAAATAAGTTAGTAATAACCATCGCTGCCCAGTAAGACATTTGTCCCCATGGTAACATATATCCAGAGAATCCAGCTGCAGAGAACGTCATAAATAATAACATACCTGAAATCCAAATCATCTCTCTACCTTGTTTGTAAGAACCATAGTAGATTCCTGTTAACATGTGAATATAAATAATTAAGAAAACAACAGAAGCTGCAACACCGTGCATATGTCTAAACAACCAACCAAAAGCAACTTCTTGCATAATTGTATAGTTTACAGAATCGAATGCTAAATTAACATCTGGTTTGTAGTACATCATTAAGAATAGACCAGAAATTACTAAGATACCAAATGTACTAGCTAATAATACACCCATAGCCCATAAGAAGTTAATATCTTTTGGAATCCAATATTCAGTCATCATAACTTTATTGAATGTTGTAAGATTTAATCTTTGGTCTAACCACTCTCCAACAGAGTTAGCTTTTTCAAATTTTGCCATTTAAATCCTCCTAAGCTAATGTTGCTACATAAGCAGCAATTTTTTTGTATTCAGGTCCTTCTTCCCCTAAAACAACAGAAGTTCCTTTTACACTAAATGGAGGAACATCAAGAGGTCTTGGTGGTGGTCCAAAAGTTTGTTTTCCACTTGAGTTATACTCTCCACCATGACATGCACACTTCCATATAGTTTTACTCCATGCTGGAATACACCCTAAATGAGTACAAAGTCCAATAGCAAGTATAAATCTATCTGCCCCAATTATTAAATCTCTATCAGATTTTTCCATTTCTGCAGTTTTTTTAAGAGCAAAAATAGGTTTTCCTCTCCATGTGAATGTTTCTGGTTCACCAGCTTTTAAAGTACTTAATTCAACAGTTGTAAATCCACCAGCTAAAACGCTTGGAAGTGGATCCCAAACTTGTTTCATACCAACAAGCGACGCGGCACCACCTACAGCTGCAACTGCTGCAAATGAGTAACCAATGAAATCTCGTCTATTTGTGTTGTTAGACATTTTTGGCTTCCTTTTTTTAATTTTTAAAATCTGCTTATTTTACAATTATTAAAATTAAATAGGATTGATAAATAAGAATAAGTTATTATTTTCTTAAGAATTTGTGAAAAAACGATACAATTAACAAAAAGTTAACAGATCTTATTAGAAAATCTTATGATTTTCTAATAAATTTTGTTATTTCTAATTCGATATTTTCTTTTTCGATTACAGTTGAGTGATTGATTTTTTTAGAGAAAAGTTCTTTTATTGATTCTGGTAAAATAGCATTATATTTTGTAGAAATTTCATCTAATGCTTCTTTATCCGAATATTTAATAGAGTCGTTTTTTAGAGCATTTAAAACTGTTGGAGAAAATTTTGTCCATTCAGCAGTTGAGTAAATAACTGTTTTTAGATTTTTTTCTTTTAACTCTTCATACGCTTTTATACAAGTTGCAGTATGGGGATCCATTAGATAATTTGCATCTAAGAAATTTTTAATTGTTTTTGCACCAAAGCTATCATTTGAGAATGTTGCAGAGAAATATTTTTGTAACTCTTTTGTCTCTTTTTCTGTCATTTGGAAAATATTATTTTTATTTAAATCTTCCATTAACTCTTTTGTTCTATTTGCACCAAATAGTGAGAAGATTACCCTTTCAATATTTGAAGATTTTAAAATATCCATAGCAGGAGATTTCGTAAGAACTAACTCTTTACCTCTAATATCATAAATACCTGTATTTATCCATTGAGTTAAGATATTATTTTCATTTGAAGCAACTAAAAGTTTTTCTATTGGTAATCCCATTTGAAGTGCATAAAATGCTCCAAGTACATTCCCAAAGTTTCCTGATGGTACAACTAAATAGATTTTTTCTCCAAAAGTAATCTCTTCTTGTTTTAAAAGTTGGATATATGACCAGAAGTGATAAATTATTTGGAAAATAATTCTTCCAAAATTTACAGAGTTTGCAGCACTTAATTTTATATTATCTTTTTCTAACTCTTCTTTAAAAGTTTTAGAAGCTAAAAGATTTTTAAGGGCATTTTGTGCATCATCAAAATTTCCTTTTATACCAATAACTTTTAAATTCTCTCCATCTTCACAAACCATTTGAAGTCTTTGAACATCACTTGTTCCTCCATCTGGATATAAACAAGCAACTTGAATATTCTCTTTATTTTTAAAAGTTGCAAGTGCAGCAGGTCCTGTATCTCCAGAAGTTGCAGCTAAAATTAGATATTTTTCATCTCTTTTTTTTGCTATTGAGCTTAAAATCGAACCAAAAGGTTGTAATGCCATATCTTTAAAAGCTCTAGTTGGTCCATGATATTGTTCATGTACAAATAAATCTTCTTTTACTTTTACAACTGGACATGGATTTGATGCATCATCAAATTTATCGTATAAAGCTAATGCTTTGTTTATTTCTTCATCACTAATATCTATCTCAAAAGCTTTTAAAATATCAAAAGCCAAATCTTTGTAGCTTTTGTTCACATGATTTTGAACAAAATTTTCTTCTAATTTTGGTAAATTTTTTGGAACATATAACCCACCAAATGAAGTACTTGGATTTAGTATTGCTTCACTAAATGGAACTTCTATTGGTTTTACTCCATCATTTCCTCTTGTTTCTATAAAATACATAATATATTTTCCTTATTCACTTAATAATTTTTGCATATCTATGCCGTTGTTTGGATTATCTTTTCTTATAAATTGCGTACCAATTCCTTCACTTGTAAATAACTCAAGTAAAATAGAGTGTTCAACTCTTCCATCTATAATATGAGCTTTATTTACACCATTGTGAACAGCATCGATACACGAATCAACTTTTGGAATCATTCCTCCAGCGATTGTTCCATCTTTTTTATATGCCTCAACTTTATCTTTATCTAATGATGCAATTAAATTTTTTTCTTTATCTAAAACACCAACTGTATCTGTTAAGAATAGAACCTTTTGTGCTTTTACAGCAACTGCAATTTCACAAGCAGCAACATCAGCATTTATGTTAAACCCTGGATGATTAGGTTCTGCACTATCACCAATTGGTGCAATAACAGGAATAAAACCTTCTTTTATAAGATTATTTATCATCTCACCATTTACTCTTGTAATTTCGCCCGTATATCCAAATTTTCCACCATCTTTTGGAACAGCATTTATCATAGAAGAGTCTTTTCCTGAAACTCCAATAGCTTTTGCACCATGGTGTGTAAGAAGTGAAGTTATGTTTTTATTTATCTCTCCACTTAAAACCATCTCAACAACTCTCATACTCTCTTCACAAGTAACTCTATGCCCATCAACAAAATGTGAAGGAATGTCAAGTTTTGTTAAAAGTTCTGTGATTCTAGCCCCTCCACCGTGAACAATTACAGGTTTTATTCCTAAAAGAGATAATAAAACTATATCTTCAGCAAATTTTTCTTTTAGCTCAGGGCTTGTTTGTGCTGAACCACCATACTTGATAACTATTGTTTTTCCATAAAATTTTTTGATATAAGGTATTGCATCAAGTAGTGTTTGAACGGTTTGATGTTTTTTTTGCATATTTATAATCCTAAGGCATTTTTTGAGGTTCGATTATATCTAAAACTATCTTATTAATTAAAAATTTAGTATTATTGACTTATGAAAAAATATTTAGCCCTAAAAGCCAGTGCAGGAAGTGGAAAGACTTTTGCACTTACTGTTCGTTATATATCATTGTTACTTCTTGATGCAAAACCAAATGAGATTTTAACTCTTACTTTTACTAATAAAGCAGCAAATGAAATGAGTGAGAGGATTTTTAAAACACTTGTTAATTTAGGCAATGATGAGGCATATCTAAATGCAATTTGTGAGCAATCAAATCTTTCAAAAGAGGAGATTTTGCATAAAAAACCATATTTAATAAGACTTTTTTCAAATGCAAATTTATCTATTTTTACTATTGATAAATTTGTAAATAAGATATTAAGAGAATTTTGTGGATATATTGGAATTAGTGATGATTTTGAGATAAAAGAGGATGATGTTGAGTCTTTGAGTATCAAATTTTTACTTTCATTAAATGAAACTCAATTTGATGAGTTGATAAATTTTTCTTTTTATGAAAACAGAAAATTTAACTCTATTTTTGAACTTTTTAAAAATTTAATAGAAAAAAATGAACAAATCCAAACTATAAATATTGAATCCTCTTTGATAGATTTACAAAAGGATGAAGTTCTAAAAAAAGCTTTAAAAATTAAAGAATCTATTTTAAATTGTAATGTGGCTTCCGATGCTGTAAAAAAAGCTGTAACTTTTGAAACTTTTGATGAGTTAATATCTAAAGCTTGGTTAGAAAAAAGTAGTTTAAGCGAACATAACTATTTTAAAAAGTGTGCAAATGAGACATTGGATAGTTATTTTTTTGATTTAAAAGAGCAAATAGGAATTTACTATAAACTAAGAACAACATATAGTTTAAGTAAGTTGTTTGAGTTGTATTTGATGTTTAAAGATTTTAAATTGGAGTTTAACAAAAACAAAAATTATTTGGAATTTAATGATATTTCTAATCTTGTTTATGAGCTTTTGAACAACAAAATAGATAAAGATTTTTTGTATTTTAGACTTGATTCTAAATATTCACATATTTTAATGGATGAGTTTCAAGATACTTCTTTGTTGCAATACAAAATTTTAGCTCCTTTAATAAAAGAGATTTTGTCTGATGGAGTTGAGTTTAAAACATTTTTTTATGTGGGTGATACAAAACAATCAATTTATAGATTTAGAGGTGGGAAAAGAGAACTTTTTGATTATGTATCTTCTAATAGTGATAATTTAGTGGAAGTTGAAATTCTAAATACCAATTATCGTTCAACCAAGAATATTATATCTTTTGTAAATTCACTTTTTTTAAATCTTCCTAACTATGAATATTTTAATCAAGAATCCATAAAAGAAGGTGGTTTTGTGGAAGTTTTGGAAGATAGTTCTTTGGAAGATGATGAGAAATTTTTGACAATAGGCTCAAAAATAGAAGAGCTTTTAAACAAAGGTATAAATCCAAATAATATAACTATTTTAACTTATACAAATGATGATGTTTTGTCTTTGTTTTATTACCTAAGACAAAAATTTCCAAATTTAAAAATTTCAACAGAAATGACATCAAAACTAATCAATCAAGAGAATGTAAAAGCTTTGATTAATGCCGTAAAATATCTATATTTTAAAGAAAATATTTATAAAGAAAATCTAAATGCCTTAATGGGAAAAACTATAAACACACCTTTTGAATTAGATATTCAACTCAAAAATAGAGGTGTTCAAGAGATAATAAAAGATATAGCTTGGTATTTATCTATTATTGATGAAAATATTATAAAACTAATAGAGCTTTGTGGAGTTTATACAAATATTGTAGATTTTATTTATGAGATAGATAAATTAAGTGCTGTTATGGAAAATAGCGAACAAATCGGACTTCAAATAATGACAATTTTTAAATCAAAAGGTTTGGAATTTGATACTGTTATTCTGCTTGATAGATTAAAGAAAAAAAATGTAGATAGGTCTTCATTGCTTTTTGATTATGAAGGTGTGGATTTACAAAATATATATTATAAAATCAGTGGTTATGAAAATTATAATGAAGAGTATAAAAATGCACTTGAAAAAGAGAAAAAACTCTCACTAGAAGATGAAATAAATATTTTATATGTTGCTTTAACAAGGGCAAAAAATAATATGTTTATTTTCAAAAAAACAAAATCTTCTGTTTTTGATATTTTAAATATGAAACCTTTAGTTATTGGGAATTTAATTATTGAAAATCAACAAAACAAAAAAGAGAAAATTCTTGAAATCTGTGATTATGAACCAATGGATTTAGGAACACAAGAGAAACAAATGGTTGTTTCTAAAGATTTGGATATAAACCATCTTCACTCTAAATATTTCGGTTTAGCAACACACTATTGTTTAGAAATGATAGATAACTTTAGTTTGGATAATTTACCAAAGGCTATAAATCTAATCAAAAGTAAATTTTCAAATTACTTAGAAGAAAAAGATTTTGAGGATATTAAAAATAGAGTTCAGAAACTTTTAGAAAACTCTTTTTTTATGGAATTATTAAAAGATGCAGATTTTTCAAGAGAGCAGTCTTTATTATTTAAAGAGGAGCTAAAAATCTTGGATTTATTGGTTTTCAAAAATGAGAATTTTTATATATTTGATTACAAAACTACCACAGAAAAACTGACTGAACATAAATATCAAGTAAAATATTATAAAAAAGCTATTCAAAATATTTTTAATACTAAAAATGTTTTTGCTTATGTGGTTTATTTAAAAACAGAAGTTGTGGAAATAGAAGAGATTTAAACAAAATATCTAATAGAAGCAAATCCATAGGCATTTGTTTTTGATATTTCTTCTATTTGTTTATCATTTATAATTCCTCCAAGGGCAATAATATTTAGATTTGGATATTTATTAATAGCTTCTTTTAAAGCTTCTATACCTTTTGGTTCACCTTTATTTGGTGTTTCAAAAATAGGGGAGTAGGTTACCGCATCTACTCTTTTTTTCAAAGCATTTTCTAAATCTTCTTTATTGTGACAAGAAATGATTGTAAATAATCCCAAATCTTTGGCTTTTTGTATCTCATCAAATTGAGATGAAGTTAAATGAACACCTGTTGCATTTAGTTTTTTTGCTAATGAAACATCCCCATTTATAACTATTTTATTGATATTTTTTTCTTTACAGATTTTTACAAAAATTTGAGCTAACTCTTCAATATTTAAAGATTTTTTATCCCTAAAACAAGCAATATCAATATGGTGTTTATTTAAAATATTTTTTAATACTTTTTCAAATATTTCTTTATCATTTGTATAATATTCTGGGTCAGTTATTAAATAGTTAATCAAAATAAACCTTTATAAATTTTAGGTATAAAAAAAGGGAGAAAGTAAAACTTCCTCCCTTTTTTTGAAACATTAAATATTAATGTTCGTCGTGTTCCATCATAATTGAACCAGCAATATAAACATAAGTTAATATACTGAAGATGAAAGCTTGTAAAAATCCAAACGCTGTTAATAGGAAAAATGCAGGAAGTGGTAATAACCAAGGTACTAACATTAAAAGTACCATTAAGAACATATCATCTCCTCTAATTGATCCAAAAAGTCTGAATGATAAAGAAACTATTCTTGATAAATGAGAAATAATCTCAATAGGGAACATTAAAGGTGCTAATATAGGCATAGGTCCCATAAAATGTTTAAAATAGTTCACAAAACCATTTTTCTTAATACCTAAGTAATTGTAATAAACAAAAACAATCAACGCTAAAGATAGAGTAAAGTTAATATTACTTGTTGGAGATTCAAATCCTGGAATAACCCCCATCATATTACTAACAAAAACAACCAAAGCAATAGATGCAATCAAAGGCATATAAGTTCTAGCATTCTCTTCACCCATAACATCTTTACCCATTGCAATGATTCCACCAATGAATGTTTCCATAACATTTTGAGAACCAGATGGTACTAATTGTAACTTTCTAGTTGCCATTCTTGCAACTAGGAATATTATTCCAATAACTAAAATATAGTGTGATAATATCATCCACTCTTGTCCGTGTCCACCGATTGAACCTAGGAATGTATATAATCTTCCTTCCATTTTCTTCCTTTTTTCTGTTTTTTAACCGTAAATTTATGGCATATTATATAAACAATTTTCTAAAATCTTTATAAAGTTAATAAATTAAGTTATATTTGTTTAAATCTATAACCAGCTTGTTTCAAATTTTCTCTAATTAATTTTTGATGTTCTTCACCTTTTGTTTCAAGAGCTATTGTTACATGAGCTTCTCCAAACTCCAGTTTTACTGAATTTCTATCATAATCAATTTGTACAATATTTGCTGAGCTTTTTGTAAATACATCTGTTAAATTCATTAAAGCTCCTGGTTTATCCATAAGTGTAACGATGAGATTCATTTTTCTATTTGATTTTACTAAACCTTTTTCAATAATTAAAGAAAGCATTGTAACATCTATGTTTCCACCACTTACGATACAACAAACTTTAGAGTTTTCTATATCTATTTTATTGTGCATAACAGCAGCTGTTGAAACTGCCCCAGCTCCTTCAACCACAAGTTTATGTTTTTCAAGTAAAAATAGAATTGCATTTGCAGTTTCATTATCATTTACTTCTACAATTTCATCAACATATTCTAATATAATATCAAGAAGTTTTGGAGTTACATCTCTTACTGCAATTCCATCTGCTATTGTTCTAACAGATACAGAGTCGATTGGCATTTGAGATTCAAAAGATTCTTTCATCCCTTTTGCACCACTTGCAACAACTCCAATAACTTTTATACTTGGATTTATAGATTTGGCTGCTATGGCAATTCCAGAAATTAATCCACCACCACCAATTGGTACAACAATAGATTCTAAATCTTTTAATTCTTCTAGTATTTCTAAAGCAATAGTTCCTTGCCCTGCA
Source organism: Arcobacter sp. (assembly GCA_037440805.1). GTDB lineage: Bacteria > Campylobacterota > Campylobacteria > Campylobacterales > Arcobacteraceae > Aliarcobacter. The sequence continues at coordinate 2,080 of JBBITK010000039.1, read as the reverse complement.
ATTACATCATCATCAGCAAATGGATGAATAAATTCTTTATTGTTTTCTACTGCAAATTTTGTAGCACATTCATAAGCTTCATCAAAATTTTGTCCAACCAAAACAACTTCAGCACCATATGATTTTACACCACTAACTTTTGTAAGAGGTGTTGCTTCTGGCATAAAAATAGTAGCTTCGCAACCAAAATGTTGAGAGGCAAAAGCTAAACCTTGGGCATGATTTCCCGCACTTGCTGCAACAACTCCATTTTGCTTTTGTTTATCAGTTAAATTTGCAACCCTATTGAATGCACCTCTTAATTTAAAACTTCCAGTTAATTGTAAATTCTCTTTTTTTAGATAAATTTCTGCATTTAACTCTTTGCTTAAAATAGGAGCTTTTGCCAAAGGTGTATTTTGTGCTATATTTTTTAGGTTTTTTTGAGCCTCTTTTATATTGTTTAATGTAATCATTTTTTATCTTTTTTTAAATTTTTTGGATTTTATCTAAAAAATGATTATTATTAATTGATAAATAAATTACATTTTAAGAGTAACTTATCTAGTATTACACACATAATAAAGGGCTAGATAATGAAATTTACATTTGTAACACTTTTTCCAAATTTAATTGAACCATATTTTCAAGACTCTATTTTGAAAAGAGCGGTTGATTCTAACTTTATAAATTATGAGTTTTATAATCCTAGAGATTTCACAACAAATAAACATAAAAAAGTAGATGATGAAATGGTAGGAGGTGGTGCAGGTATGCTTTTAAGTTGCCAACCACTTTTTGATTGTTTGGATGAAATAAGAAAAAAAGATAAAGATGCTTATATCATTTTTCCATTAGCTGCTGCAAAACCATTTAAACAAAATGATGCAAAAAGATTGGCAAAAAAAGAAAATATTGTTTTTGTAAGTGGAAGATATGAAGGAATTGATGAAAGAGTCATTGAAAAATATGCAAATGAAGTTTTTTCTATTGGAGAATATATTCTAACAGGAGGGGAATTAGCCTCTTTAGTAATGGCTGATGCTATTGCTAGAAATGTGGAAAAAGTGCTTGGGAATGCCCAATCTTTGGATATGGAAAGCTATGAAAACAATTTACTTGAAGCACCTTCTTTTACAAAGCCTGAAATTTTCCAAAATTTAAGTGTTGTTAAAGAATTCTTAAAGGGAAATCATAGTAATATTTCCGACTTAAAATTCCAGATGTCAATTTGTAAAACAAAATATTATAGACCTAATAAGGAAAAACGATGAAAAATAGATACATTGCTAGTTTCGAAGCTGCTCAAATAGCTTCAAAAGAGATACCACAGTTCAAAGCAGGTGATACATTAAAACTTGGTGTGGAAATTAAAGAAGGTGATAAAACAAGAATTCAGATTTTTGAAGGTGTTGTTATCGGTAGAAGTGGAAATGGAGTAGATGCTACATTTACAATTAGAAAACTTGGTGCAAACTCAGTTGGTGTTGAGAGAATTTTCCCTTTATATTCTGAATCTTTAAAATCATTTGATGTTGTAAGAAGAGGAAGAGTAAGAAGAGCTAAATTAAACTTCTTAAAAAATCTTAAAGGTAAAGCTGCAAGAATTAAAGAACTTAAAAGATAGTTCTTTTGATAGTAAAATGAAGATTTTACTATCTCTCTTTTTTAAACTTAAAAAATATGTAGCCAGCGATTTATCCCATATATCTGGAGTGGGTTTTTTATTCGTTGGAGCATTTCTATCAAATTCCTTTTTTTTCAGGATATATTATGTTAACTGATATTATTAAATTTATTGTAGATACAGTTGGTAGCTTAGGTTATTTTGGTATTTTCTTTATGATGTTTTTAGAGAGTTCTTTTTTTCCTTTCCCCTCAGAAGTTGTTATGATTCCTGCTGGATATTTGGCATATAAAGGTGAAATGAATATTTACTTAGTTTTACTTTTTGGAATACTTGGTTCTTTAGCTGGAGCTTTATTTAATTACTATTTAGCTATAAAATTAGGTAGACCTTTTTTGATAAAATATGGAAAATATTTTTTTATAAAAGAAGAAACAGTTTTAAAAATGGAAGAGTTTTTCAAAAAACATGGTT
>JBBITK010000038.1:14443-19863 GCA_037440805.1 Arcobacter sp. | reverse complement strand
AGCTAAAAGTCCTAAAATGATGATTACAACCATCAACTCCATCAAAGAGAACGCTTTTTTCAATGTTTCGACCTTTATTTTTTCATCTATTATAATATAAATTACTAGTGGACTATATTAATCAGTATTTAATAATTTTTATTTATTCTTTTTTATTACACTACATAGTTTATTATATAACCTCTATTTGAAACATTTCTTATTAATTCTGGATACATTTTTTTTCTAATAGACATAATTAAATTTCTTAATCTATGAATACTTATATTTCTATTTTTCCAAATATTCCCATAAAACTCTTCATTTGGAACTAATCTATCTGAATTATTTATCAATAATTTAAATACTTTTTCTTCCATTTTAGTCAAAAATATTTCTTTATTATCTTTTGAATATATTTTTTCTTTATCCATATAGTAATTAAATCCATTTCCCAAAAAAATAACTGAACTTAAATCTTTTTCAATTAATTTTAAAATATAATCTTCAATAGATATTTTTTCTAAATACAGATTATCTAATATTTTGGAAGATAAATCTTCATTAATTGATAATTCAACTTTTAATACTTTCACACATTTTCCTTCTGAAAAAACAGTCATTTATTAGTTGTTTTTTAAATTAGAGCAAAATTTTTTCTACTCTAATTTAATTATATTTGCGTATTAAAGAAATTAAAATTTATTTACTAAACTCCATTTTCCATTATGGTACTCTATTCTATAGAAACTACCTTTGTCTAGTTCTATTTTATTCCCATCTCCTAGATTTACAACAGAACCCCATGTAGAAATTCTTCTAATATATAAATCACTTCCCTCTTCTGCTGGGAATGGTAACTTAATTTCAGGAGTCCAATGTCCATCTGTTAAAACAACATCTATCCCTGTATATGAGCTGTATAATTCAACTAATTTGTCTGTAGTTAATGTTTTTGGATCTCCATTTGTTGGGAAATAGTAACTAGCAACTCTTATTAACACCCAAACACCATCAACATATCTAAATCCATAAGTTTTTCTATCTAAAGATTGTTTAGTTCCATTTCTCTCAAGAGTTACACCGTAAGTAGAGTTTCTTGTAATATAAATTTCACTATATTGTTTTACTCCCGTTGGTAAAACAAAATTTCTAGCCCAATATCCATCTTTCAAGGTTAAAGATAATTTATCATATACATTGAAATATTGTTTTAAATTATCAGCTGTTAAATCTGAAGGGAATTGAACTTTTGTATTTAAATTAAAATACTCAGAAGATTTAATGTTCCATTTTTGATTATCTTCTCCATTACAACTGTTCATAACAACTCTTGAATCATCTCCCAACGATGTACTATCCAAACAAAAATTTTGATTTAAATTAGTTTTTATTTCTCCACTATCTGTAAATGTCCATTTTTGGTTATTCCCACCATGACAAGGGTATAATGAAACAGTTGAACCATCTTTGATAACTGCATAATCTACATCCAAACATAATCCATCTGTTGATTTAATTTGCTCACCATCTATTTTAAATTTTTGACCAAATCCTTCTATAGTATCATAAATAGAAGAACCTCCTAAATTTTTTTCACTATGTAAAGCTAATTGTTGTTTTGAAGAAGGAACTACTATAACTTCTTCATTTTTTGAAGGACCAACATAAAGAGATGAAATTTTGTCATTATTACTTCCTAGTGAAGGCATACTTGTAAAATATTTTGCTTTAGTTCCTTGGAAATTACTATCAGGATAAACTACTGCTCTCATACCACTTGCAATTTTTATAGATGAAAAAGTATCATTTAAATCATTTCCAACATATTCCTTAAATAAGTCTTCATTTAAACTATTTGCTTTCCATTCATAACAAGTCTCTTTTCCTTGATAATTAACATCTTCATAAAAACAAACACTGTTTGGTGCGATTGATTTACTTTTTGTTGTTACACTAACTTTATATATACCATATCCATCCGCTAAAGTTGTTGTTGCCAAAGGCATAGTTATATAATCCGTAGCATCTTTTGAATAAACACCCATTCTATATCTAGCACCTGTTGGAACTATTTTATTATCTATAACAGAAAAATCCACCACTTTTGCATAAGGATTTGTTTCAATATATGCAGAAAATTTATTATTACCTAAAAAATCAACTTTAGCTTTATAATCACCAGCAACAGCACTTCCATTCATAGTAATATCAAAAGCTATGATTTTTTGTGTGTTAGGATCAAAGTTTGGAATCACTTGTCCATCCGTTGTAATAAGTGATGCATATACTTTTAAAGAAGATATTTTATCATTAAAAGAATCTCCAAGATAAGAAATATCTCCTGTATATTGATTTTTAATTCCATAATAATCTTTATGCTCAAAAGCTTCAACCGTAAAACCATTAGGAATTTTTACTGAAGAAAAAGTATCATTTGTTTTGTCACCAATGAAATTAATTTTTCCACTTTTAAAACAACTTTCCATTCCTTGATAATTAGAATGTTCATAAAAACAAACATTCTCTCCTGTTATTTCTGCATACAAACTACTTCCACAAATAATAGCCAATGCCAAACTTGTTGTAATTTTTTTCATCTTTCTTCCTTTCCAAATATAAAATTAGAAAAGGACTATATAATATTAAAAGTTATTTGTCATTCAGATATCTTAATTTTCTGTTTTATCGTACTTAAATGTTGAGGAGAAATTTTTAAATAAGAAGCTATATGATATTGAGGAACTTTATTTAAAAGATGTCCATGAATAGTAATAAAATCTTCATATCGTTCAAGAGAAGATTTTATCATCATATCAACAACTCTTCTTTGAGCATAAACATAACCATCTTCTGCTAATAATCTACCTAATCTTTCGTATCTTTTGCTAAATTTATATAGTGTTTGAACAACATCAAAACTTATCCAAAATAATTCCACATCATCAATTACTTCCATCGTAAATTTTGATGGAGTTTGAGTAACAAAACTATCGTAATCAACAGCAAAAACATTGGGGACAGAAGCATTTTCATCATTAAAACAAATTTCCCAAGTATAATCATTGCCATTATAATCCAAAATATAGCTTCTAATTACCCCTTCATTAACATATATAAGTTTGTTAAGAGTATCTCCTGCATGATGAATAATATCTCCCTTTTTAAATTTTGAAATATTTATAAATTGTTCACAAAAAAACCATTCCACAGAACTTAAATTAACATATTTAAATAAAAATTTTTTTAACTTTTCATATTTCATTTATTCTCCTTATATTCATTATATAACTTTAAGAATTATTAGTCATTCAGAAATCTTAATTTCTAATATTCAAATATTTTTTATTCAAAAAAATAAACTCTCTAAACATTATATTTAAATGCTTTTAGAAATAAATAATAAATTAAAAATGATTATTATAAAAAATAGAATAAATCTTATAAATAACATATTCCAAAAAACTGTCTATAATGATGTATTTATTCAGAGGGAGAATAGTATATCTCAAAAGAGATATACTAAAAATAAATTAAAAAGGAGAAATTTCTGTAATAGTAGCCGTTTCAGGTACGCTATCAAATTTCATAGTAATAGTGTCTCCAACTTTAGGAGTATAAGATGGGAATACTATACTTTTACCTGTCTCATTATCACAACCAACATTAACTTCTTTACCATTTCCATAAGACCATTTTCCTTCACAAGAATAACTATTATCAGTTGCTCTTTCTAAATAATGACCATATGGACCAAAATCAAAGTGAGTATCAGAAGTTGAAATTATTGTGTTACTTACCAACAACCAATCACTTGGTACATTTGTTACTTTTGTTATCTTAACATTAGTTGTTCTATTATCTTCTTCTACTGCTTTTCCTTCAACATCTACTGCTGGTGTAGCGTTTAAAGTTACAGATGTAGTTTCTGCATTTTGAGAATTTGAATCTGAACATTTTGAATTAATGATTAATTTTCCATTATTAACACTCCATGTACCATAACAATCTCCTGTAGTAGTTTCTACATTTGTAAATGTTTCATAATATGTACCATTTGAAAAGAAATTTGCCACGACTGTATCTGAAGCATCCGTAAATGTTAATTGTTTTCCACTAATCATTTCAGCTGTTAATGTAAAAGTTGTAGGTTCTGTTGGAGTTACAACTGTTTCATCAAGGTCATTTATTTTTACTTGAATATTTTGTGGTTGAGATTCTCTTCCAACTCTATTTGTTGCTACAACATCGAAGCTATAATATGCTTTTGTTTCAAAATCAGGTGCAGTTTTGAATGTAACAACACCATCAGAATCTATATTAAATGATTTTGCATCTTCTCCAGTTAATGAAAAAGTTACAGTTTGATTGTTTTCTACTGTTACTTTAAAAGGCTCTGTTGTATTACTTGATGAAAATAATCCTGTTTGATTTTCATCTGCAACTGTTGTATAATCAGATGTAATTACAGGTGCTGCTGCTTTTATATCTGTTATAAGATCTTCTAAATTTGTACCTGTATAAATTGTTTCATATTCATACTGTCCAACTGTATCTATTTCAAATTGTTCAATGTAATATTTATCTTCAACTAAAACAAGTCTAAAATAAACTATATCTGTATCTGTTTGAGCGATTAAATAATCATTCTCTATTTTCCAAGAGCCAATTTCTGTAGATGTTTCTGTACCTAAATCATAAGAAATATCTACAAGCTTACCATCTGATGAAGTATTAGCTATTTTATCCCCTATATGAAAAGATGAACGATTAAATCTTTTTACTAAATCTTCTAATTTTGTTACAGCTATCCATTCTTGAGATTCTGGAGTTTCTGGATAAGTTGCAGGATAAGGCCATCTATAAGCATCTGATTCATTTATATCTGTAGCTTGTTTTGTAACCAAAATTTTGGCTTTTGTTTCATATAAATCTGTATAAGTTGATAATTTTTTTGTAGAAAGAATAGTAAAAGTTCCCTCTTCTTTTGTAATTGGGTCAACATAAGAGAATTTATATGGATTTGTAGAATCTTTTGTGATAGTTACATAATCATCTTCATTTTCATTTTCTAATACCCAGTTTGCATTATTTTCATCAACATACTTATAATCATAAGCTTTAAATGATAATTTATCTCCTGATAATGTATTTTCATCATACCAATATCCACCATCATAAGATACAAATTTTCCTAAATCTGCAACTTTTAAAAGTGTTGAAGGTGTTTTAGTATCTTCTATTTTTTTATTAAGTTCATCATCAGAAAGATTTGATTTACCTAAATCCTCTTTCATAACTTTATTTTCAAGAGTTTCAGCTATCTCTTTTATGTCTGATAAACTTGCAACTTCTGTTTTTAATGCTTCGAATTTCGTTTTAAAAGAAGAAGTTTCATAATTTGTTATAAAATCATCATTTGATGAATCACCATCATTTGT
>JBBITK010000038.1:4220-14433 GCA_037440805.1 Arcobacter sp. | reverse complement strand
AAATAAATCGTATTTGTTAAAGCCAATAGTTCAGCTTTTCCAACAGTTGAAGGTACTTTACTTAATAAATCTTTATCATCAGTAACACCTGAAATCTCTTTTAATTTATCTAATTTTGCTTTTCCTTCAGGTTTACTTGTATCTCCTAAATAATCAGTAATAGGAGTAATTACAGAAGAATAAGAACTTAATGTTTCTGTAAAATCAAAAGTATCAGTTGTTGTTGTTATATCACCATCAACATCTATATATCCACCCGTTGCAGTTATTGGATATACAGGAGTTGTTGCAAATGTATATATATTTTGTCCATCTTTTTGCTCAGCTATTTGACCATTTGCATCTGTTACCGTTGCTCCAAAAATAGCTCCCCTTTCTACTGTTACATCTGTTCCCGTAGTTCCTCCTGATGAAGATGAACCACTTCCTCCACCACATCCAACTAAAATTGCAGCCGTTAATGTAGATAAAACTATGCTACTAACTTTTCTCATCTTTTCTCCATATAATAATTTTTTAAAGAATACAAATAAAAGTTATTTATTCTCTTTATATATCTATTATACCTACCAAATGACTCATTTTTGATGTTTTAGATGTTTTTTTGCATTATTTACTTACAAATTTTATTATGTTGTTATAAAAAGTATGAAAATAACATTTTTTAAAGAAATAGTATTTAGAAATCTAGCAAAAAAATTTCTTTTTTTTCAAACTCTTTTTCTTTCCAAACTCTTTTTCTTTCCAAACTCTTTTTCTTTTCAAACTCTTTTTCTTTTCAAACTCTTTTTCTTTTCAAAATCTTTTTCTTTTCAAAATCTTTTTCTTTTCAAAATCTTTTTCTTTTCAAAATCAATAATTTCATCAAAAGAAATAGCTTTTAAATAAAAGAAACCTTGCACTATATCTACATCTTTCATTTAAAAAAGTTTTTCTGAACTCTTTTTAGTAATTATTCAAAATATTATTTAAATCCACTTCTATACTTTTCCAATCTTCATCACTTAACTCTAAAAAAATAGTTATTTCTTCAGTAAAAATCTTATCTTTTATATGTATAGAGTTTTGATTTAATAAATATTCGACCTTAGAAAAATTATTATAATCGCATTTAAAATTCTTTGTTATCATTTTTTTATAAGGATAAAAAATAGCATTATCTATAACTGCATTTACACTGTCACTATAAGCTCTTACCAAACCACCTGTTCCAAGTTTTATTCCACCAAAATATCTAACAATTATTACAGCTGTATTAATTATATTTGCACCTGATAATACAGCCAAAGTAGGTTTTCCAGATGTTCCTCTAGGTTCTCCATCATCACTACAATTTTCTACAACTTGTTCATATTCATTTAAATATCTATATGCATAAACAAAATGTCTAGCTTTTGGATGTTCTTTTCTGAGTTGTTCAAGTTTATGATTAAAATTGGAATAAGGAGTTAAGTATGATATAAATTTTGATTTTTTCTCTTCAATAGAAGAGGAAAAATCATCTTTGACAAATTTCATTTATTCTATATTTTTTAATTTAAAGAAGTTTGCAGCTCTTTGATAACCTTTATTTTTAGCTTTTCTAATATACTCAATACCTTTTTTTTCATCTTGTTCAACACCGTATCCATTATAATAGAATAATCCAACATGAAATAGAGCTGTAGGGCTATCATAGATCAAGGATTTGTTATACCAATAAAAAGATTTTTTGTAATCTTGAGATACATAATTAGAGTTGCTATAAATTTCCGCTAGTTTAATCATCGAAGACAAATAGTTTTGTTCTGCTGATTTTGTAAGTAGTTCTATAGCTTTGTTAACATCTTCAGGAACACCATCTCCAGCTAAATACATTATTGCTAAATTAGCCTGAGCCACAGGATTTGAAGCATCTGAAGCTTGAGTAAACCAATAAAGAGCCTTTTGTTTATCTGCTTTTACTCCTCTACCCATATAATACATTTTACCTAGATTATTTTGGGCAAAAATAACTCCTTGCACAGCAGCTTTTTCATACCAATAGAATGCTTTTTTTACCATATCTTCATTAGTACTAGTTTCATAAATCATTGCAATATTCAACTGAGCTAAAGCATAACCACTCAAAGCTGCTTTTTCATACCATTTTTTAGCTTCATCTAAATCTTTTTTAACAACTTCACCTAAATAATACATATGTGCTAAATTATTTTGAGCAGCAGCATTTCCATTTAAAGCAGCCTTTTCATACCAAAAAAATGCAAGCTGTTTATTTTGATTTATACCCAAACCTTTATAATTCATCAAAGCTAAATTATATTGTGCATTTGCATCATCATCCAAAGCCAATTCACTAAATTGTTCATAGGCTTCAATATATTTACCATTTTTAAAATTTTCAGTAGCTTCATCAAAATTTGAACTAAACAAAGTAGTTAAAGCAAAAAAAGTTAAAATTAACAATCTCATCAAAAATCCTTATTTTGTTTGTGTTAGCTCTTTTTGAGCATCATCTTTTTTAAAATCAAATTGATTATCTTCTTTGATATTTTGACTCTCATCTACTATTTTTTGAGTATCGACCTCTTTTGTTGAATTTTTTGTATTCACAATCTCATCTAAATTGTTTTTAAATTCATTTATATTCTTATCTTCTTGGGCTGTTTTAGAATCTTTTTTCTCTTCTTTGTTTTCTTTAGTATCTTTATCTTCACTATTTTGTTGAGTAACTTTATCTTCTGTTTGTGCAACTGGTGCTGTTTCATCTACTGGCTTTTCTTCTGTTGTTGTTTCCGTAGCTTTTAAAGCTTTTATTTCCATAATAGTTTCATCACTAACAGGATTTATAATTCCACTATCTGGTAATTTATCTGATTGTTCAAATAAATCACTACTTTGTTTTGATAAGGATAAATCCGTAGTTTCATAAACATCAGATTTTATAGTATCAATGGTATTAATATTATTTTTACTAATAATTTTTTTATCTTTAACCATATCTGTATCTTCTGGTTTCCCAGAGGTAAATATATTACTACACAAAGAGTTATCAAAAGTAGTTATAAGATGAGTCTGACAATATTTCCAATCTTTTGTTAATCCCAATAAATACTCAACTCTAGCCCAAAAAACTTCATGAACATCTTCGTTTATAGATTTTTTTTCGTCTTGATTTATAGCATCACTTCTAACTAAAATCAAATTGGCTCTTGACTCATTATCCATTTGAACAACTTCTAAAAGCCATTTGTCTTGATATAAATCTATTCTAAAAACTCTATCTTTAAAAATTACTTTTGTTACTTTTAATTTATTTCTATAAGAATCAATTATAAAATCTTTTTTTTGATTCGATAATAAAAAAACCTTTTTACTAGCTTCTAAAACAGCATCTTTAGAGATATCTTTGTATATTCTTTTTGTAACATAAACATCTTCTTTGGAACTACAACCAATAAAAAACATAGCTAAAATTGATAATAAAAAAATCCTAATCATTGAAAATCCTTATCTACTTGTAGCATAAATATCTAATTTAGCTAAAAATTCATAATCTTTATTTGATTGAACACTATCTGTTAATAATTTAACTTCATTAACTTCACTATAAACCAAAATATTTTTAACTCTATGTTTCTTCATCAAATCACCACTAATACCTTGAGTTAAATCTTTATCAATTCGTAAATAAGATATTTTTATCTTAGAAAGTTCATCTAAAGGGAACTCTTTTGTTTTATATCTTTTCAATAAAATTTCTATATCTAATTCATCCATTTTATTTGCAAATTGCTCAAACTCATTTCTATATGCTAACGCAGCATAAGCTGTAATACTAAATACAATTTTAGACATTGTCTCTTTTCTACTATTGTTCATCTCTTCAACATAGTCTAAGAAATCTTTACTTGATATACTTTTAATAGAAATATTAATTGCAACTTTATATGTAATCTCGTTGTTTTCCACAAAATCTATAGCTTTTTTCAATATATCAATATCAAACTTAGCATTTATCTCTAATTTCTCACAAACTGCAATAAAAGAACCTATTTGGATATCTTTAGAATTACTATCTTTTAAAATAGGTTTTAATTCTCTCATAAGAAGTTTATTATCATCAAAACTATAACTATCATAAATAAAATCTATACCAAAATTATTGGTTTCAACTAGATTTTTTATCTCCTCTTCTAATTTTAATACCTTATCTTTTATAGTATTTTCATTTACTACTATTCCACAATTTACATTTTTACTTTTTGCTTCTTCATAAGCCGAATTTGATGACTTCATTATAGAATCTATTGTTCCATAACTATCAAAAGGAGTTGCACCTATATGAAAAATATTTGTAGGTAATTTAAAGCTTTTTGAAATCTCAGATACAAGTGAATTAATCATTTTGCCAATAATTTCTTTAATTACATCAGAGGAGACATCTTTTGCTAAAATAGCAAATTCAGAACCATAAAATCTATAAAATTTAATATCCAAAGTTCTATATTCATTTAAAGTGTTATTAATAACATTCACATAAGATAAAATAAAATTATCTGTATTTGATGTACCATTTAAAGCTTCTATTTCAAATAAACTTCCTATTTTTAATGTTAAAACATAACCTTCTGCAGAGGATACGAACATACTTTTCATATCTATTTCAAACATTTTTTTATCATATAAACCGGTAAGATTATCAGTTAATAAACTTCTCTCTAATGTCTCTTTGTTTATATTCAACTCATTAACCAAAGAACCAACTTTTTTAGATAATTGATCAATATTTTCAACAAGTTCTCTACTATCTTTTAAATATCCAAGTTTTGATTCATCAATATTTGAAAACTTCTGTTCTAATACATTTTTAATAAAATTATTCAAATATCTAGTTGGTTCAAGTAAATATCTTTTTTGTATAAACTTCTCATAAAAAAATATCCATATAGAAAGGGGAATTACAAAAACCATAACATACAACATAAATTTTAGTAAATAGGAATATAACTCCTCTTTTAAATATGTGTCATCAATTTTATATTCAATGGTTGCATAGATAAGATTATTATGGGAAAAATCTTGTTTTATAACTCTATTAAAATCTGAAGAATAAAACCATTCAAACCAAAAAGGGAAGGAGATAATACTTTTTTCTTTAATTTGAGTATTAGGTATTCTTAAATCATAATTGGTTACAAAGTTTCTTATCTCTCCATCTTTTAATAACTGATATCTTAAAACTAAACTCTCATTAATATCATAAGAGGGAGAAGGAATAATTTGAACCCGCTAATTTAACAAGTTCTCCATATTTTACATCAACATCTAAACTAACTAAATTCCAAGCTTCATCTCCTAAACTATTCGTATGATGAAGAATAGAATGGGTTCCAATCAAATATTTTTTATACTCTATTTTTACATCGCTTATATATTTTGTTGAATTTACATTTGATTTTAAAGTTGCTATGCCTTGATTATCAAATAATAGTAATTTCTCTTTAAATCTTTCATTAAAATAATTGATATTCAATTCATAGTCATTCTTTGCTATATTTAAAAGATTACTCTTGTAATCAGAGTAAAATAATAATGAAAATACTACAAATAAAATATTAAAAAAAAGAATCAACAAAACATCTTTTTTCAGAATATTTTTTGAAGAATTCATAATATTTATCATTAATTACTCTCTTTTGAAGTTAAATGATTCTCTTTATATTTATTTTGTTTAACAGAAATTTTCTCAACAAAAGGTTTATATAGTTTTTTTGTATTTGCTGAAAAATCTGCTATTGCTGCCATTGCTTTTTCTTTGCTATCATAAATTCCATAGGCTATGGCAACACTTTTGTTATCTTTTCCAAAAGTAAATACAAAAGATTTATTCTCCAAACCATAGTAATCTAATAGTTCAGGAACTTTTTTAATATCATTTAATGTAGTGAAATTAACAGTATAATACTCTGCTGGAGAATTTAAAAATTCAAATTTAAACTCCTCATTATTATATTTATCAGCTGGGTCTTTTTTAGTAATTTCCATACTTTTTTCTACATTCTTAATTAAAGTTTTTTTATCTTTTTCAATTAAAGAAATATTTTTTTGAACACTATTTTCTGGAATAAAATTCTCTTCTCCATCATCTTCAGGAGCAACTATTATTGGCTCAACTGGAAGAGATGGAGTTTTTATATTTTCTACTTCTTTTAATTGTTTTGGAGTTTCTTTAACAATATTAGTTGTATTTTCTCTTTTTTCAATGAAATTAGGTAAAACTTTAACTGATTTATTTTCTATAACTTTTTTATCTATTTTTTTAATATTCTCTTCTTTTTTAATTTTATTAGAAAAAGGAGTTACATTTATTGGCTCATCTTCTATAATATCTTCTTCTGGAGAACTTAATGCCACTTTCAACATTTGCTGTTTACTTTTGATTTTAACTACTTTAGAATTATTTGCTTTAATTAAATTTTGTGGCAATAGTTTTAGTGCATTAACTGCACCCTCTTCATCTTTGTAAATACCATAAATAATATTTACAGAAGAAACATTTCCAGACTCATCTAATATTGGTATCAATACAGAATTCTTTTTAATTTTATAAAAATTCAAGAAATTTTCTATGATATTAATATCATTTATTAAAGTAACATCTATAGTGTAATAACTAGAACTTGCACTTAAAACTCTACTTACTAAATTACTATTATTAAGTTTTAAAACACCATTTACAGGAGTTGAACTATCTTGTTCATCAAAATAAACAACATCATTTATATCTCTACCTTTAACTATTGATTCTTCAACAACTGAAGTAGTAACAACTTGTTCATTAGGTTTTCTAGCACTTAAATGATACAATTTATATAAATCTTGTTTTCTAAATATTTTTTCAATATATGGTTTATTTGTTTTAACCAAACCAGCAGGCAGAGCTTTAATAGCGTTTAATGCCTCATCTCTATTTTTGAATACTCCATACATAATTTTTATAGAGTCTAATTTCTCTCCAACTTCAAAAACGAATACCTTATCATTCAATTTATAATTATTTATAAAATCTTGAACTTTATTTACATCAAATAAAGTTCCAATATTAACTGAATAATAAGTTTTTGGTGCCTCTAAGAATGATTTTTTAAATGCTTCATTATTAAATTGTTTTAATTTATCCTCTTTTGATTTAATGATTTGAGTTTCATTTAATTTTGGAGGTAAAACACTATTTTCTATAGGTAAAACATCCACTTCTGGAGTTATAACTTTATCTTCCTCTTTTATAACCTCTGGTTTTGGTAATAAATCTTTTACCTTATCATTTAATTTAGGCTCTTTATTTAATTCTATTGACTCTAAATCTATTGGATTTTTATACTCTATTTTAGAAGATACTTTTACTACTTCATATTCAGCTTTTGGTTTTTCAGGAACAATATTATATTTCAAATTAGCCATATACTGTTCTTGCTCTTTTCCAATTTTTTGAATTACAGGATAGTATTTATCTCTATTTTGATTAACAAACAGATTCAATGCATTTTGTGCTTTAGGATAATCTTCATATACTCCATAAACCCATTTAGTTAATTTTGTAATATCCATATAGTTATAAGCCCAAGAATTTTTATATAAACTTTCATTTGTTTTTAAAATATTTTGTAAATCTTTTTCATTTTTAAATGAAGCAACATTAATAGTAAAATAATTAGGATTTGCTTGCATAAATTTATTTCTAAACTCTTCACTATATACAAACTCTTTCTCTTTTTTCTCTTGTTTTAGTCTTTCAACAGTATTTACTTTTTCTACAATTTTAATTTCAGGAGGTAATGGCTTAACTTCTACTTTCAATCCATTAATATAATCATTATAAAGTTTTTTTACAGCTTTTACTTGTTTAATATTTAATTGTTTATCAAATTCACTATTTTTGAGATTTTCCAATGCCATCTTAGCATTTTCAAGATTTTCAAAAATTCCATAAGTAACTTTAGAGAAAATATTAACGCCATTTACAATACTATAAGCAAAAGAGTTAGCATCCAATTTGTTAGATTTAATAAAGCTATTTGCATCTTTTATATTTGGGAATAACCCTATATCAATAGTATAGAAACTATCAGAAGAATTAACAAATTTCGTTGTGAATTCTTCTATATTTTCATCTTGTTTAGCTTTTGATACAAGAAGTTCTTTCATTTTTTCTTCTTCTTTTATCTTAGCTTGTTTTTCTATTCTCTCTTTTTCATTTAAGAATTTATCATCAATATAAACATCTTGAACATAATTGCTTTTTGCAAAATCAATAAATTTAGGATGTTCTGGATCTATATCAAAAAACGCTAGTAAATCTCCCGTTGTACCTAGTAAAGTAAAGAAATCAACAATATTACTACTTTCATATTTTATCAATTCTGTTTCTGCACTATTTAACTGTTTCTGACCTTGAAGTAATGCTTGTAAATCTTGTTCCCCAAGTTTAAACTCTTCCCAATATGCTTCAACCATTTTTCTTAAAGATATAACTTCTGAAATATTACTTTTTAGAGATTCATTTGTGGATTTAATAGAAGTAAAAAGTTTAGAAATATTCCACTTCAATTTTTTCTTTTCTTCATATAATTTATAGTTCATCTCTCTTATTTGACTATATGAAGATAAGATTTTATTTTTATCTCTTCCTCCATTATATAAATTATATGTAAGTTTAAACTTTCCATTAACTGTTTCTTGTCTATTCTCTAAATCGTCTGTTTTATTTCCATCTTGTTCCATTATATTATCAACAGAAACTTCAAAATCAAGTTTTGGAGCAAAATTACCCTTTTCAGATTTTAAAGCATATTTTTCAGCAGCAATAGATTCATAATAACTTAATAAATCCCTATTTCTTTTCACTGCTCTATCATATAATAATTCAAAAGTAGAAACATTTATATTGAAATTTTTTTCATAAGGTAATGTTTCTGCATATTTTTCGCCAACAATATACTCATAGTATCTCAAAGATTCAATAAATTTTGATTTTACTTTTACCATTTGTGTTTGTGCGTTTGAAACACTTGCTTTAATAGCAGTTAAATCCCCAATGGAAACTGCACCATTTTCATACTTAACAGTAACAATATCCAATATTTTTTTTAATTTTTCCATATTTTGTTCACTAATATGAACTGTTCTATAAGAAAAAACAACATCAAAATAAGCTTTAATCGCTTTCTGAACTTGTTCAGATAAGGCAATATAATATTGATTTTTAGCTAAATCTAATTTTTTCTTTAAACTTTTAATATCATTTTTGGTAGTTCCACCTGCATATATATTTTGATTTAAAACTAATTTATAATTTCTATCATTGAAATATTTAAATTTAACATCTTTTTCTGCAGGAGAAACTCTATTTTTACCATATCCATATTCAAAATTCAAAGTTGGATAGTATTGAGAAATTCCATCTTGTAATTTAATTTCAGATTGAATAACTTTTTCTCTAGCAGATTTTATTAAATCACTTGAAGATACTGTTTCTAAAACAACATCCATTAAAGAGACTTTTTGATATTTTTCAATATCTAAACTCTCTTCTTCATATTTTTCAATTTTTGGAATTGGCTCTTTTTTTAGATTTTTATTATCTAAACCAATACTAACTTGATCTAAATTTTTTTGACTATCCCTTAACGGAGGAATTGCAATATCTTGTTTAGGTAACTTTTCTTCTTGAGCATTCAAACAAGCACATAAAACGATAAAAGGTATTAACTGTTTTTTCATTTGTTTTACTTCTCTATTTTTATAATAAGATAACCATTTTTATCATCTATAGTCTCTTTTGTTTTAAAATCATTTACTAAATCAACTTTTAAATCTTTTTTCTCATAACCCAATTTCTTTATTAAATTTTTAGTTCCTAAAGTTCTAGCCAATGAAATTTGACGGGATATTGTAGCACTTAACTGTTCTTTCATATCTTTACTATAAATAATTACTTTATGATTTGGTGTTGTCTGTTTTATTTTTGATAAAAACTGTTTTACTTTTTTTGTTGTTCCATCATCAATGAAAACTTCACTACCTTTGAAAGTTATTATCATATATTCACCAGTTTCAATAATTTTTTGTTCATCTTTTCCCGTATCATCTTTTTGCCCCACATCAATACCTGCAGATTCAAGTTTTTTAGTGGCATCAGCAGAGGCTTCTATAGCATCTTTTTCACCAATTT
>JBBITK010000038.1:0-4206 GCA_037440805.1 Arcobacter sp. | reverse complement strand
AGTGTTAATATTTTTTGTTTTTGTTCTTCAATTATTTGTATATTTGTATCTGCATTTGGGGCTGCACCTACGATAGGATTCACTTTTCCATCAGAATCAGGAACATCTTCATTGCTTGTTCTATTATTATTTTTTATAATATCATCACTTGCAATAGAGCCTGTATAAGAAACCTTATATTTAAATTGTGCATAATATCCCAAATTAACAAGAACTACAAGTAAAAAAAGTAATAAAACTAATATTACCGATGAAAAAATATCAACAAAGGAAGGCCAAGGGTTAAACTCTTCTTCACATCTACAAGCCACTATTTATTCCTTATATTACTATTTATTTTTTAATAAAGTTACTAATTCTAATAAAAGTTTGTTATTTGCTTCTTGTATTTCTAAACTTTTCTTTATAGTCTTATGTTCTGATAAAATTACTGTAGATATCTCTTGTAAAGATTCTTCCATCATTTTTGCATTGGAAAATTGATTAACATTTGTCTCTTTCATTATTTCTAACATACTTTTTAATAATGTAGATTCATTCTCTGTTTTGCTTAAATTTTGTTCTAATTTATCTGCAATTTTAGAAAACATCTCTTCTGAAACTTGATTAGAACGCTCCATTTTCTCAGTAAAATCAGCCATAGAATCTATAAATACATCCAAGAAACCTGAACCGAATCCACCATTTGAATCAGAAGTACCTGAACCTACTCTTGAAATTTTTTGTAACTCATCTACCGATTGAGCTTGTTCTAATGTATCTGAACTTTGAGATTCAATAATTTTACCTTTCATCCAATCTTGAACATCTTCGACAAAAAATGATTGATTTCTTGATAAAATATATTGCAATACATTTAAAATGATAGCAGAAGCAACTCCAAATAAAGAAGATGCAAATCCAACTGCCATACCACCCAAAGGTCCAGAGAAACCTGTCATAATTTCCCCAATATCTATATTATCTCCACCAAAAGATAAAATAATAGCACCCATTTTATCAATAGAAACCAATAACCCAGCAAAAGTACCCATTAATCCCAAAGTTAAAGAAGTTCCTACGAAAAAAGCAGTATATCCTTTTTGTTGGAAGAAGTGACCTTCCAACCACTCTGTAACTTCTTTTGCTTCAGCAGAAGTAAAAAACAAAACTCCTTTTTTGGCTCTTCTATTGAACATATGCCCAATAGTTGCAGGAAGAACATTTGAAATACCTTGTAAGTAAAATTCTAAATCTTTCCCTTTTTTATATGCCAAAGTTCCAAAGGTTCCAGCTAACATTGTTAACTTTATAGCACCTTGATAAACAACTAATAATCCAATCAAAAAAATAGTAATAATTGGAATATTAAAAGATAAAGTAGCCATAAAGAAAGTTTGTATCATATTAAAATTAGCATACAATATAAACATCAAAAATAGCATTACTATAAGAAATATCTTTAATATCTTAACTCTTCTCATAGCTATACCTTAGAACATAAATAGTAATATAGATATTACTAATCCCAATGCAACCATTGTAACAGTTTTAGTCAGGTTATCAACTATACTTACAAATGCTCCTGTACCTTGAACTTTTTCTCCCATAACTATATATCCAATTAAAGTACCATTAATATCAAATACTTCTTTGAAAGTTCTAAAATAAGTATCATTGATTCTATATCCACTCTCTTTTAAAGCTTTAAATCCTTCACTACCCTCTTCAATGATATTTGCAAAAAATTGACCATCATATTTCTTCTCTTCAACTTTTAAATCATCAACAACCGCTCTATAATCAGCGTTTTTTATATCTGTTGCCAAAGAATTCATCATTCTTTCTTGAAGTAAAAATAAGAAAGTACCTTGAGAATTTTCAAAATCTTTTTTAAGAGCTAATAGACTTTGTTTAACTTCAACTACACCTATTACATTTTCGTTATTCATAACTGTTTCTAAATATACTAAAGAAGGACCTTCTAATAAGACTTCCATACCAAATAAAGAACCTTTTCTATTTATAACAGCATTTATACTATTCCTAAATTGCCCAACTTGATTTATTGTAGAATAATATTTAATAGCTAAACCATCATATCCATTACTTTGTAAGTTATCATTATATTTTTTTATTGTTTCGTCAATAACAACTTGATTATTTGCTGTTGTGTTAGTAATAAATATATCATTAGATTTTAAAGATAAAACAACATTTTTATACTCTTTTTGCTTATCTAATAATTTTATTTCTAAAGCTTTTTTATAGCTATTAGACATATTTATATAAACATCTTTAGCAACTGTTTTTGTCATACTTGTTAAAAGATACATAGACAAAAATATACCTGTAATGGAAATTACTGTTAATATAGTAAACCATAAACCTTTTTTCTTTTTCAAATTAGCCAATAAATTTTGCATAGCCTTGATAAAACTAAACACGATGATCCTTTTTAGCCACATAATAGTGGGTAGTATATACTTTTAAATCTTACTTAATTATTAAAAAATCTTATTTTAGTGATTTTATATGTTATTTATTGTTCAACTAATGCATTTTTTCCAATATCCTTTAGAGGTTTTATTATGTATTGTAAAATTGTTTTCTTACCCGTTAAAATATTTACATTTGCAACCATACCAGGTAAGATTGGTAAATCTGGTGCAAATTGATTTACATCTGCTTTAATTTTAGCCATATAGTAAATACTCCCACTTCTATCTTCAAAACTATCTGGCGAAATAAATATTAATTTTCCATCAAGTAAACCATATTTTGAATAATCATAAGCTGTAACTTCAACAGAAACATTCTGTCCTTCCCAAATAAATGCTCTATCTGAACTTTTAATTTTTGCTTCTATTGTTAAAGAATCTTCTAAAGGAGTAATTTCTGCCATTTTGTCTCCAGGTTTTACAATTCCACCTTCAGTGTAAAAATAGAGTTTATTTACAACTCCATTTACTGGAGAAATAACTGATTTTCTCATTTCTCTATCAGCATTAGCTTTATTTTTTTCCACAAGTTTATTTATTTCTGTTTTAACTTCTGAATATTTATTTAGATATTTTGTTCTAATTTCTGATCTAACAGTATTTATTCTTTTTTTTGCCTCTTCAATCTCTTCTTGTAATATGGGAATACTATTTCTTGTCTCTTCTATTTTAGTAACTATCTCTTGCTTTTTTGCAAGTTCAGCTATATATTCTTTTTTTGAAGCAACTTTTTTCTTTAATAATTCATCCAATATTTTCATATTTTCTATTGCAAGATTTAATTCTATATTCAAATTGTTATATCTAATTTTTGTTTCTCTTAATTTATAATCTCTTTGATTATATTGATCTTGTGCAATAGCTACTTTGCTATTGTTATTTTCTACCTCTTCATAAAAAATCTTTGTCTCATTTTGAATAATATCAGGGATTTTTTCAATGAGTTCATTTGGAAATTCTATTTCAGTTTTTTCATTTATAAGTGCATCTAATCTTATTAAAATTGCTCTGAAAGTCAATAAATCTATCTCTTTAGTTACAGTGTCTGCACTAAAAAAAGCATTTGAAAGGGTATATATAATATCTCCTTTATTAACTCTTTGCCCTTCTTTAACTGTAATATTTGAAATAATTCCTCCCTCTAAATTTTGAATAATTTGAGTTTGACTAGATGGTACTACTTTTCCTGTACCTTTTACAACTTCATCAATTTCACTAAAATACGCCCACAATAAAAAAATTGTAAAAAATAGCATGATAGGAATTACTGTTGAGTAATAATTCCAATCTTTTTCTTCAAATAATCTATTATTCATTTTCTATTTTTTTCCTTGTAAAGCTTCTAATACAACATTTTTAGGACCATCTGCTACTATTTTACCTTGATTTAAAACAATAACCCTATCCACAAGTTCCAAAGCTGCAAACCTATGTGTAATCACTATCAAAGTTTTATTCTCAACAATATTTTTTACTTGATTTATCAAAGCTTTTTCTAGTCCAACATCAAGACCTGTAGTTGGTTCATCAAGTATTAAAATAGAAGGATTATTAAGTAATGCTCTTGCTAGTGCAACCAAATGTCGCTGACCTACAGAGAGATTACAACCTCTTTCTCCAACTTGTAAGCCATCTCCTTGACCTGATTTTTTAACTAAATCTTCAAGACCTGTTATCTTAATAAGTTCCATCATTTTTTCTTTACTAATGGGACTTGATAATTCTA
>JBBITK010000037.1:0-19921 GCA_037440805.1 Arcobacter sp. | reverse complement strand
TGGCTCGATGACATAAGGAAAATATCTTTCCTTTTTTTCTTCATCAAAATATCTTCTTGGTTGATATGGATTTGGTTTTATTTGTGAAACTTTAATTTTAGTTTCTTTTATATTTCCCTGTGAAATATTTTGACTTGACTGTGCAGCAGCAGCAGCTTTAAGTTGTTCTATTTTTGATAAGGGTTTTTTATTTGTGCTATTAATTTCATCTGCCATTTAATCTATCCTTTTTAGGTGTCCAGTGAATGGACACTTAAATATTACCTTTTCTAATTAATTCTCTTTCTAATATTCGAGTTACAATTTCATTTGCTAATAATAGATATGATTTTGTCGAATCATGTTTAAAATCAGTAAATATCATTGCACCCTGCCCTAATTGTGATTCACCAACTTTTTCATAATGTGAAATTTGAACATCAAATACTTTTGCAGTATTATTTGTAATTTGCAGCAAGTTATTATTATCTTGTTCAATAATAGCCTTATGAAGACTTGAAGTTCCAATATCTCCCACAATTCCACCTAAAACAAATAAGTCTTTGTTTTTTCTCATTCTATATGCTCTACTAATTGCTTTTATTGGTGCAAATACATCGGGAACACCAATTGATGAATAAGGTTCAGGTTTTAAAGAAATTATAAAATAGTCACTTGCCATTAAACAAGTTCTTAATATAGTATCTGTTCTTGGCGGTGTGTCAATAATTATAAAGTCATAATTGTTTCTAACAAATGATAAAATATAATCAAGAGAATCTTCTGTGTTTGCTAAATCATCTAAAAATCTAATTTTATCAATCATTTTAGGATCATTTGGAAGAATATCAAGTTTTCCAGTGATTTCATCTCTTTCTATATTTATAATAGAATTTTTAATATTTTTTTCAAATTCTTCATCTGTTAAATCTTCTTTAATATTTAACATTAATTGAATAGTATTATTATTAACTAAATCGTAGTTTTGTTGATAAATACCGAAACCTTTTGTTGCATTACCTTGGGGATCTGCATCTATAATTAATACTCTATAACCATAAAAAGCAAGTGTTGCACTAATATTTTGTGCATTAGTTGTTTTTAAAACTCCACCTTTGTGATTTCCAATAGAGATTACAGTACATTCTGGTGAAAGTTGTTTTTTAGCATCAATTAATTCTAATGTGTCTTTTACACAATCAGGAATGTAATATTTTTTTGTTGATTGAAAATGAGGAAGTTTACCATCATCAATTAATTGTTTAATTCTTGACTCAGGAAGTTCAACTAGTTCACTATATTTTAATTTACTTAAATAATTTACAGTTGTTGGTGTATCATTCATACAAAACCTTTCTTTTAATTGTCCAGCCAATGGACATGATTTATGTAATTTTAACATATTTTTTTTAAAATCACAAAAAATATCATTAAAAATAGAATAAAAAATATCATTTTTTAAATGATTTACAATTTTTTTTTATAAAATCATTTTATTTGATTAGTTTGTAGTATTTATTTTTACTTCTAAAAGTATTTTCCCAAGTATTGTAAAGTTATTATAAAAATCTTCTTTTGTACAAGTTTGGAATTTTTTCTCTGTTAATAAAACAAATTTCTGATTCTCAAAATTTATGTATGAAACTTGTTTAATATTATTTTGATTTTTAATTAAATACTTTGAAGGTGAAGTATATGTATTTGTTAAAGAATCTAATAAAAAAATTTCATCATTGTTTTTACTATATGCAAATATATTTACAAGCTCAATATTTTTTAGAAATTTTGTTGGTATTGAAATAGTGTCTTCATTATCAAAGAATTTAATTTCAGTATTTTTATTTTTAAGAAATTTATTTTTTAAATTTATTTTTACATTTAGTACTTCATCAATTGATAAATTATTTGTTAAGCAATATTCAACAATATTCTTTATAGGTACAGTATTTCTAGTTTTATATTGTGAAAAATTGTCATTTTTTAAACCAAGTATATTTGCAACTTCTTTATCATGTTTAAGATTTTCAATTTTTTTTATATTTTTTATAATTTCTTTAAAGTCTAACAATTGTTTTCCTAAGATAAAAATCAAATCGTATTTTACTAAAATTGTATTAAATTTGAGAATTGCGAATAGGGTAGCTTTAATTTTAAGTGTCCAGTGACTGGACAGTAAAATGTATAAGTTTAGCAATTAATAAAGTAGAAACCATCGCCATTAATGGCGATGATGGATACACATAAAAATATTACAATACGCAATATTTTTAAATATACAAAGTTAAATCATATATAATTACAAGTGAATACCAATCTAAAAAGGAGTAAAAATGTTAAGAGTTGTAAAAGTTAGACTTTATCCAAATAAAGACCAACAAATATTAATTCATCAACATTTTGGTTCTTGTAGATTTGTATATAATATGCTTCTTGATGCAAAAATAAAAGCTTATGAATGTAATGATAATCTCAGTATCTACGATTTGAAAAAAAGATTAGTGCCTATGAAAAATGTAAGTGGTGGTGAATTTTTAAAACAAATAGATTCAACTGCTTTACAAAATTCTATAATAAATATGGATAGAGCATATAAAAACTTTTTCAGAAAAATTAAACTTGGTGAGAAAAAAGGATTTCCTAAATTTAAATCCAAACATGATTCAAGACAAAGTTATCAAAGCTCAACATCTTTTATTAAAGATAATCATTTGTATCTTCCTAAAATAGGATTAATAAAAGCGAAATTCCATAGAGGTAATATTATTGGTAAGATAAAAACTGTTACTGTTAGTTTTGAAGCCAATCAATACTTTGCAAGTATTAATTATGAAGATAATCAAAAAGAACAGTTTGGCTTTAATAATGGTAAAACTATTGGTAATGATGTAGGTGTAAAAGTATTTGCTTACACAAGCAATAATGAAATTATAAATCCTACTAAAGAACATGACATATCAAACGATATTAGTAAAATGATAAAAGCTCAAAAGGTTTTATTACTCCACCACCAAATAATCTGAAAAATCAGCAAGCATATTTAACACTTGGATGTTGAAAAAATTAGCAATTTTTTGTGGATTCTTTTGTAAATTCTCCATATAATTTTGAGTATTCTCTTTTAACTCTTTTTGATTTTTTGGAATATTATTTTTATTTGCATTTCTTTTATAATCTTGATTTAAATATTCATCTGGGTTAAACTCTGGAGAATATGGTGGCAAATAAAATAGTTTTATATATTTTGAATTCTCTTCTTCCCATTCTTTTACAAGTTTTGCATGATGAACTCTTAGGTTATCTACAATAAGAAATACTTTTTTACCATTATTTGATTCTATTACTTTTTGACAAAAATCTATAAACCTTTCAATATTTACTGATTCTTCATACAATGCAAACATACTCTTTCCTGTATTTGTTATTGCACTTATCATATTAATTTTAAATTTTTGGGCTGGATGATTTAGTATTGGTTTATTCTTACTCCCTATTGGTGCATATCCTTTTAGGTTTGAAGGTAGTGAAACACAAGCTGTCTCATCAGCCCACCATATATCAGCATTTTCACTTTTTGCTTCTTTTTTTATTTTTGGATATGTTTCTTCTAACCAAGCTTTTGTGGCACTATCTTTTCTCTCATAAGCCCTTTTAATAGGCTTTTTTGAAGTAAACTGCCATTTTGCAAGATAATCTCCAACTGTTGATATTGGCATATCAATATTATATTCTCTAAAAATTAGTTGTTTTACTGCTTCTCTTGTCCATAGTGCAAATTTAAATTGTAGTTGTTGTGGATTTGTATCTATTAGCATTCTAATGATTTTTGATTCTTGCTCATCACTTAATCGCTTACCACTTTTTTTAGGTCGTCCAGCACTCTTGACTTTAAAAACATTAGCTCCGCTATTCTTGTATTGTGTATAGTATGTTGATATAGTTTGAGCTGATATCCCAACAATCTCTGCTACCTCTTTATTTGGCACACCTTTTTTTCTTAACTTTATGGCTATCTTCCGTTTTTCAGACAACTCTCTTGGTGATAATTTTCTTGCATCTATTTTTTCCATCCCATATTATATTATAATTCAGATTATTTATCGGTGAAGTAATAAGTAGAAGAAAAAAAGGAAGTAAAAATAGATTAAAAGCTAAAGAAAAATTAGCAAAAAAACATTTAAAAATTAAAAATAAAAGAAATGATTTTTTACATAAAATCTCAAATAAACTTAGTGAAAACCAAACTGTAAAAGTTGAAGATTTAAAGATAAAAAATATGTCTAAACAAGCTAAAGGTTCAATTGAAAATCCAAATATGAGAGCAAGTGCAAAATCAGGACTTAATCGTTCTATTTTGCAACAATCATGGGGAAAATTCTTTGAATTATTAGAATACAAGTTAAAAAGAAATGGTGGAGAACTAATAAGAATTAATCCAAAAAACACTTCTTTAACTTGTTCTTGTTGTGGACACATTTCAAAAGAGAATAGAAAAACACAAGCAAAATTTGTATGTGAAGTTTGTAAAACAGAATTTCATGCAGATTATAATGCAAGTTTAAATATTCTCAATGCGGTAGGAACTACCGTTAAAGCCTCTTAATATTCAAACATTAGTTTGGAGTTTCTAGGAAGCTTCACCCTTTAGGATGGAGTGGTTCACTTACTCTTTATCATTTTATCAATCAAGAATATTATAACTTTTGTAGTTAGTGATTTAATATAATATTTGTCCAGTCACTGGACAATTAAAAATCTTTCAGTTCACTGTAATAAAAACTATTAAGTATATCACCATTATTGTTTGATATATTTATTAAATTGTTTCGATTAGAATTCTCAACTATATACACAGAACATTTATTTTGTTTTGAAGCTATTTCTTCAATATATCTTTGAATTTTTTCCTGTTTATTTTTATTGATATCAATAAACTTAATATTTATAATTTTTCTAAGACCAATATTCTTACACATTAGTTAATCCTTCAATAATGTTTTTTTCAATAACAATTTTTTTTAATTTTTCTATACCACTAGTAAATGCTTTTCTTATTGTTTCGTGGCTTACACCATAAATTAATCCTGTTTCTCTTAAGTCTAGTTCAGCATAAACAATTTTTTCAACGAATACTTTATAAATTGCAATATCTGGATACTCAATTGAAGTATAAATTAAATCATCTATTGCTTCTTTAATAGTTATCTCTTTTCCTGCAATTAAATTCAAGAAATCATTTGGATCTGAATTATTTTCATAACCTGCTGCAATTAATACAGCTCTATCTAACATTTTAACTTTCATTCCAGGTAGCAACTTTTTTAATTTAAATGCTTTCATTTTTTAGCCTTATATTAATCTAAAATGATTAAAAAGTAATCTTATATAATGAAATGATAAATATAAAATCCTTAAAGTTCTATTAAATTTAATCTTATTGGATTACTTTTATATCATATGAGATTAATACTTTTTGCAAAAAGTTTATATTTTTTGTTATAATTAAAAAAAATTATGAGGTTTTTAATGAACAAAAAAGATATTGTAGAAGCGATTTCATTGCTTGTTGAAATAGAGTGCACTAAGAAAAAAACTAATAAAACTCAATTGTCTTTAAAGCTTGGAAAAAATTCTAGGTATCTTCATAATATGTTTAATAAAAATGATTCTATTGATATGACAATTATTTGTGAAATTGCACTTTTGTTAGATTGTGAGCCTAAAGCTTTAATTCCTAATTTAGATTTTTTAAAAACTTTAAATTAAAATCTTTAAAAAACCCAGAAGAGGGTAAAACTAAATAAATAGTTTTTAAGTTGTTTGTCCAGTGAATGGACAGTTTTATTTTTTAGCTCAAAGAATTCAAATATAATTCAATATATTCTTTAAACTCTTTTTTATTAACTAATAGATTTTTAAAATTTTTAATTGAATCATAAATTTCATCTAATGTACCTTTTTCATAGCCATTAAATTTTATGTTTCCATATAAATCTTTTATTATAACACGAGGCTCAAACCAAGAACTGTTTCTAAATTCAATAATATTTTTATCTAAAAGTTCTTTATATAGATTATATTTAACCTTGTTTTTACAATGACAATTATTTAAATCATCAAGTAATACATCTAAAGTTGTAAAATTTTCATTACAAATTTCTTCACCTGCTGTTACATCATTGACAATTAAATATTGTTCTCCTGTTGATATTAAATCTATTTCCGTTTTGTAGTAAGTATCTTTAATATTGACTAAAGCATTAATATGTGCAACTATACTTCCAGAACCATTACCAAAAAATCTAATTACAATATCACTATCTAGTTCATTGCCTATTTGAAAACCTTCAAAATTAACTACGCATGAAAATTTTTCATTTATTGTCAAAAATTGAGGTTTCCATGGTAAACAAATGTTTTCTTCATTATCTTCTAGGGTATAAGTTTCTGCTTCTAAAAGTTCTAACAGATTAATATCTCTATTTAAAGAGTTCTTGTTATAGAGTGCTATTGCATCACTTCCAGTACAATATTTAGCAATTAATTCTTTTTTTTCTTCGATTTGTTTTTTAACATTTAATATTTTCATCTTGTGGTACTCTCTTTTTTTTAATTTATTTTAAAATGACCATATACCTCTTGAAACATTTGTATGATGTTTCTGAAGTATTTGTCTTATTTTTGCTTTGTAATTTTGATTGTTTTGAATTAAAACACCTGCAACTTTTTCAACTTCAACATAGATTTTATCAAGTGATACTCCACCATTAAACCTCATCATAACTATTCTTATTACAGAACGCCATGTTGTAGCTACATGCTTTTGTAAATCACTTGCAATTTCAAAACCTATTTGATATAAAGACTGAGCTTTCTTTTTAAAAAGAATTAAATATTCATGACTTATTGGAATGAAGTTTCTATTAGAATAATCAGTGTTCGCACTCATTGTATTGTGTTGCATTTTTATTACAACATTTAGAAGTTCACTTTTTGGCATCATTTTTATAAAATCTGCTTGGTAACTTCTACAAACACCTTTAACTTTTTGATCACCAATTAAGGTAGCATAGATACCACCATCAATTGTTGCTTCTCTTTGATTAAGAAGCATGACTTGAGATTTAGCAAGAAATTCATCAGGACTTTTACATCTTGACGTATCATTTTGAACTGCATAATCACCCCATTGCTCTCCACTATATCTAATCATATCATGATAAGGTGGATGTGTGAAGCAAATATCAGCAGGGTAGGGTAATTCATTAAGAATTAAATCTTTTGTAAAGTCATTACCATTGTATAAGTCAAGACCTACATAATTAATACCCATTTCTTTGCATACATCTCTTGAAGTTTTACTTCCTTCACATGCATCAACAAATAATCTTGGTTTAAAAAACTCAATCATATCCTTGATTAATAATCCTGTACAATTCCCTCTATATGTATTTTTACCATAGCGATTATCTCTTGCAGGATAACTTACTACTGAAGTTGTTTTAAAATTAGTATTCATATTAAAATTCTCCTTCAACAAATTTATCTGAAGGTATTGCAGTCCACACATCAAAATGTGAATGTATTTTTAACAGTTTCTCTGCATTATTAATTTTTAAATATTTAAATCTATTTTTAAAATTATTGTGTTTTACTTTTACTATATAATTAAACATTGTGGTACTCCTATTGGTTATGTTTATAATTTAATTTGTTGTAGTATTGTTATGTCTAAGTCATAACATATTGAAGTTTTTTCAATTCCATTTTTTTTCAAAGAAGAAACAACTTTTTCAAAGAAAGAATCAATGCAAAGTTGATAATCTTCTTTTGATATTTGTTTAAAATAGTTTTGAATAATTGAGTCTTGAAATTTTAAATTAAGGTCAGAAATTTTAATTTTATTTATTAAAAAATTTGTATTTTGAATATCTCCATTAATTACAACAGATGTTATTTCTTCTGAAGTAAGACCAAGTTTTATAAGAAATTCAGCCATTTTTTTATTTTCAAAACAAATATTTTTATATTCATCATAATCAATATTTTGGATTATTTCCCATTCATAAGAAACATCATTTATTGTGACATTTCCACTATCGTGACCTTCAAAAATTAAATCATTAATTTCATATATAAAAGAATCATTCCCTTTTGTATAATCAAAATCTTCTAAACCAACAATGTTAATGTTATGACCGATTATAGTAATTTGCATTTTATATCCTTTTCTTGACATACCAATCCTCAAAAGAGGATTAGTTAAACCCTCTTTGGGTATGGTTAGCCTATAAAGGCAACTAAAATGTTTGTAAGATTATATTTTTAGCTATGAATTCCACTCATCAAAGAATCTCATTTTATCTTGTAAAGAAATTTTTTCACATAATATAATGTCTTCTTTCAATTCAAGTTCTTCTAAAGCCTCAAATTGTTCTGCGTATGGACTTTCATATCCAAAAAGATTTTTTTGTTTGGGTTTTTCAATTTCATTTTTATCATACATTTTACAGAAAGTTATAAAACCAATTTTGTCATCTTTCCATTCTTTTCTTATGTAGTTTTCTGTTGTAGTATCAACAAAATCCATCTTAGTTTCAAGTGGTAAAGTTTTTATATAATTGATTATCTCTTGTTTTAATTTTAAAAATTCAAGTTTTGAAATCTTTGAAATTAAAGTTCCCATTAATAAATGAGAATCATGACCTCTTTTTTCAAGTTGTATAGCCATTTGAGTAAAATATCTTTCACAAAATTTTGAAGTTTGAAAAGCGATATTTCCTGAAATATCATAAATCCATTTCCATGTAAAATTTTTAACATGAAATTTTGAAATATTTTCATGATTTTTCATTTGTTCTACAGCACTTAAAACTTTTAGATATATTGGATTAATCAAGTGTTCATAGTTCCTATCATGAGCAATTTGCTTAACAGACATTTCTAAATCACCATCTTCAATCCAACATTCTTGAATATAGGCTAATTCTTCATCTGTAATTAATGGTATTTTTCTATGTTTAATAATTTTTCTTTCTGTTTCTAGTAATCTTAAAAGAATTTGTTTTCTAAAATGAAGATTGTAACCACCTGGTATTTTCATACCTTTTCTATGGTTTTTTCTATCATAAAGTTTCATTTTGTGTTTACCATGAATAAATACATCACGATTATTATCCCAAGGAGCTTGTCTAAATTGTACTAGCCAATTTCTAAAACTTTCCATATCTTTTAAATAATCATAATGAGTACTCAAATTATTTAGCGTTTTATCTTTATTAAATAAAGTACAAACCCAACAACCGTAACGTGCTGATTTCCCACAACCTGGTGTTAAGCCAGTTTCATATCCTTCAAATAAAGAACGACATTCATCTCCATCATTTGAAGCTTCTGCATAAACTCTTCCAAGTGTATTTGCATCTATCCATTCAAGTTTATGGCTATATATATGACTCCAAATATCGTTTGAATTCCAATATTCTAAAGGGGCATATAAATTACAATCTTTGTATTCATGTTGTTTGAATGAACCATCAACAGTAAGTTGTTTCATTCTTTTTTTTCTATCTATTGATTCATCTTGTCTTTGACCTGTAATGGCAATAAAACCTTTTTTTGATTCTCTAAGTATAGATATAATAGCTTTTTTCTGAGGTAAGATTTTCATACGATCAGTACAATATCTATTATCAGTTCTTGGAACCATATATCCTTTTCCTATTAATAAAGAGAATAAAGTATTTTTTGTAATGGGAGATACTCTTCTAACATCAAGATTTAATTGATATTTCATAGAGAATTTTTCAATTTCATTTATTGAGTTAAGTATTCCTTCAATTACAGGATCCATCTCAAGTAAAGTATCAGAGAATATAACATAAGTTTTTTTCTCTAAAGGAAGATTATTATTGTAGATATATTTAAATAGCAATAATGATTTCAATACTATATCCATAGTAACAGTTGAATCTTTCCCACCACTAAATGCAACTGAAAAAGGTCTATTGTCATACATATACATATAGATTAATTCTTTATATGTTTTTAGTTGCTTCAATATTATTGCTGCAGTAAAACCTTCAATATTTAATAACTGTATTTTTTCATTTAAAAAATTTTGAATATTTTTTTCTATCAAATTAAGATAAAGTTTATCAAATTTTTTGTTTTTATTCGGATTTGCACTCATAAAATTTCCTTTTAACAAATCGAAACCAACCTTACAGGTTAGTAAAACCCGTAGGGCAGGTTAGCCAAAAGGCAACTATGCAATATCCCAAAACAAATCGTTTTGAATATTGAGAACTTCTTTTAAATGTATTGGATGAATCATTGCAATTCCTGAATCAACAGAGTCCGCACCAATAGACTTTGCCCATAGAATTGATTTTCTTGTACCAATTCCACCTATATGACAAGGTTTATTATATTTTTTTGCTAATTCAATTAATTCTTGAGATGTTTGATACTTCCATTTTTTTGTACCTCCAATAAATAAGCCATCATAAGTCATTTTTAAACCTATTTCAACACAATATGGATTTGAGATTCCATTTTGTTTATGATGAATTCTCATTCCATCTTGAGCAGCCAAATAGTATTTGAATTCAGGATAATCTTCTTTGAATAAATTTATCCAACTTCTTGAATGCATATAACTATCTTTGTTCCCAACAATATCTGGAACGACAACAAAATCAGGCATATTTATTAATCCATTTTGTACTTTTTTTCTAATTGATTCTAATCTATTTAAGAATTTATCTCTAAGTTTTACATAGTTTTTTAAACTATTATCTAATCCATCTTTCCAATCTTTAAAAGCTCCATTATCAAGAAAATATGACATTTTAGTAGCTGTAATATCATTAAAAATATCTCTTGTAAGACAAGCTCCAAAAGTATTTCCATATTTTTCTACAATCATATCTCTTCTTTGTCCAGTTGGACATGCGAAATAGATTTTCATACATATCCTTTTGAATCAATTCGAGTTAAAAATGAATATCTTTTTTTTTCAAAATAAATTTTATTTCTCATGCAAACCCTTTTAATAATTTACTTCAATTTGTAGTTTTCCATCAGCATCTTTATTTCCTGTACTCCAACTAATTGGTGTAACTAAATAAAATAAACGATTACAAATATGCCAACCATTTAGAAGAAAAAGTTTATTGGATTCTCCATCAACGCAAGTAAAAATATATTTATAATGCTCTTTCTCATCAATTCCACATTCATTTAAAAAATTTGAAACATCATTAACTGTATCGAACTGTCTAATTTCTTTATTTTCAGTTTCAATAAATGAAAATGCTTTATAAAATGTTCTTGAATTTACTTTTCCTTTTTTTGATTGAGCTATAATTTTTTCAAGAGTTGATTTATCTAAATTAGAAAAATTTATTGTTGTATTGTTTTGCATCATAATTCCTTTTTTAAGAAAAGAATATACCTATCCTAAAAGGATAGTGAATATATATATCCTTTTAGGTAGGCTCTTAAAATGAGCAACAGGTTGTAGTAATAGCTTTATTTACATAAAGTCTAAAAGTGTTAATTGTTTTGTGTTTGAAGAGAATAATTCAAATGCTTTTTTAAATACCTCATCACCTTTTAATTTAAATATTAATGATTCATTATCATTGTGAGATGGTTTAATTTCTCTACCTATTTTTTCTCTAATACTATTCTTATGATATATTTCTATACCATACGAACTTTTATCAAAACAAAGTGAGCCACTAAAGCCATCATCAGCACATAATGAAGAACCACCATTATTATTTATATTTTTTTCTTTTTTGAAGTTAAAAAAATCAGTTTTAAAGGCTTTCCAGTCTTTAAAATTTTTTATTCTTTCTTCCCAGTTATATTCATCTTTTCCATACCATAAATAGCCATTAAAAAATTGTTTTAAGGCATCTTCTAAAACTTCATCATCTGAATCAATTTCTTTAAATGGTACATTAAAAGTTTCTCTTAACCAAGTAACAAATTCTTCATTAAAAAAATCATATTTTGGTAAATCATGTTTATCTAAATCAGTTGAACCGTAATTCTCAAATTTTCCATTTGATAAATAAAATCTGTAAGATATAGATTCTTCAAAAATGAATTTACTATAACTATCATCTGTATAAACATGGAAAAAGCTTTTGTAAGGAACTAAATAAAGTCTAGTTTGGAACATTACTCTATTATATAATTCAATGTCTGATAGAGCACCATCTCTTGTAATCCATTTATATTCATTATCAAACCAACCATCATCATATCTTCCAGGATTATCTTTATATTTTATAATCAAGTTTTTAATTAGATTTATAGTTTCATTATAAGTTGGTAAGAGGTTTCTAAAATCAATATCCTTATATAACCAATAAGCAGAATGATCATTAAATAATTCAAAGAAACTATATTGTTTCATTAAATTATTTCTTCTAACTTTTTCTTGCTTTTTGAAGTAACTACTCCAAGCATTATCTTCACCACCACGAGGTGATTCAGGTTCTTTCTCAAGCTCAACTTGATTGTGTTCTTCAAATAGTGATAACTGTTGGATTTTGTTTTCAAAATTGATTAATTTTTCAGACCAATTATTGATAGATTTTATACAAATTTCAAGGTAATCTTTACTATCTCTAGTTGATATGTATTTTTCTGTTTCAATTTCTATTTTTTTGTTGATTTTTAATTGTAACCAAACACAGTATTGAATATTAGAATTAGATTTTTTAACTAAATCTTTACAAGTAAGAACATTATATCTATCATGACTTTCATCAATTTCAACAATATCAAACTTATTTTTTAATTCTTCAAGTCCTGCAATTTGATTATCAATTTTTATTTTAGGTGTTTTACTCATTTTTTATTCCTATTATGTTGTTTTCAAACAGAGAGAACAAAAAAAAATCCCAAGCAGGGAAAATTTAATTTCTCCCTGTTGGGTTAAGTTGTATATGTTGTTATAGTTATCTAAAAGTATTCATAGCTTCTGTTATTATTTCTTTAGGAAAACCATCTTCAAGAAGATAGTTTTTAATTTCAAGACTTAATGTATCACTTGAATAATTTTTTGATTCTTCATCATTTTCAAAAACTTTCCACCACTCAGATATTTCTTTGTGAGCTAGTTTTATAATTTCTGCTTTTTCAATACAAATATCTTTGTTTGTAATTTCAAAACCAGGTTTTACAAACCATACAAAGAAAGTTTTTTCATTTTCAATAATTTGACTATAAATTTTTTGATAGTTTTGTTTTAATATATCAATCATGATAACCTCTATTTATAATTATAGTAGCTATTGAATTGGCCATTTTTAATAGCAATACCAATTAGAGATTTTTCAGAATTTAAAAGTTCATTTTCAGAAAATAAATCTTTTGATTTATCTATATTATTTACTACTGAGAAAGTTCCATTTTCATTCATAATTATAGACTTTGAACTTCTAATTATTCCATTAATAGAGATATAACAATCGTGAAATTGAGCATCTTTACATAATGTTTTTAAATCATCAATATTTTCTATTTTTTGTGCCATTATTAGCTCCTTATAATTTATTTATTAGAACTTGAATAAGTTCTTCAAGGGTTTCTCTTGCGATATATTTATTAAACCATTTACTTAAATTGCAAGTATCAGGATTACCTACATACATTCCAAAAAGTGGTAAACCTTTTGTATTGACTGCATTATCAGTTATATTCCCATCAGTCATAACAAATGTCCAATCAGATTTTTTTATAATGTCATTAGTTTTCTCAATAGTTCTTCTTAAACCTTCAGCGCCACTATTAGCAATTATATGTTCTATATCGTTGCTATTAATTGGTAACTTCATTGTCATGCATTGATGTCTTGATGAATCACCACCTGTTAAGATGATATATCCCTCAAGATAACTTTTTTTTGCAAACTCATTAAGTATATAAGTAAATGTTCTTGCATTTTGTATTGGACCACCACCCATAGAACCAGAACAATCAATCATAAGATTAATTTTCTTTTTACCTTTTGTTTCAACAATTTTCTTTTTATAAAGTTTGTCAAATCGTGAGTTTAAAAAGTTTTTTGTATTTAATCTATTTGTGGCATTGCTTTGTGAAATTTTTTTGTTTTTTTGTTTAAAGATTTTTTGCATTGAGGGCATTAATTTAGAAGCTTGATTTTTATCATACTCATAAGAGTGTGATGAATCAAAAATTGAATCAGTGTATGAAGTTGAATAATCATACTCAATTTCTGTAAGCTCTTCAACTAAATCAACATCATTATCTTCATCTTTATATGGAGATTTTCCAATAACATCTTCAGAATCTTCATCCATCTTTTCAGCAGCACTTTCACTACTTTGTAATTCAACAGTTGTAGCTAAGTCACCATCTTTTGATAAATAACCATCTTTTGCAAGTTGATCTAAATCCTCTTTTGTTTCTGGAAATTCTTCAATCCATCTTTTAAGTATAGGAAAAAGTTCAATTGTTTCATTACATTCAAGTATTTCAGAATAGTATTCTTTAACTCTTTTCATTTTTTCAATTTCACTTCTTATTTTTCCTTCTTTTTGAATATATACAAATAATAAATTAGTTGCATTAGAATCTTCATTTATTTCAGGTAATTTCTCATAATCTGCCCAGTTGAACAATCTATCAGCTTTTACTCTCCATAGGTACTCAATTCTTGCATCTTCAAAAAGGTTAAAAAGACTAAATGGAATTTTCTCTTTACTAAGCCAATCATTTACAAATTTTAAATCTCTTAATGTATGTAATGCGTGACTCATTTCATGATGTAAATAAGATGTAGCATAGTATTCAATACCTTTTTTACCTTTATTAACTACTTTTTCTAATATTTTATCCCCTACATAAATAGAGTGTTTTTTAGATTTTTCGTTAAAACTCCAACAAGCAGTATCAAAATTCTTTTTAATACTTATATGGATTGGTTCAATTGGAATTAAATCATTTATTACCATCTCAATGTGTTCATCTTTGATTAGTTGTTTAAAATATGATTGCTTTTCAGTCATTGTGGTACTCTCTTTTTTATTTTTATTTTTATTTTTTATTTTGTTGTTTCCAGTATCTATACCAAAATGCTAATGCATTTGAACGAATATAACCAAGTCTAATAAGTTCTTTTTTTGGATAGATGATTGCAAATTGGTTATCAGTTAGTAAAACTAATCGATATCCATTGTGTCTTTTTAAAGTATGAGAAATTTGATTTTCTAAATCTTTTATTCTCTTGTGTTCTTTTTCAAACAAGTTTTTGTAATGTCCTATGTCACCAAAGATACTATTGCTAGAACTTTTATTTGTTGCAATTGAAAACACAGTGTTTACTAAAAGCAAATTTTGGTGATTTGGACTTGTATTTGTTAATTTGCAGTTTATTAATTTTGCTATTTTAAATATTCTGCTCATCTTATTTCCAAACACTTGAAATAGTTTTTTCAATAAGTTTCAATTGAGTATCATTAGGTTTACCTTCAATATCTCTATCCACCCATTTTAGTATTTGGTCTGTAACAACATTTGGAATATCAGCTTCATCAATTGCAAATTCAATGATTTCAGTAAGATGTCTAGTGTTAATAATTTTTGAAATATTCTCAGTTTTTTTGTATCCAACCATTTTGTCATAAAACTCCATTAGTTTTGCAACACTATTAACTTTGAATTTTCTATTTTTAACTTCACCCTCAAGTATAGTTTTTAACACACTTCTATTTGCACCTTTATGAATAATCATAAATCTATCTGCAAGAGCAGATTCAATTTCTTCAACATCATAATCAGCACCAATATTTGTTGTTGCAACTACCCAAAGATTTTCTTTATTACACTTAATTACCTCTTCAATTCCACAACCATCTTCATTAAGACCAATTATTCTTCTAGTTCTTAATGTAAATTCACCTTTATTATTAGGAGTTAATGCAGCAACTAAAACAGATAATTCTCTTCCTGGTATTCTTAAAATTTCGTCAATCATTAAAACTGTTTTAATACCTTTACTTGCATTTCTAAAAGCAGCTGTTAAAGCTCCATCCATCCATACAAGATCTTGTACATGTTCAGTTCCATCTTGAGATGCAAAAATATTGTTTGCTTTAAGAACAACTGATTTATTAGTTTTTTTAATTTCTTTGACAAAAGGTATATTTTGACCAAGTAAGTCAATAGACTCAAGTCCTTCAAAACCACCAACTTCAAAAATGTTTTCTGGTATGATTTTTTGATCATCTAAAAATTGATAAACACCAAATGTTTTACCAAATCCTTTAGGACCATCAATAAGCACATGTTTTTTAAATGCATATCTTTTAAGTTTTTCTAAATCATTAGAAGAAGTAGAAGAGGGTTTAACTGTATTCATATAATCATTATGAATAACTTCTAAGCTATCAATAGTATCATTATCAATAACAAATAAGAAGTGTTTTACATGTTTGCATAGTTCACCCTTGCTTTTCCAATTTCGCCAAAATCCACAAGCTGAAGAGGCTATTTCTTTGTGAAATATATCAGTCATTTGTTTTGTAGCTTCAGCAATGTCATTTTTTACATCTTTTGTAGCTTCACTTACTATTTCTTTACCTTTTTTCATTGTATGTGTTTTTGTATTATCAATGAAGTTATCTCCACACCAAAAGAAAAATTCTTTTCCATCATAAGCTAAAACAACAGTATGATTTTTTTTAGAATCAGTTGTATTAGTTAATTTCATAACATGAGCAATTGAAAATCTAATTTCATTAGTGTCATTGTCAATAAATGGATAAGGTGTAGTATAAGAATTAGAAACAGTGTAATCTGAATCTAATTTTTCTTCATTTTTTTTGTAATCGTATAATTCTTTAGTTGTCATATTTGTGGTACTCTCTTTTTTATTTATTTTGGATTTTATTAAGCAGCTTTAACTGCAATTAGTTTATTTAGTAGTTCGTCATGTATTTCTTGAGCTTTTGAAGAACATCTCCATAAAAAGTAATAACTCTCATTTAACTTTTCAAGCCAATTATCAACAAGTGATGGATCAGCAATAGTAATTACAGGAGCATTTAAACCACAAGTTTGTGATAAAAATGCACTTGCAATATGAGTAATCATTTGTTTTTCATAATATTCAAGTGTTTCATCTAGTTTATTTTCAACTAGAACTTTAAATATTTCTGGATAATATTCATTATCTGTTAATTCATCTTGTTCTGGGAGTAACAATTCATTTGATTTATTAATCATTGGAAACCCAAAAGTTTCTTTAATTGTTAAATCTTGTGAATAAATTAAATCCATTGCATTTGTATGAATAGAAAAATCATCTTCATATTCTAAACCTTCAGATTGTTCAAGGTTAAATACATTGAAGTATTTTGTAAAACAAAACTTTTCCTTGATATGGCTTTTATCAATTATTGTTGTAGCCATTCTTTTATTAGCTAATTCTATTGCTTCAATTTCACTATGTGCAGTTATTGAAAAACTTTTACCCATAAATGAAAATTTATAGCTCCATGAACTAAAAAAGATTGGAAAACTTTTTTCACCTGATTTAACAGCTCCACCTTTTTCGCAAATTTGCTTAAATGTTAAAAACTTTGTAGTTTTAAAACCAAAATGCTTAATTGCTAAAGAAAGATGAAGTCTATTAAATTTTGTGTATTCTTTGTTTGTTGTAGTTCATTGGAATTTTTCCCAATGCTTCAAACGGGTTAGAACCCGTTAGAGTTTTTGCAAACTCTTCGTTTATATTGTTTAGAATTTCGTAAGTTTTTGATGTTGACATGTGGTACTCCTAGTTGTCAATTTTATTTAGTGTTATTTGGTTAATTTCAAAAATGTCAAATTCACTCTCATTGTAAAAATCTTTACTTAGAGCTCTTAAGTTTATTCTGTTTTCATTTTCAGAATTAATTATTGCAATTTCGCCAAAATGAATTTGAGTTGAAAGTAGTGCATCTAGTATTGAACTAAATACACCAAGAAAGTTTTGAGAATGTTTACTTGTCCATAAATCATATTCAATAACTGAATATAAAGCATTTTCAGTATTATCTTCATTCATTCTTTCTCTAATTTCTATTTCAATCATATTTAAGAACTCAACACTGTAATTCTTAAAATCACTGAATTTTTCAAATTCTTCTATTTTTTCATGTTCTAAAATAACAGTATTACTATCTTCTTCTAACAATGTAAGAATTAGACTTTTAATTTCAGTTTCATTTTCTTCTTCATCTATGAAACTTTCATCATAGTCAAAAACTATTTTTAGATTTAGATGATTAATTTGTTTATTTAAAACTTTAACTGATGTTTCTAGGTAATGGATATTCTCATTCATAATTAATCCTTTTGAGCAACAATTGTTACATCTGTAGATTCATTAGAATTCGAAACAGCATTAACTGCTGCACCTGTTGCTGCAACTGCTCCACCTACAACTATAGTTGTTGCTGCTGTAGCTACATAACCAACTGTCATAACCGCATAAACTGGTGATAATGCAATATCACTTACTGTAATTCCATCTTTTGCACAACCTGAAAAAGTTGATGCTAAAAGTGAAGTTAATATTAATGTTTTTAATGTTTTTCTCATTGTGGTACTCTCTTTATTTTGATTTTGTTTGTATTGATCTTCTTAAACCCTTCCATCCTGTTAGGAGTAGGGCAACAGTTTCGCTTACTCTTTTTAATTCAACAGTTGCTTTGTGTTTTTCAGAACTAAAGATTTCTTTAGTTTCGCCAATCTTCAAGTTAACTGCAATTATTGCTGCACTTCCTATTACATTTAAAGGAAAAACTCTATTATCTAAAGCTTCTCTAAAATGTTTTGTTGAAAGTATTGCAACAGGTAAATTGTTGTAATTTAATAAAAGTGTATTGTTTGAATAGATATCGTTTCTCATGATGCAACTCCAATTAATAGAGCAACAATAAGTAAAAATATTGTTATCAAAATTCTTTTTAGTGTTCTAAAAAAATATAATGAGTAATATTTTAAATATCTTTTTTCAGTAGTTATTAATCTAACATACTGAGCCATTGCCATCAGAATGATGTATGCAATAGGAATAATCAAACTTAACTCTTTTGAGAAAGAATAAGCTAGTAAAGAAATTATTATTGGTATAAAGATAAGATGAGCTACTGCTCTTCTTTTTCCTATTTGAATTGAATTCATAGTGGTACTCCTTGAATTTCAAGAAATACAAATATCCCATAGGGATAAATGTATCCCTTATGGGTTAGCTCTTATGAGCAACTATATTGAATTATAGTATTACAGTTTTATTTTCAGCAAGATATAAATTTTGCCTGATAGTTTTTACATTATTGTATTTTTTTAAGTACTTAAGATAATTTTGATTTTCTTCATTACTATCTATCTTTTTAGCAAGTTTTTTCAATGCTACTCTGAGTTTATACATTTTTATTATATAATGCATTTTTTTCCTTTTAATTGTTTTCTGCAATAAATTTAGAAATATTAGTTCCTAAATGATTATCTTTATAAGAATTCATTGTTGTTACTGCACAAAGGCTTGTAACTACTCCTAAAAAGATTGTAATTGCTAGAATTGTGTTTATTTTATTGAAAGTCATTTTTTTTCCTTATAAGCCAAAAGGCTAAAAGGGAATAGAACTATCCCAATTGGGATAGTAATATATCCCAATTGGTAAGCTCTAAATGAGTAACTAAATATTAAATATTTTGTTTAGATGTCCATTTTGTAAAAGTTCATTTATATCTCCACCTAAATTAATATCCCAATGTTTAATAAAAACTCTTACACCTGCTTGTTTCAATTTATCAGACATTCCTCTTAATACAGATTTGTAAAAGGGGATTCCATTAGCCTCTAAATCTTTTAATAAAAGTTCAGCTGCTTTTTTGCCTTCAAAATCATTTA
>JBBITK010000036.1:0-20601 GCA_037440805.1 Arcobacter sp. | reverse complement strand
TCTATATTTATACAATAAAAAAGGGATATGCAAAGCATATCCCTTAGAGAAAAGAATGTTTAATTAATTACCCATTTCTTTTTTTGATGATTTCTTCAGAAACATTTCTTGGAACTTCAGAATAGTTATCAAAAATCATAGAATAAGTTGCTCTACCTTGAGACATAGATCTTAAGTCTGTAGAGTAACCGAACATTTCAGATAATGGAATTAAAGCAGTAACAAGTTTGATACCTGCTCTATCGTCCATAGATTGAATTTGTCCTCTTCTTTTATTACTGTCACCAATAACGTCTCCCATATAATCTTCAGGAGTTTCGATTTCAACTTTCATGATTGGCTCTAAAATTACAGCACCAGCTGCTGCACTTCTACAAGCTTGTTTGAATCCCATTGAAGCAGCTAATTTAAATGCCATCTCAGATGAATCAACCTCATGGTAAGAACCATCATATAATGTTACTTCAATATCAACCATTGGATAACCAGCTAAAATACCACCTTGCATTGCTTCAAAACAACCTTTTTCAACAGCAGGAACATACTCTTTTGGAACAACCCCACCTTTGATGTCATTGTTGAATTTGAAGTTTTCTTCAGAACCAACTAATGGTTTGATTTCTAAGTATACGTGACCGTATTGACCTTTTCCACCTGATTGTTTTGCATATTTATACTCTTGTTTTACAGCGTTTCTAATTGTTTCTCTATAAGCAACTTGAGGAGCTCCAACTTCTGCTTCAACTTTAAATTCTCTTTTCATTCTATCCACAAGAATTTCAAGGTGTAACTCACCCATTCCTGAAATAATAGTTTGTCCAGTTTCTTCATCAGTATTTACTCTAAATGATGGATCTTCTTCTGCAAGTTTTCCTAAGGCAATACCCATTTTTTCTTGGTCAGCTTTAGTTTTTGGCTCAACAGCAACAGAGATAACTGGTTCTGGGAACTCCATTCTCTCTAATATTACAGGATCTTTTTCAGAAGCTAAAGTATCTCCAGTAATTGTATATTTTAATCCAACAACAGCACCGATTTCTCCAGCATAAAGCTCTTTAATCTCTTCTCTGTTATTAGCATGCATTTTAAGTAATCTTCCGATTCTCTCTTTTTTCATTTTTGTTGAGTTATATACATAAGTTCCAGATTCTAAAATTCCTCTATAAACTCTTGTAAATGTTAATTGTCCAACAAATGGGTCAGTCATAATTTTAAATGCTAAAGCTGCAACTTCTCCATCATCAGTTGAAGGAACAATTACTGCTTCACCATCTTGAGTTTCACCTCTAATATCTTCAACTTCAGTTGGAGCTGGTAAATACATTGCAACCGCATCTAATAAAGTTTGAACACCTTTATTTTTGAATGCTGTTCCACATGTCATTGGAGTAATTTCCATTGCTAAACATCTAGTTTTTAATCCATTAACAATTTCTTCTTCAGTTAATTCAACACCTTCCAAGTATTTTTCCATTAAAGCTTCTGATGATTCAGCAGCAGCTTCAACCATTTTTTCTCTATACTCTTCTGCTTGTTCCATTAAATCAGCTGGAATTTCTTCAATATGGTAATTAGAACCCATTGCTGCGTCTTCATCCCATACGATTGCTTTCATTTGTACTAAATCAATAACACCTTTAAATGCATCTTCAGCACCTATTGGTAATTGAATTGGAACAGGATTTGCTTTTAATCTATCTGCAACTTGTCTTTCAACATTATAAAAATCAGCACCAGTTCTATCCATTTTATTAACGAATATCATTCTTGGTACTCTATATTTATTAGCTTGTCTCCAAACTGTTTCTGATTGAGGTTGAACTCCACCAACAGAACAGAATACTGCAACTGCTCCATCAAGAACCCTCATAGATCTCTCAACTTCAATTGTAAAGTCAACGTGTCCTGGAGTGTCAATGATGTTGATCATTAATTGCTCTTTTGTTTTTGGGTGAGTCCAGTTACAAGTAGTAGCAGCAGAAGTAATAGTAATACCTCTTTCTTGCTCTTGCTCCATCCAGTCCATAGTTGCAGCACCCTCATGAACCTCACCAATTTTGTGAGATACACCTGTATAGAATAAAATTCTTTCAGTAGTTGTAGTTTTTCCTGCATCAATGTGAGCAGCAATACCAATATTTCTAACTCTGTTAAGTGGTGTTTTTCTTGCCATTTTATAATCCTACCATCTGTAGTGTGCAAATGCTTTATTAGCTTCTGCCATTCTATGCATATCTTCTTTCTTCTTGAAAGAAGCTCCTCTTTCATTTGCAGCTTCGAATAATTCGTTAGCTAATCTTTCTACCATAGTTCTTTCATTTCTTTTTCTAGCATATTCAACTAACCATCTTAATGCTAAAGTTTGTCTTCTTACAGCTCTTACTTCAACTGGTACTTGGTATGTTGCTCCACCAACTCTTCTAGATCTTACTTCTAAAAGTGGTTTAACATTTTCGATTG
The DNA here is from genome assembly GCA_037440805.1 of Arcobacter sp. Taxonomy (GTDB): domain Bacteria; phylum Campylobacterota; class Campylobacteria; order Campylobacterales; family Arcobacteraceae; genus Aliarcobacter. The sequence continues at coordinate 18,141 of JBBITK010000036.1, read as the reverse complement.
CTCTTTCGAATAAATCAATACCTTTATCTTCACCTCTTGCATCTAAGTTAGCAATTGCACCATATAAAATTTTCTCTGCAACAGATTTTTTACCATCTTGCATTACAGTATTAACAAATTTTGTGATCACTTTACTATTGTAGATAGGATCAGCCATTATTTCTCTAACAGGAGCTTTTCTTCTTCTCATAATCTATCCTTCTACTTATTTTTTAGCTTTTGGTCTTTTTGTACCATATTTAGATCTAGAAACTGTTCTGTTATTTACACCTGCAGTATCTAAAGCACCTCTAACGATGTGGTATTTAACCCCTGGTAAATCTTTTACCCTTCCACCTCTAACTAACACTATTGAGTGTTCTTGTAAGTTGTGACCTTCTCCACCGATGTACGAAATAACCTCAAAACCTGTTGTTAATCTAACTTTTGCAACTTTTCTTAAAGCAGAGTTAGGTTTTTTAGGAGTTGTTGTATATACTCTTGTACATACTCCTCTTCTTTGTGGACATTCTTTTAAAGCTGGTGATTTAGATTTTTTAATCACCTTTTTTCGCTCATTTCTTACAAGCTGATTGATTGTAGGCATTTCTTTCCTTTATTTAAATTGGTTTGAGCAATTAAAGCAATGCTCATGCTTCTCGTTTTACCTCAATAAAATAATTGAGACGATACTACCATTCTAGGAAACCTTTGGAGTAGTTTTCTAAAAAAGTTGCATATTTTATTTAAAATTTACTTAATTTTTGTTTAGTAGTAAATTTGACGATACTATTTACCGTCAAATTCTTTATTGTTAGCATTAGTTAATACTTGGTGAGCTATGTCATTTACCTCTTGTGCAACTTTGTTAGCTTCACTAGCAGAAAGTGCATTTTGTTGAGTAACTTGATCTAATCTATTTACAGTATCATTTATTTGTTCCATTGCACTAAATTGTTCTTTTGAAGAAGAAGAAACATCATTTATTAAAGATAGTGTATTATGGATATTACTATTCAATCTCTCATACCCTTCTATCATTTCATTAGAAATTCTTTTTCCTTCATTTGCCTTGCTTGTAGCATTAATAACCAAATCTTTTATCTCTTTTGCAGCTTCAGCACTTCTTGAGGCTAAATTTCTAACCTCTTGTGCAACAACAGCAAATCCTTTTCCTGCCTCGCCTGCTGTAGCTGCCTCAACTGCTGCATTAAGAGATAAAATATTTGTTTGAAATGCAATTTGATCAATAATTGTAATTGCATTTGCTATAGAATTTGTTTGTTCATTTATTTCATCCATTGAAATTGCAGTTTTAGAAGCTAATTGTTGACCTTCTCTTACAGAATCTGATACCTCATTTGCATATCTACTCATTTGAATTATACTTTGTGAACTATTTTGCATATTTGCAGTAATCTCTTCTATTGCAGCAGCAGTCTCTTCCAAAGAAGCAGCTTGATTATTTGCAGAAGTTGTTAAAGTTGATACATTTTTAGATAAATTTTGTGCATTTGAAGTCAAAGTTGAACCTATATTTTTATTTTCAACTAACATCAAACTAATTGCACTACCTAAACTATTTATATCTTCACTAAGGGCTTTCAAATCTCCTTGCAAATTACTTACATCAACCTTTGGTCTATAATCATATTTTGTATAAAAAGATAAAATTTTCATAGCATTTTGTATGTTTTTCTCAACCGAATTAAGCATTTCATTAATTACATTTTTCAACTCATTTAATGAAGGGTTTGAAGTATCTCCATTAATTCTTACATTTAAATAACCTTTTTTAGCCTCATTTGCACATTTTATTGCACTATCAACTAAAACTCTATCTTTTTCTATAGATGATTTTGTTTTCAAAATATTTTGATTAACAACATTTGCCATTTCACCTAATTCATCTTTTGATGTAAGTTTAATTAAATTAACATCTTTTACATCCTGATTTAAATATTTAAAAAATTCTAATAAACCATTTTTGAACTCTTCCAAAGGCTTTTTAATTGAATTTGTTACAGATACAATTATAAAAATTAGAATTGTAAAAACAATAATAACTAAAACATAAAGGGTGTAAAGCGTATTATCAATAGACTTTAATGCCTTTTCATAACTTATTTTATTAGCATTATCTGAATCTATACTAATCTGAGTTAAGGATTTATTTATTTTTACAAACAATTCATCAGTAACTGATAACATAGGAGTTGCCATACCAATATCAACACTTAACATATCAATAGCATCTTTAACTGTCAAACTATACTCTTTTAAATTTGTTTGAACTTCTGATAATATTTTCTTATCACTCTCTCCCAAATAATCTTCTGCAATTAAATTATTTAAATCTTTTTTTACAATTTCACCCACTTTACTTAATACTGCAAGTTGTTGATCTATTTGAGATTGTGCATATCCATCTGTTGCATAACTAAAAACTTTATATAAAACAGAATTAAAGTAGTTGATATCTGTCAAAATTTTACTACTTGACTTATATAACTTAAATTTTACTTCCACAATATCATTTAAAGTATTTTTATCTGATTTCAAAGCATTGTTAGAAAATATCGCTAATACTATTAGAAATATTACAGCTATTGCTGGAGCAATTAAAACTTTGTTTCCAATCTTTAAATTATTTATACCTAACATAAAAATTCCTTAGTTAATCTTAAAATTCTTTAATTAAAAATCTGTGATTTCTAATCAAAAAATTAGTAACTCCAAATATTGGAGTTACTAACTTATTTGTATACACCAGCACCTATTAACTGATTTTCACCTATTCCCATAACAAAAGATGTTTTTGGTGTTTGTTTACCAGTTGTTGGATGAGCCCAAACATAATCAACCCAACCTGAATTTTCAGCTTTTACTTTATCAATAAACTCTTTAAATAGCTGTGTTCCTTCTTTATCTTTGTATCTATACATATTTTTACCTTTTATAGGTTTTTTTGGATGAGCTGTAATAATTCCATCAAAATCATTAGCCCAAATATATAAATCACCTTTTACAAATTCACTCTCAGGCTTATTAAACTCTTCAACACAAGCAACTACTCCAACTTTTTTACAAAATTCTGCACCTTTTTTTACTAAAGCTTCCGCATCAGCAGGTGTATCAGCACAATATGCAAACGTTGCACCCATAATTAAACTAATACCTAATTTCGCCAATTTACTCATAAGTCTCTCCTTAAAGATAGTATTCTTAATATTTACATAAAAATAATTAATTAAATCTTAATTTTTTAATTTCATTTAATAAATTATAAATTTAATTTTAAATTGCTATTTTAATGCTATGTCTCATTAAATAGGGATATCTTATAAATACATATTATTATTTTACATTTTAAGCTTAGTAAAAATAGAGTTTTATAGAAATAAAAATAATTTTTAAATTACCAAACAATATATACATTAACAATAATATATACACTAAATAAATGTATGTAAACATATGAAAAGTAAAAAATAGCTTGAATTTGATTTATTATTTTAGCTAATAAACTGAAACTTCTAAAGCTTCAGTTTATGGAGTATTACGAAATATTTTGAGGTATGTTGTTATTGTTTAGGAAGCAATTTAATAGGAACTATCTGGAATTCTTCCATATTCCAAACACCGTTTACAACATATGGTTCGCTCTCTAACCACTCATCTAATTCATCATCCGTATCGAAGTCAACTAAAAGTGTTGAACCAACCATCTTTTCATCTTCGATTAATGCACCAGCATTAACAATTTTACCTTGAGCCATAAGTTTTCTAGCACCTTCAATATGAGCCTCTCTCGAAGCTAATCTTTTATCTAAAGCATTATCATTATCATAAGCTATAATCAAATATTGCATTTAAGTCCTTTAATATTTTTAATTAATTCTATCAAAATAGTTTGTTTTTTACAATTGTATAAAACCTATTGCAAAAAGAAAAGTTAGTGGATATATTATAACATTCATATATCTATATAATGGCGTCATCTTAATATTTATTGGCATAACTTCTTCTATCGAAGAACCATTGTATAATTTTTTCATCATAGATAATTTAAAACTTATATCCATAAATTTTATAATAACAATAGAAGAGATTAAAAATGAAAAATTACCCAATGCTAAAGCTATAAAAATAGCATAGAAAAATGAAAGATGAGAAGTAAAATATAAGAAAATATTTTTTCTAAAAAGAGAATAATTTTTTAAAATAAGTTCATATAAAGTGTCAGATTTTTGCCAAGTTGATTCAAATAATTCAACAAAAACAAATATTATAAATAAATAAAAAGAATCCATAAAAAATCCTTAGTGGGGATAAACCCACTAATTAAGCCTCTGAAAATTTAACTTTTTTATTTTTGTATAAACCTGTTCCAACTGGAATTGTTCTTCCAATAACAACATTTTCTTTTAAATCTTCAAGCATATCCATTTTTGCAGATATAGCTGCTTCTGTTAATACTTTTGTAGTTTCTTGGAAAGATGCTGCAGAAATAATAGAATCAGAAGTAACAGCAGCTCTTGTAATACCTAATAATAAAGGTTCTGCAATTGCTGGATTTCCACCTAATCTTACTATTCTATCATTCTCTTGTTTGAATCTTTTTTTAGAAACCATATCACCAATTATAAACTTAGTATCTCCACCATCTAAAATAGATACTTGTCTTAACATTTGAGATGTAATAACCTCAATATGTTTATCAGCAATATTAACCCCTTGAGATCTATAAACTTGTTGTACTTCTGAAACAATAAAGTAATGTAAAGCTTTCTCACCCAAAATTTTTAATACATCATGAGGAGAAATTTGTCCGTCTGTTAATGCTTCACCAGCATGAACAAACTCACCTTCATGTACTAATATTTGTTTAGATTTCTCTACTAAATACTCTACTCTATTATCATTTTCATCTGTAATAGTAATTTTTTGTTTATTTCTCATTGGTTTCCCAAATGACACTACTCCATCAAAATTAGCTAATTGAGCAATACTTTTAGGTCTTCTTGCTTCAAATAATTCAGAAACTCTTGGAAGACCCCCAGTAATATCTTTTGATTTTTGAGTAGCTTTTGGTGTCTTACCGATAATATCTGCTATTTCTACCCTTTTACCTTCTGCAACATTTAATGAAGTCTTTGGCTCAAGTGAATATCTAATTAATTCTTTATCATCTGTTGCTACTATAACTGTTGGTTTATATCCACTTGGAATATATTCATTAACAACTAGCTTAGAAGTTCCTGTTAATTCATCAAATTGTTCTGATACTGTAACACCTGGAATTATATCCTCAAACGATACAACCCCTGCTTTTTCAGCAATTGTTGGATTTGCATATGGATCCCACTCTGCAATTACAACTTGTTCAGAAGTTGCAGGTACTGCAATGATAGATTCTTTTTCAACTTCTACATTATCATTAAGTTCAATTAATGAACCTCTTGCAATATAATGTCTTAAAGCTTCTCTATCTTCAGCATCAACAATAACAGCAAAAACACCTTTTTCACTTACTGTATCACCTGATTTAATATCAGATCTTCTTTCTAAATAATCACCTGTTAATTTATAATATTTAACAGTACCTTTAGAACCAGAAACTATCTTAGATGTAATAGGAGCGCCATCTTCAACTTTTAATTCAGAAGCAAAAGGAATTCTATTTGGAACATTCCATCCATCTTTAATCATTTCAACGATTGATTCATTAACATCAACTTCTTCACCATCTCTATATGGTAAATATAATTTTCCTTCAACTTTTCCTGAAATTCCAGCTAACTCATTTGGTTTTGCAACATCATTTTTTCTTAAATAATATCTTTTTGTTTCAGTTCCATTTGTTATAGTTAAAATTGTTTCTTCATGTAAAGTTTCAACTGTTACTTTACCTTTAAATGGTGCATTAATTTTTGGTTCAACCAATAAAACACCTGCATTTCTTCTATTAGCTACAATGATTTTTCCATCATTTTTTATATATTTTTTAATATTGTAATATCTAATAAACCCTTCTTTATCTGCTCTTAACTCTCTTTCTGTTTGAGTAGCACTTGCAGTTCCTCCAACGTGGAATGTTCTAAGAGTAAGCTGTGTTCCTGGCTCACCAATAGACTGAGCTGCAACAACACCCACTGCTTCACCTGGAGTTGCTTTTCTTTGCTCACCAAGATTTAGACCATAACATTTAGAACAAATTCCATGCTCAGCTTTACAAGTAATAGGTGTTCTAATAACAACAGATTTAACACCTGCTTCGATAACAATCTTCGCATCTTCCTCTGTTATTAAAGTACCTTCAGTATATAAAATTTCATTTGAGATTGGATCTATAATATCTTCAGCAATTACTCTTCCTGTAATTCTCTCTTCTAAAGATTCTATTAATTCATTACCAGATGAAATATCTGTAATTTCAATACCTTCATGTGTTCCACAATCTTCAATAGTAACTCTTACATTTTGAGATACATCTATTAGCTTTCTTGTTAAATATCCAGCATTTGCCGTTTTTAAAGCTGTATCCGCAAGACCTTTTCTAGCTCCGTGAGTCGAAATAAAGTACTCAAGTACATTTAACCCTTCTTTAAAGTTAGAAATAATTGGTGTTTCAATAATTGTACCATCTGGCTTAGCCATAAGACCCCTCATACCAGATAATTGTCTGATTTGAGCTGAACTACCCCTTGCTCCAGAGTCTGCCATCATATATATAGAGTTGAATCCATTTTTATCAGCTTCAACCAATCTCATCATCTCTGAACCAAGTTTGTTATTTACCTCTGTCCAAATATCAATAATTTTATTATATCTCTCTTGTTCAGTTAATAAACCTTGAGAGAATTGTTTTTGAACTTCAATAACTTCTTTTTTAGATTTAGCAATATGTTCAACTTTTGTTTCTGGAACTCTAATATCATCAATTGAAATAGAAATACCTGCAGTTGTAGCATATTTAAATCCAAGATTTTTTAAGTTATCCAAGAATCTTGGAGTTACTTCATACCCACCATGTTTATAGATATAATCAACTAATGCACCAATATCTTTTTTCTTTAATACCTTATTCCATAAATTAATTGGAACAAAACTTGGTAATATATCATGAATAATTAATCTACCAACTGTTGTATGAACAATTTTATCATCTAATTTCGTTCTAATTTTTGCATGTAAATCAACTTGATTCATATCAAGTGCTATTATTCCTTCATTTACATCTGTAAATAATTTATGTTCACCTTTAACACCATCTTTTTCTAATGATAGATAGTAAATACCTAAAATCATATCTTGAGAAGGAACAGCTATTGCTCTACCAGATGCTGGTAAAAGAATATTCATTGAAGACATCATTAAAATTTTAGCTTCAGCAACCGCTTCTTGAGATAATGGTACGTGAACCGCCATTTGGTCACCATCGAAGTCCGCATTAAAGGCAGCACAAACTAATGGGTGTAATCTAATTGCTTTACCATCAATTAAAACAGGGTGAAATGCTTGAATTGATAATTTGTGAAGAGTTGGCGCTCTGTTTAATAAAATTGGATATTCATCAACGATTTCATTTAAACATTCCCATACTTCATTTGCTTCGGATTCAATCAATCTTTTTGCAGCTTTTAAAGTTGTTGCATAACCTTTTTCTTCTAACTTAGCCATTAAGTGTGGTTTAAATAATTCCAAAGCCATTTTTTTAGGAATACCACATTGATCCATATTTAATGTAGGTCCAACAACGATAACAGATCTTCCTGAGAAGTCAACCCTTTTTCCAAGTAAGTTTTGTCTAAATCGTCCTTGTTTACCTTTAATAATTTCAGATAAAGATTTTAAAGGTCTTTTGTTTGCACCTTTAACAGCATTTGCAGTTTTTCCATTATCAAATAATGCATCAACTGCCTCTTGAAGCATTCTTTTTTCATTTCTAATAATGATTTCAGGAGCATCAAGTTCTGTTAACCTTTTTAATCTGTTATTTCTATTAATTACCCTTCTATATAAGTCATTAACATCTGAAACGGCAAATTTTCCACCATCTAATGAAACAAGAGGTCTTAAATCAGGTGGTAAAACTGGTAATTGAGTTAACATCATCCACTCTGGTCTGTTTCCTGAGTTTATAAAGTTTTCAACAATTTTTAATCTTTTAATTATTGTTTTACTTTTTGCTTCAGATTTTGTTGAACTCATTTCTTCTTTTAAAACAGTTAATAATTCGAATAAATCTAATTGTTCTAATAAATCTCTAACTATTTCACCACCCATACTTGCTTTGAATCCAGTATGTTCAAATAAATCAGAGATAGTTCTATATTGTTCTTCATTTAAAATATCATATTTTAAAACTTTTTTAGTTTTCTCATTATCATAATAAGCATCTCCAGCAACACTAACTATATATGCTTCGTAATATAATACTCTTTCTAAATCTTTTAGTTTTACACCTAAAAGAGTACCTATTCTTGTTGGTAAAGAAGAAACCATCCAGATATGTGCAACAGGAGAAACAAGTTCAATGTGACCCATTCTGTGTCTTCTTACTTTTGAAGAAGTTACTTCAACTCCACATTTCTCACATACAACACCTTTGTATCTCATTTTTTTGTATTTACCACAAAGACACTCATAATCTTTTACTGGTCCAAAAATCTTAGCACAAAATAAACCATCTCTTTCTGGTTTTAATGTTCTATAATTGATTGTTTCTGGTTTTTTAACTTCTCCACAAGACCAAGAAAGGATTTTCTCTGGACTTGCAAGTCTTAATTGAAAGGCAGCAAAATCTTGCGGTCTTTCTAACTCTTTAATTTCTATAGGAGACAATACTTTTTCATTATTACTCATTGTTTTCTACCTCTTCAAAAATCTCTACATCTAAAGCAAGAGCTTTTAACTCTTTTGTTAATACGAAGAATGTTTCTGGAACACCTGAACTTGGAACATTTTCACCATTTGCAATAGCTCTATAAGCTCTTGTTCTACCTTCAACATCATCTGATTTTGTAGTTAACATCTCTTTAAGAACATTTGTAGCTCCATAAGCTTCCAATGCCCAAACCTCCATCTCTCCAAATCTTTGCCCACCAAATAGAGCTTTTCCTCCAACTGGTTGTTGTGTAACTAAAGAGTATGGTCCAGTAGATCTTGCGTGAACTTTTTCATCAACTAAGTGGTGAAGTTTCAACATATACATATAACCTACATTTACTCTTTCTTTCATAACTTCACCTGTTTTACCATCATAAAGTTCTGTTTTACCATCTGTGTCAATTTTAGCTAATTCAAATAATCTTATGAATTCTTCTTCTTTAACTCCATCAAAAACTTGAGTTGCAAATCTAACACCCTTAGCCCAATCTTGTGCATATTTTATTAAATCTTCATCATTTAAAGAATCCATAAATTCTTTACCATTCATCAATTTAGCAATAGATGCAATTTCACTCATTTTAGTTCTTAATTCAGAGATAAAATCAGCTCTTTTAGCCTCAAAAATATCTTGAATTTGTTGACCTAATCTCTTACCTACTAATCCTAAGTGTACCTCTAATATTTGTCCAATATTCATCCTTGAAGGAACCCCAAGAGGATTTAATATAACATCAACTGTTGTACCATTTTCTAAATAAGGCATATCAACTTGAGGAACTATATTAGAAACGATACCTTTGTTACCGTGTCTTCCAGCCATTTTATCCCCAACTTTGATTTTTCTCTTAGTTGCTATATAAACTTTAACTTGTTTAATTACACCTGAAGGTAAAATATCATCATATTCTAAAATTTGAAGTTTTTCTTCGTGTTCTTCTCTTAATTTAGCTTTTTGTTTAATGAAATGCTCTTTGATATCATTGTATGCTTTTTCTACTTCTTTAGCATAAGAAGAAACTACTTTTTTCATAGCAAATCTATTTACATTCGATAAAACATCTACAGATATAAGTTCACCCTTGTTATATGTAACATCATCTAATTCTAAATCTTTTGCTAATACAGATTTTGATAATAAATCATTAATTTTTAAAATCTCTTCTCTATCTAACATTAATAATTTATCATGATGTTTTAAATCTAGTTCAGCTTTTTCTGCTTCAATTTCAGCAACTGCTCTATCATCTTTTTCATAACCTTTTTTAGTAAATACTTTAACATCTACAACTGTACCTTCCATAGATGTTGGGCAAACTAAAGATTTATTGATAACATGCCCAGCTTTTTCACCAAAAATAGCTCTTAATAATCTCTCTTCAGGAGTTGGTTTAATTTCACCTTTTGGTGTCACTTTACCAACTAAAATCATTCCTGGTTTTACATAAGTTCCAACTTTAATAATTCCTGAAGAATCTAAATGAGATAAAGACTCTTCTTTAACACCTGGTAAATCCCTTGTAATTTCTTCATTACCATGTTTTAACTCTCTACATTCTACTTCTTTTTCATAAATATGCACAGATGTAAAAGCATCTTCTTCTATTAATCTTTCACTTAAAACAATAGCATCCTCGTAGTTATACCCATTCCATGGCATAAAGGCAACTAAAGCATTAACTCCAACTGCTAATTCACCTTTATCCATAGAAGGACCATCTGCAATTACTTGACCTTTTTCTACAAATTCACCCTCTTTAACTGCTATTCTTTGCCCAAATGAAGTATTATTATTTGTTCTTACATTTTTACTAATCATATAATGATCAATAAATGCACCATCTTCATCTTCACCTCTAACATAGATATTTTTAGAGTCTGCTTTTTCAACAATTCCTGCTCTAGAAGCTTTAATAGCTTCCCAAGCATCCCTTGCCACTATTTTCTCTAAACCTGTACCAACAACAGGTGCATTTGGTCTTAATAATGGAACAGCTTGTCTCATCATATTAGATCCCATTAATGCTCTGTTGGCATCATCATGTTCTAAGAATGGAATTAAAGAAGCAGCAACCCCCATAACCATTTGAGAAGAGATATCTATTAAATTTACTCTACTTCTTTCAACAAGTAAGATTTCTCCATCTTGTCTAGCTTCAATTAGTGGCTCAACAATTTTTCCACTCTCATCAACTTTTGTAGAACCTGGAGCGATTACTAATCCCTCTTCTTGAGTTGCAGTATAATATTTAATCTCATCAGTTACAACACCATCTTTAACTGTTTTATATGGTGCTTCAATAAACCCTAATTCATTTACTTTAGCAAATGTAGAAAGTGTATTAATAAGTCCAATATTTTGCCCCTCTGGCGTTTCAACTGGACAGATTCTTCCGTAGTGAGTTGGGTGAACGTCCCTTACTTCAAATCCTGCTCTCTCTTTTACTAATCCACCCTCTCCAAGTGCAGATAACCTTCTTTTGTGAGTAACTTCTGATAATGGATTTGTTTGATCCATAAATTGAGATAATTGACCAGATGTGAAGAACTCTGTAATTGTTGATGTAATCATTTTAGAGTTAATTAAATCATGTGGCATAATATCTTCAAGAGTTCCAGACAATGTTGTCATTTTATCTCTAATTGCTTTTTGCATTTTAATTAAACCAGCATGTAATTCATTAGCTAATAATTCACCAATAGCTCTAATTCTTCTATTACCTAAATGATCTCTATCATCGATATGCCCATGTCCTGATTTAACTTTTACTAAATATTGAACCGTTTTAATAACATCTTCATAAGTCAATGTTGTAACATACTCAGGTACATTAACACCTAACTTATGATTCATTTTCATTCTTCCAACTTTTGTTAAATCATATCTTTCTGGATCAAAGAATAATTTTTTAACAAAGTCTTTAGCAGCTTCTTTAGTAACAGGCTCACCTGGTCTCATAACTTTATAAATTCTAATCGCAGCCAAATCATTTTCATCATCAATTTGTTCTGTTTGTTTTAACAATTTTAAAGACTCAGCATCTGCCTTAAATGCATTAATAATAGAACTATCAACACCTAAAGCTAAGTCATTTGCAATATCAAATGATTCAAAACCTAAATCTAACAGTTTTTTTAATTTGATTTCATCTAAGTTAGTTAATGAATCAAATAAAACTTCTCCAGAAATAGGATCAAAAATTGTATTAGCTGTAAATCTTTCCATTAATAAATCTAAAGGATACTCTATTAATGTTAATCCACCCTCTAATAAAGCTTTAGCTTTTCTAGCAGTTAATCTTTTACCTGCTGCAATTACTAAATTTCCTTTATCATCTTTTACATCGTACTCAATTCTTCCCATAAAATCATCTGGATTAAATTCAGTTAAAAACTTATTATTTTTAACTTTAATATTAACAACTGGGTAGAATAATTTTATAATATCTTCTTTTGAATATCCTAATGCCCTAAATAATATAGTTACAGGAACTTTTCTTCTTTTGTTAATTCTTACATATAATACATCTTTTGCATCATATTCAAAATATAACCACGAACCTCTATCTGGAATAATTTGTCCAGTATATATAAGTTTATTATCTGAAGTATTAGATTCTTCTTCTTTGAAAATAACACCTGGAGATCTATGTAATTGATTAACAACAACTCTTTCAACACCATTTACAATGAAAGATGTTCTATCTGTCATTAAAGGAATTTCTCTAATAAATAAAGATTGTTCTTTAATATCTTTAACACCTATTTTTTCACCAGTTTTTTCGTCTAAATCCCACAATGTAAGTCTTACATTAATTTTTAAAGGAATAGAATAAGTTAAACCTCTAACCATTGATTCTCTAACATCATATTTAGGTTTACCAACATCTGAACCTAGGTAATCCAACGTAATTCTATTTTGAACATCATGTATAGGGAAAATAGATTTAAATACTTTTTCTATACCAGCACTATTTCTATCTTCTTGCCCTATCATTAAAAAAGTATCATATGAATTTTGTTGTAATTGTAGTAAGTTCGGAATTTCAATTTGTTGTGGATTTTTTGCAAAATCAACTCTAAGTCTATTACCAGATTTTAAAGAGTTTAGCATTTTCGTCCTTAGTTATAAGATTTGATTTTATAAAGCTTTTATTTAATATAAAGCACAAAAGCATCCATAAAGGATAAGATTAAAACTCATTTAAAGTCTTAATCTTAGCCTTCAAAGATGCTATTTATACAGGGATTTATTCCCTGCATAACAAAAATAATTAATGAAAAATTATTTAATTTCTACTTTTGCACCAGCAGCTTCTAACTGAGCTTTAGCTGCTTCAGCGTCTGCTTTAGAAATTCCTTCTTTAATTGTAGAAGGAGTTTGCTCAGCAGCATCTTTAGCTTCTTTTAATCCTAAACCAGTTAATGCTCTGATTTCTTTAATTACATTGATTTTTTTATCTCCTGAATCAACGATAACAACGTCAAACTCAGTTTTTTCTTCAACAGCTTCAACAGCAGCAACTGCACCACCTGCAACTGCTACTGGTTGAGCAGATACACCAAATTTTTCTTCAAATTCTTTAACTAATTCTGATAATTCTAATACAGATAAACCAGAGATAAATTCTAAAACGTCTTCTTTAGAAATTGCCATTTTCTATTCCTTTATATTTTTTATTTTTATATTATATATTAATGCCTAATTAAATTAAGCAACCTCTTCTTCTTTTTTTCTTCTAAGTGCATCAAGACCAATAGTAAAGTTTCTAACAGGTCCCATCCAAACAGAAGCAAGCATACCAAGAAGTTCTTCTCTAGATGGTAATTTAGCAAACGCATTAACTCTATTAAGATCTGAGATTTGACCTTCAATAATACCTGATTTAATAGCAAATTTTTCTTTATTTGCAGAAGCAAATTTATCTGCAACTTTACATGCAGAAATTTGATCAGCTGACCATAAGAAAATATTTGTACCACTTAAATCAATATCACCTAATTCTGCATTTCTAACCGCAACTGTTACTAATGTATTTTTAGCAACTTGAACTTTAGTATTATTAGCTTTTGCTTCTTTTCTTAAAGATTCTAATTCTTTATGAGTCAAACCTTTATAGTCACAAACTACTATTGCTAATGATTCTTTAAATTCTGAAGTTAAATTATCAATTATTACTGATTTTTGTTGTTTAGTCATATTTTTCCTCCCTTCAAAACATCGACTTAGGCGGGACTTACAAGAAACGGAGGTGTTTCTTACCAGCTGTCTTCAGTTTTATTTCAGTGCTTTGAATAACACTCAAAAATAAAGATCTAAATCTTCACAATTCAGTGTTAAAAAAAAAGATAAGGTAAAACCTTATCTAATTTCCATTAATTCCATATTATCTAATATGATTGATGGAGACATAGTTAATGAAATAGCTGCGTTAGTAATATATCTACCTTTAGCAGTTGAAGGCTTAGCTTTATTGATAGCAGCTATAAAAGCAGCTGCATTCTCTCTTAAAGCTTCAGCAGAGAAAGAAGCTTTTCCTATTCCTGCTTGCATATTACCTTTTTTATCAACTCTATATGTAACTTGTCCACTTTTTGCATCATTAACTGCTTTAGCAACATCCATTGTTACTGTTCCAGTTTTTGGATTTGGCATTAAACCTTTTGGTCCAAGAATTCTACCTACTTTACCAACAATTCCCATACAATCAGGCGTAGCAATTAAAACATCAAAGTTTATATTACCTGCTTGAATTTGCTCAGCAAGGTCATCATTTCCAACAATATCAGCACCAGCATTTTTTGCTTCGTCTAATTTTAAACCTTTAGCAAATACAGCAACTCTTACTGTTTTACCTGTACCATTTGGAAGAACAACTGCCCCTCTAATCATTTGATCAGCATGTCTTGGATCTACATTTAAATTTAATGCAATTTCTACACTTTCGTCAAATTTAGCAGATTTTAACTCTTTTACTGAAGAACAAGCTTCAGTCAATGAATATTTTCTATTTTCAACTTTTTCTGCTAATGCCTTATATCTTTTTGAAACTTTTGCCATTATTTACTCCGCAATATTATTTTTGCTACCGCTTTTTTAAGTCTAGTGGTAAGACTCTACTTATTATAACTCTACGTCAATACCAATTGATCTTGCAGAACCAGCAACTATCTTAGCAGCTTGCTCAACATCATCAGTGTTTAAGTCAGCAATTTTCATACCAACAATTTCCATAACTTGCTCTCTACTTAATTTTCCAACTTTATTTTTAAGTGGATTTTGAGAACCTTTTTTAACACCAGAAACTTTTTTAATTAAATCAGTCATTGGTGGTTGTTTTAAAACAAATGTAAAACTTTTATCAGTATAAACTGTTATTTCAACAGGAATTTTAAATCCAGCTTTCTCTTTTGTTTTTTCATTGAAAGCTTTACAAAATTCCATAATATTAACACCTCTTTGACCAAGAGCTGGACCAACTGGTGGTGATGGATTTGCAGCACCAGCAGGTATTTGTAATTTTATTTTACCTTGAACTTTTTTAGCCATTCTATTCCTTTATTAGATTTTTAATGATTAGACATTAGGCAATAAAACATAAAAAGTTTAATTGCCTAATGTCTATTCAAATAAAAATTATATAACCCTTTCTACTTGCGTATAAGATATTTCAACTGGTGTATTTCTACCAAAAATTGAAACATTTAATTTCAATAATCCTGAAGACATATCAAAGTCTTCAACTATCCCATTGAAGTTTGCAAAAGAACCTTCATTTATTCTAACCATCTCACCTTTATCAAAAGAGATTTTTGGTTTAGCAGCAGCTCTATTTTTAACTTTTTCAAGAATAAGATTTATATCTTTGTCCGACAAAGCTGTTGGTTTCTTAGATTCACCAATAAATCTACCAACTTTTGGCATAGATTGTATTCTGTGCCATAAAGCTGTATCTAGATCAATTTTTGCAAAAGCATAAGCTGGATAAATTGGTCTTTCAATAATTGTTTTTTTACCTTTTTTTATTTCAATAAGGTCTTCAGTAGGAACAAGAACTTCTTCTATTTTACCATCTGCCATTTTTTCAGAAAGTTGTAAAAGAGCTTTTTTTACAGATAATTCACTACCTGAATATGTTTGTATTGCATACCATCTATGAGCCATAATAGTTCCTTAATTAATTACAGAAGACAAAGTGAATGACATAACAGCATCTATTAATGCTAAAAATAGAGTAATTACTGTCACAACTATAAAAACCGACAAATAAGCTGTTCTAATCTGTTCTTTTATTGGAAATATTACTTTTTGTAATTCAGTCTTTGCACTTAAATAATAAGTTTTTAATTTATTCAACATTTTCTCCATATAAGCTTATTTGTAATATTTTCTCAAAAAAACTCTAGAAAATTTTTTGGAAAAAATATGGCAGGCCAGGAGGGATTCGAACCCACAACCATCGGATTTGGAATCCGGCGCTCTACCATTGGAGCTACTGACCTAGAAGTACTCTTTCAAAGGAAAGAGTACTATGAAAAATTAAGATTTTAACTTTACTTCTTTATGAACAGTATGTTTTCTTAATTTTGGGTTATATTTTCTAACTTCTACTTTTTCAGTATGAGTTTTAGGATTTTTCCAAGTAGTGTAGTTAATATCTCCACTCTCTTGGCATTTTAATCCTATTTTAATTCTTACACCATTTGCCATTTAAAATCCTTACGCAATGATTTCAGCAACAACTCCAGCACCTACAGTTCTACCACCTTCTCTAATAGCAAACTTTGTACCTTTGTCTAGAGCAATTGGAGCAACTAATTCAACTGTCATCTCTACGTTATCACCTGGCATAACCATTTCTATACCTTCTGGTAATGTACAAGAACCTGTAACATCTGTTGTTCTAACATAGAATTGTGGTCTGTATCCAGAGAAGAATGGAGTATGTCTTCCACCTTCCTCTTTAGAAAGGATATAAACTTCACATCTAAATTTAGTATGAGGAGTAATTGTTTTTGGTTTACATAAAACTTGACCTCTCTCAACATCTTCTTTTTTGATACCTCTTAATAAGATACCACAGTTATCACCAGCTTGACCTTGTTCCATCTCTTTTCTGAACATCTCTACACCTGTTACAGTAGTAGTTTTAGTATCTCCAAATCCAACGATTTCAATAGTTTCACCGATTTTAATTGTACCTTTTTCAATTCTTCCTGTAACAACAGTTCCTCTTCCTGAAATAGAGAATACGTCTTCAACAGGCATTAAGAAATCTTGATCAACGTCTCTTTCTGGAGTCGGGATATATTCATCAACAGCATCCATTAGCTTAACGATTTTTTCTCCCCATACACCGATATTCCCAGCTTTAGCTTCTTCTAATGCTTGGTATGCAGAACCTGCAATAATAGGAGTATCATCACCTGGAAAATCATAAGTTGATAATAATTCTCTAATTTCCATTTCAACTAATTCTAACATTTCTTCTCTATCTTGCTCATCTAATTGATCTTCTTTGTTCATGAAAACAACGATGTAAGGTACACCAACTTGTTTAGATAATAAGATATGCTCTCTTGTTTGTGCCATTGGTCCATCTGTTGAAGCAATAACTAAGATAGCACCATCCATTTGAGCAGCACCAGTAATCATGTTTTTAACGTAGTCCGCGTGTCCTGGACAATCAACGTGAGCATAGTGTCTATTAGCAGTTTCATACTCAATATGAGAAGTTGCAATAGTAATTCCTCTTTCTCTTTCTTCTGGTGCATTATCGATTTGATCGTAATCTTTCATCTCTCCACCAACTTTTAATGCTAAAACAGCAGAAATAGCAGCTGTTAATGTAGTTTTACCGTGGTCAACGTGTCCGATTGTACCAATGTTAACGTGTGGCTTGTTTCTTGAAAACTTTTCTTTTGCCATAAAAATCCCCTTCTAAAAATTTAAAATTGCCCTCTGAGTAGATAAGCCCTTGGCTTCTCTATTCAGAGGGGAGTTTATAAAACTAAACGTCATTTTGAATGCGAATAGTAACTTAAATATACTGAAAAAAACTTTAATGGGAGTATTATTTTATAAGAGTTATATTTGTGCTTATAACTCAGCTCCCAGTATTCAATAAATATGGAGCGGGAGACGAGACTCGAACTCGCGACAATCTGCTTGGAAGGCAGAAGCTCTAGCCAACTGAGCTACTCCCGCAACAAAATGGTGGTGAGAGAAGGATTTGAACCTTCGAAGCCTAAGGCGGCGGATTTACAGTC
>JBBITK010000035.1:13809-20695 GCA_037440805.1 Arcobacter sp. | reverse complement strand
CCCTCCAATTCATTTAATCTATTTTGTAACTCTTGTCTCTCTTGCTCTTGAACTTTTTTTACGAATTCATCGCCATTTATTTGCATGGGTATTCCTTGAATTTAGAATGTTGATTTAGTATAAATTACAAAATTACTTGCTAACTCTTCTAATTCTTTATTTATTTTTGCATGAAGTTCTTTATCTTCAATATTATCTAAAACATCACAAATTTTATTTGCAATAATTTCAAACTCTTTTTCTTTCATTCCTCTTGAAGTTAAAGCAGGACTTCCAATTCTTACACCACTTGTAACAAAAGGACTTCTTGTCTCACCTGGAACTGTATTTTTATTTACAGTGATTCCCGCATCTCCTAAAGCAGCATCAGCATCTTTTCCTGAGAAAGGTTTATTTAAGAAAGATACTAATACAAGGTGATTGTCAGTTCCTCCACTTACTAAATCATAACCTCTTTTCATTAATACTTCACCAAGTACTTTAGCATTTGCTTTTACTTGTTTTGCGTAATCTTTCCATGCTGGTTTTAAAATTTCACCAAATGCAACAGCTTTAGCAGCAATTACATGAACAAGTGGTCCACCTTGTAATCCTGGGAAAATAGCAGAGTTAATTTTTTTAGCTATTTCTTCATTATTTGTCATAATCATACCACCTCTTGGACCTCTTAAAGTCTTATGAGTAGTAGTAGTTACAACATCTGCATATGGGAAAGGAGACATATGTTCACCAGCAGCAACAAGTCCAGCTATGTGTGCAATATCAGCAAATAAAATAGCTCCAACAGCATCAGCAATTTCTCTAAATTTAGCAAAATCAATTTCTCTTGCATATGCACTTGCACCACAAACTATAATTTTTGGTTGAGTAATTTTTGCAATATCCATTACTCTATCATAATTGATTCTTCCATCTAATTCTACACCATAATAGAATGCTTGGTAGTTTTTACCAGAAAATGATGGTTTTGAACCATGTGTTAAATGTCCACCATGAGATAAATCCATACCTAAAATTTTATCTCCAGCACTTAATAACGCTGCATAAACAGCACCATTTGCTTGACTTCCTGAGTGTGGTTGTACATTTGCGTAAGAGCATCCAAAAATTTGACAAGCTCTATCTATTGCTAATTGCTCAACTTGATCAGCAAATTCACATCCACCATAATATCTTTTATATGGGTAACCCTCAGCATATTTGTTTGTAAAAACTGAACCCATTGCTTCCATAACTGCTGGACTTGTAAAGTTTTCACTTGCAATCATCTCTAAGTGATTTGTTTGTCTTTCTAACTCTTTTTCAATAATTGAAAAAACTTCATTGTCTGCTTGTTCTAAATTTGCATTTGATAAAAAACTCATTTTGTTCTCCTTAAAATTATTAATTTAATATACTATTCTTCATCATTGTGAAGATTTATTTCATGTTTAACAGGCTTCATAGCTGGAAATAACAAAACATCTCTAATTGAGTGTTCATTTGTAAGCATCATTACAAGTCTGTCAATACCAATTCCTTGTCCAGCTGTTGGAGCCATACCATAAGATAGAGCATTTACAAAATCTTCATCCATTTCATGTGCTTCATCATCTCCGTTGTCTTTTGCTGCCATTTGACCTTCAAATCTTTGTAATTGATCAAGTGGATCATTTAACTCACTGAAAGCATTTGCAATCTCTTTTCCTGCGATAAATAACTCAAATCTATCAGTTAAATGTGGCTTTTCATCATTTCTTCTAGCAAGTGGAGAAATTTCAACTGGATATTCAGTAATAAATGTTGGATTGATAAGTTTTGCTTCAACATACTCATCAAATAACTCACCTTGAAGTTGTCCAATATTCATTTTCTCATTTACATCAAGATTTTTTGATTTCATAAATGCAATAATTTTTTCTTTATCTTCAACAACATCTGATGGTACTCCACCAATTACACTTAACGATTCAATTAGAGGAATTTCTCTAAAATCAGAAAAATTAATTTGTAAATCACCATAAGGTAGTGTTGTTGGAAGATTTAAATTTTCAAATAAATATGCAAAATACTCTTTAGTTAAAGCAATTAAATCTTTATAAGTTTTATATGCCCAATAAAACTCAATAGATGTAAATTCAGGATTATGTGTAGCATCCATACCTTCATTTCTAAAGTTTCTATTTATTTCAAATACCGCTTCAAATCCACC
Source organism: Arcobacter sp. (assembly GCA_037440805.1). Classification (GTDB taxonomy): domain Bacteria; phylum Campylobacterota; class Campylobacteria; order Campylobacterales; family Arcobacteraceae; genus Aliarcobacter. The sequence goes on along the minus strand of JBBITK010000035.1, from coordinate 18,504 downwards.
AACTATACATCTTTTTAAATATAACTCTGGAGCAATTCTTAAGTATCTATCAATTCCTAAAGCATTGTGATGTGTAACAAACGGCTTTGCATTTGCTCCACCAGCAATTGGGTGCATCATAGGAGTTTCAACTTCTAAGAAACCTTTATTTTCAAAAAATCTTCTTGTTAAGCTAATAACTTTAGATCTTGTATGGAAAGTTTTTCTAACATCACTATTCATAATTAAATCTAAATATCTTTGTCTATATCTTAACTCTTTATCTTGAATACCATGATATTTTTCAGGTAGTGGAGAAATAGCTTTTGTTAACAGTTTTAAATCATCAGCATGAAGTGATAACTCACCTTGACCAGTAATAAAAGGATAACCTTTAACCTCTACAATATCTCCAACTTCAATATTTTTTTTGAATATATCGTTGTAAAAATTTTCAGGAAGATTATCTCTTGCAACATAAACTTGAAGCATTCCAGTTTCATCTTCTATTTTGATAAAACTAGCTTTTCCCATAAGTCTATATAGTTTTATTCTTCCTGCAACGGTAAAACTTCTATTTTCATCTCTTTTTTCTTCTAAATCAAAAATATCATTATTTACAGCTAAAAAACTTGAGATTGAAATATCTTTAAAACTCTCATTTGAGTAAGGATTAATTCCCACTTCTCTTAATTTTTCAGCTTTTTCTATTCTTTGTTGTATATATTTATTTTCAAACAAAATCAAAATCCTTTGTAATTACTGTTTTTTAGGTTCAACTGAACTGTTTGGTTGAATCTCTTTTTTTACTTCTTCTACAAGTTGTTTCCCAGCTTCTTCTTTTATGGTGTTTGAAACATTTTCTGTAGTTGTTTTTACTGTTTCTTGGGCTGATTTCAAGGCTTGTGTAACATTTGTTCCAGATACATTATTTACACTATTTTCAATTTTTTCAGTTATTGCAACCGTATCAATTTTGATAATGTAAGAACCTACACTAATTAAGTGAGGTATAACAATAGAATCTTTGGCTTTTTCATCAATAGTTTTTTTGAAAGATTGAACTTGATAAATTGCATAAGTAATTACTGAAAATATCAAAAAAACCTTTGCTGAACCAAAAAGGAAACCGAAAATTCTATCAACAATTCCCAGTCCACTTACTGCAAACATCTTACTAACTATTTCACCAATAAAATAGATTACTAACCAAAATCCAACCAAAGTTACAGCAAATCCAATAAGATTAATAGTTGCACCATTTTCTAAACCTAAAATAGGTGCTATTAAATCTCCTGTTTCTTTAGAAAATCTTGAACCAATAAAAATTGCTCCAACAATTCCAACAATTCCAAATACTTCTTTAATTATTCCTCTAAAGAGACCTTTTAATCCAAGAAGCAAAGTAATTCCTATGATAATCATATCAAAAAGAGTAAAGCCCATAATTTCCCTTTACTTAAGATGGCATATTTTATCCAATCTTTTTAAAATAAAACTTTAAAGAGTTGCTAAGGTAAATTTGAAGTTTATTTTAATAAAATCGCAACATGATAAAAAGATACCCAACTAAACAAATTTTCGTAGGAAATGTTCCTATTGGTGGAGATGCACCAATACCTGTTCAATCAATGACTTTTTCAAAAACATCTGATGTGAAAGCCACTGTTGAACAGATTACAGCATTGCATTTTGCTGGTGCAGATATAGTTAGAGTTGCTGTTCCTGATTTGGAAGCGGCTAATGCCTTAAAAGAGATAAAGTCACAAGTATCACTTCCTTTGGTTGCAGATATTCATTTTAAATACAAATTAGCTTTAATTGCTGCTGAAGTTGTAGATTGTATTAGAATTAACCCAGGTAATATTGGAGATAAAAAAAGAGTTGCTGAAGTTGTAAAAGCTTGTACACAAAGAAATATTCCAATAAGAATTGGAGTAAATTCAGGTTCACTTGAAAAACAATTTGAAGATAAATATGGACAAACACCTCAAGGTATGGTTGCAAGTGCTGATTATAATATCAAATATCTTGAAGATTTAGGCTTTACAAATTTAAAAGTTTCTCTAAAAGCTAGTGATGTTCAAAGAACCGTAGAAGCATATAGAATGTTAAGACCTATGAACAATTATGCTTTTCATTTAGGTGTTACAGAAGCTGGTACAAAATTTCATTCAACTGTTAAATCTTCTATTGCATTAGGTTCACTTCTTTTGGATGGTATTGGAGATACTTTAAGGGTATCTATGACGGGTGAACTTGAAGAAGAGATAAAAGTTGGAAAAGCTATTTTAAAAGATTTAGGTATCACAAAAGATGGATTAAATATTGTATCTTGTCCAACTTGTGGTAGAATAGAAGCGGATTTAGTAAGTGCAGTTGCTGAAATAGAAAAAAGAACACAACATATAAAAACACCTTTGGATGTTTCTGTGATGGGTTGTGTTGTAAATGCGATTGGAGAGGCAAAAAGTGCCGATGTTGCAATTGCTTTTGGAAAAGGCTCTGGACTTATTATGAAAAAAGGGGAAATTATAGTAAAACTTCCAGAAGATAAATTAATAGATAGATTTATTGAAGAAGTTGAATTAGAAGCAAAAAAAGAGGAACACAAAAAATAGTTTTTCTTGTTTTAAGTGGAAGGTTAAAATAATGATAACTTTATCTTTAGATAATAAGTTTGATAGTGATAAGTTTTTAAAAAATTTTTCAAATTTAAAAGATGCATTAACAGGTGCTGTATTAAAAGATAAGTTAGAAGTACTTTATTTTAGTCAGTTACAAATCTCTTTAGCTACTTCGGAATCCTTTGTTGTAGCTATTTGTGATATTGATAATTTTAGTGAATTAAATGAAAATTATGGTTTTGATGCTGGAGATAAAATTTTAGAAAATTTTGTTCCCATCGCAAAAAAAAATCTAAGAGGTTCAGATATCATAATTAGATATGATGGAGAAGAATTCATATTTATTCTACCTGCACTAAAAAAAGATAAGGCCAAAGATATTTTAAATAAAATCAGAATGGGTTTTGATGATTTTGTTTTGGAATACAATGGAAAAATGATTTGTGCAACTATTAGTTTTGGAATGGTTGAAATAGATATTAATAATTTTAATAAATTAGAAGATTTGAGTTTAGAAAAAACTTTACATAAAATAAATGTTAAGTTACTCAAAGCTAAAAATAGTGGAAAAAATAGAGTTTGTTAAAGGTAAAAATTGGATAGTGTATATAGTATAAATATTGAAAGAGCTGTTTTAAGCTCTATTTTGTTTAATCCTGAAGAACTAGAATCTATTTTAGGGATTTTAAAACCAAAAGATTTTTATCTTCCAGCCCATAAAAAAATCTTTGAAGTTATGATGAAACTTCATAGTGAAGATATGCCAATAGATGAAGAGTTTATTAGAAGAAAAATTGACTCAAAAGAGGTTGATGATTCTATCTTAATAGAGATTTTATCTGCAAATCCCATTACAAATACAATAGCTTATGTAAAAGAGATAAAAGACTCTTCTGTAAAAAGAGAGTTAGCAACTTTAGCAACAACAATAAAAAAAGTCTCTATTGAAGAAGAGGTTAGTGCAAATGAAGCATTAGACACTATTCAAGCAGAACTTTATAAAATCTCTACGGATTCATCAACTTCTGAACTTAAAAATATGCCAACAGTTGTAAATGATACTTTGGCATATATTGAGAAAATGAAGTTGATGGGAAATAGGCACCTAATTGGTGAAACAACAGGTTTTTATGCTTTAGACAAAAAAACAACAGGTTTTAATGGAGGGGATTTAGTAATTATTGCTGCAAGACCAGCTATGGGTAAAACAGCGTTGGTTTTAAATATGGCATTAAAAAATGTGGAGCAAGGAAAAGGTGTAATATTTTTCTCACTGGAAATGCCTGCTGAACAGCTTATGCTAAGGATGTTATCTGCAAAAACATCTATTCCTTTGCAAAATCTTAGAAAAGGTGATTTAGATGACCAACAATGGTCAAATTTAACCCTTGCTATTGATGATTTAAATACAAAAAAACTTTTTGTAGATGATGGTGGAAGTGTAAATATAAATCAATTAAGAGCCAGAGTGCGAAAATTGGCTCAAAATGAAGATAATAATATAAAACTTGTAATTATTGACTACTTGCAGCTTATGCAAGGTATTGGAAATAAAGATAGACATCAAGAAGTTTCAGATATTAGTAGGGGACTTAAAATGCTAGCAAGAGAGATGAAAATTCCTATAGTTGCCCTTTCTCAATTAAATAGGGGACTTGAAAATAGACCAGATAAAAGACCAATGCTTAGTGATTTGAGAGAATCTGGAGCAATTGAACAAGATGCTGATATTATAATGTTTGTGTATAGGGATGATGTTTATAAAGAGAGAGATGAGGCAAGAAAAGAGAAAGAAGCTAAAGATAAAGGTGAAGATTATAAATCTAAATTTATAAATAAACCTGTAGAAGAGGCTGAAATAATAATTGGAAAACAAAGAAATGGTCCAATAGGTACTGTAAAACTTGATTTTCATAAAAATCTTACACGATTTATGGATAAAGAGAATGAAAATATGGGAACTCCTATGGAGATAATTTATGAAGGTGTTGCTGATATAGAGAGGGAAACAAATATAGAAATCCCCAATATTTTATGATTTAGTTGTATAAAAAATTATTTTATTTTTAAGTTTTTCATAATATAATCT
>JBBITK010000035.1:0-13790 GCA_037440805.1 Arcobacter sp. | reverse complement strand
AAATTATTTTTAAGGAGTGTATTATGAAAAGTGGATTTTCACTTTTAGAACTTATTTTTGCAATAGTTATTATTGCTTTGATTTCATCTTTTGCTATACCAAAGTTTTTGGATACAAAAGATTCTGCTACGGTTTCTACCCTAAAACGAGATGTTGCAACGACAATTACTTCTATCCAAACATACTATCTTTCAAATGGAAGTAAAATAGATAAGATTTCAGATGCAATTACTCTAAATTCCAAAAATTGGGTTATTGAAGATTTAAAAGTAACAGATAAAGATAGTTGTTTAACTATTGAAGTAAAAGATGAAGCTGGTGTAAAAATCATTGATTTGGTGGTGGATGAACAAAAAGATGGGATTTGTGTAAAAATAAGAGATGCTGGAATTACATCTGCAAAATATAATTTGATGTAAATTACTCTTTTTTTCTAACTCTTAAAAATGAGGCAAACTTTGGTTTGCCTTTTTTTGTTAAGTCATAATATTTGAAAGTTACAATATCTCCTATTTTAGGATGATTTAATCTTTGCTCTTTTGAAAAACCATTTCCTAAATTAAACTCTACACCATTTTTTAATTTAAGTTTTAAGCTTTTAAATTTACTATTTTTATAATTGATTTCTATAACTTCTCCTTCATTGTCATAAAATGTTTTGATTTTCAAGATATTATCGCTACGATTAGAAAAATAGCTTAGTGCTGGATTTTTGATTATAACGCCTTCTCCTTTTAGCTTAATTATTTGATTTAAAAAAATATTCAATGTTTTTTCATCTATACATTTTACTTGTTCAATAATTTGTATATTTTTGTTTGAATGTTTTTTCAACCAATTTTTTATAATTTTTAATCTTTGAATGAAATTTCCTTTTTGGTTTGGAACTTCAAAAATATAGTATTTTATTTCATTCCAATTTTTTGATGGGTTTTTATCTAAAACTATATTTTGTATGTTTTCAAAATCTTCCCTTTTTGTCCATAACTCTCCATCTAATTCAAAATTTGGAAAGTTCTTTGTGAAGTTTTTGGGAGTATAAATCCTATTTCCATTTTTTGTTAGTAACTCTTTTCCATTCCAATAGGCTCTAACTCCATCTAATTTTTCACTCATATACCAATTTTTTATATTGTGAATTGATGAGTTATAGATCTTTGGTTTTTGAATTTCAAGAGAGTATAAATTTGTGATTAAAAATAAAAGCAAGAATGATTTCATATTTTGACCTTTAAATAATAAAATAAATTATATTTACAAATATATTTAAACATCATAAAGTCATAATAAATATTTGGATAGAATTTACCCCATTTCTACTCTACATTTTTAAGGGAATAAAATGGCTAAAGATATAGTTTTAAACGAAAACGAAAAAAAAGAGTTACTAGACTCCATTAGAAGTATCCATGATTTTCCAAAAGCTGGAATTGTATTCAAAGATATTACTACTTTATTAAACAATAAAAAAGCTTTTTCAATGTTAATGAATCACTTAGAAGAGCGGTATAAAGATTATAATTTGGATTATGTTGCTGGAATTGAATCAAGGGGATTTATATTTGCTTCAGCTTTAGCTGATAGATTAGGAATTGGATTTGTACCTGTAAGAAAAAAAGGAAAACTTCCAAGTACAACAGTTTGTGAAAAATATGAATTAGAATATGGTTTTGATGAAATAGAGTTGCATTTAGATGCTTTTAATAATGAAAAAGATGTAAATGTACTTTTAATAGATGATATTATTGTAAGTGGTGGTACAGCCTATGCTGCTGCTAACTTAATTAAAAAACTAAATGTAAATTTAGTTGAGAGTTGTTTTTTGATGAATATTGCAATTTTAAATGGTAAAGAGAAATTAGAAAAAACAACACCAGTGTATGCTGTATTAGAAATTTAAGAGAAAGAGAAAAAATGAGTAATTATATTCCTAAACCTAGTATTTTTGATCCAGATGAAAAGGGTCAATTTGGTATTTTCGGAGGGCAATATGTTCCTGAAACATTAATGCCAATATTAAAAGAGTTAGAAGCTGAATATAAAAAATATAGATTTGATAAAGAGTTTTGGGCAGAAGTTAATGCTTTATTAAAAGATTATGTGGGAAGAGAGAACCCCCTATATCATGCCAAAAACATAAGCGAAGAGATAGGTGCAAAAGTATATTTAAAAAGAGAAGATTTAAATCATACAGGTGCTCACAAAGTTAATAATGTTATAGCTCAAGGTTTACTTGCTAAAAAACTAGGTAAAACAAAAGTTATAGCTGAAACAGGAGCTGGACAACACGGTGTTGCAACTGCTACAATTGCAGCACTTATGGGACTTGAATGTACTATTTTTATGGGTGCAAAAGATGTTGAAAGACAAGAATTAAATGTATTTAGAATGAAATTGCTTGGTGCAAAAGTAATAGCTGTTCAAAGTGGAAGTAAAACATTAAAAGATGCTATGAATGATGCAATTAGATATTGGGTTACAAACGCAAGGGATACATTTTATATAATTGGAACTGTTGCTGGTCCTCATCCATATCCTATGATGGTGAGAGATTTTCAAGCTGTTATTGGTTATGAAGCAAGAAAACAAGTTTTAGAAAAAGAAGGAAGACTTCCTGATTATGTTGTTGCATGTATTGGTGGTGGTTCAAATGCTATTGGTATGTTTTCACACTTTTTAGAAGATGCTAGTGTTACTTGTGTTGGAATTGAAGCTGGTGGTTTAGGTCTTGATACAGACAAACACGGATGTAGTTTAGAAAAAGGAACTCCAGGGGTTTTACATGGACAATGTTCATATTTACTTCAAGATGAAGATGGACAAGTTTTAGAAGCTCACTCTATTAGTGCTGGACTTGATTATCCAGGAATTGGTCCTGAACACTCATTTCATAAAGATAACAAAAGTGTAAGTTATGACTCAATAACAGATGATGAAGCTATTGAAGCTTTTGTTTGGTTAAGTAGAAAAGAGGGAATTATTCCTGCTTTTGAATCAGCTCATGCAATAGCATATTTGAAAAAAGCAAAAGATAAATTAAAAGATAAATTGGTAATTGTAAATTTATCTGGTCGTGGTGATAAGGATATGGTGCAGGCAAAAAGTTTGCTAAAATTTGATTAAGAAGGGAGTAATTTATGAAAGAGTTTTTTAAACGGATAGAACCATATTCAGGAAAAATCTTTGCTTTTATAGTGATCTCTTTTTTCTCATTTCTAGCTTATAATTTGTATAATGCCCCTGTTGAGGGACTTGATAATAAATTTGTTTACTTATTAAAACAACATGGTTATATAATCCTTTTTGCGTGGGGAATGTTAGAAGGTGAAGCAGGTCTTGTTATGGCTGGGCTTTTATCTCACACAGGAGATATGAATTTATATTTAGCTATTTTTGTTGCTGGTCTTGGTGGTTTTGCAGGAGATCAAGTTTATTTTTATATCGGAAGATTTAACAAATCTTCTGTTCACAAAAAATTCAAAGGGCAGAGAAGAAAATTTGCTTTTGCACATTTACTTCTAAAAAAACATGGATGGCCTATTATTTTTGTACAAAGATATATGTATGGAATGAGAACTATTATTCCTATTTCTATAGGTCTTACAAGATATGATGCAAAAATGTTTGCTCTTATAAATCTTATAAGTGCTTGGTGTTGGGCAGCAATTACTATAGTTCCTGTTTGGTATTTTGGAAATGAAATTTTAGTTGTTTTACATTGGGCGAAAGAGCATTGGTATTTAGCTATTCCTATAGCTGGTATTTTCGGTGGAAGTATAATTTATTATTTTAATAAGGCTACTAAAAGAGTAGAAAAAAGGGTTAAGAATGAAAATTAATTTAATTGAAAAAAGTATAAAAAAAATAGATTCAGATATTGAAATTATATTTGTTAATCAAATTGATGATTGTAAAGATAAAGAAATTTTAGAAATTTTAGAAATTTTAGAGTTCAAAGCAAAAGATGAATCTTGCGTAATATTACCAGAATCAAAAAAAATATATGTTGGTTATGAAGAGAATAATTATGATTCTATCGCAATCGCAAGTGCGACAGCTATTAGAAAACTTCAATCAACAAAATATTTATCAGCAAAGATAGATTTAACAAAAACTTTAGAAAAAGATTTCAAAGCTATTGTTGAAGGTGCTTTGATGGGTGAATATAAATTTACTCAGTATAAATCTGAAAAAAGTGAAAAGAAAATTGAATTACAAATAGCTGTAAAAAAAATATCTAATGATTTAGAAAATATACTAAAAGAATCAAAAATTATAATAAAAGCTGTAAACAAAGCAAGGGATATGATAAATACTCCTCCTGCTGATTTTTATCCTGAAATAATGGCTTTAAATGCTCAGAATATTGCAGAAGATGTGAAAATCTCTTGTAAAGTTGTTGGAGAAGATTTTTTACAAGAAAATGGAATGAATGCTATGTTTAGTGTGGGAAAAGCTTCTGTTCACGAATCAAAATTAATTCATCTAACATATAAACCAAAAAATCCAAAGGCTAAAATTGTTTTAGTTGGAAAAGGTTTGACCTATGATTCAGGAGGTTTATCACTGAAACCTGCTGATTTTATGGTAACTATGAAAGCTGATAAATCGGGTGGTTGTGCCGTGTTATCTATGATGTGGGCTATTGCTAAACTTGAATTACCATTTGAAGTTCATGGTGTAGTTGGTGCAGTAGAAAATATGATAGGTGGAAATGCTTATAAACCTGACGATGTTTTAAAAGCAAAAAATGGAAAAACTATTGAAGTTAGAAATACTGATGCAGAAGGTAGATTGGTTTTAGCTGATTGTTTGTGTTATATTCAAGATGAAATCAAAGATATTGATTATATTTTTGATTATGCAACACTAACAGGTGCTTGTGTAGTTGGAGTTGGAGAATATACAATCGGAGTTATGGGAAATAATAACGAATTAAAAAAAGAGGCTGTTTTAGGTGCTTTAACTTCGGGGGAATATGCTACTGCTTTGGATTTTAATAGATTTTTGAAAAAAGCTATAAAATCAGAAATAGCAGATATTTGCAATATTGCAAATACAAGATATGGTGGAGCAATAACTGCTGGTATGTTCTTAGATAATTTTATTTATGAAGAGAACAAACAAAAATGGATTCATTTTGATATTGCTGGACCTGCATTTGTAGAAAAACAATGGGGATATAATCCTCATGGTGCAAGTGGAGCAGGTATCAGAGCAACTATCTCTTTTTTACAAAACTTAAAAAAATAAACACTTTTAGATAGCCAATTTTGGCTATCTTTCTTTTATTACTCCACCAACAAAATAAATTAATTTTAGCCACATTTTTACCATCAATTTTTGTTTGAAATTTATGAAGACATACATCGTATGTTGAATAAATTTTGGACAAAAAGAATGTGTAAATAATGTGAGTGAAAACCCTAAAATGCTAGTTTTCTTCTGAATATTTTTTGCGTTGTAAGTTATCGCTTACACAATGGTAAGCTTCTAACTTCCGCCTTAAAAATACTCACAATAAAACTACTAAAATTTAATCTATTTTATTGGTGGAGTAATAATTTTTTACTAAATTTCTCTCACTATTTAAAAAGATTAATTTTATATTTACTCAAATTTATTAATAAAACATATTTTATCTATCTCTATGGCTTTTTTACCTATAATATATATAAATATAGAAAAATAAATAAAACATAAAAGGGCAAATTATGGGATTAGGTGTAGGTATCGTAGGACTTCCAAATGTAGGTAAATCAACAACTTTTAATGCTTTAACAAAGGCACAAAATGCAGAGGCACAAAACTATCCATTTTGTACAATAGAACCAAATAAAGCAATAGTTCCAGTACCAGACAAAAGATTAACAGAGTTAGCAAAAATTGTTAATCCAGACAAAATTCAACACTCAACTATCGATTTTGTAGATATTGCAGGACTTGTAAGAGGAGCTAGTAAAGGTGAAGGTTTAGGAAATCAATTTTTATCAAACATTAGAGAAGTTGAAGTTATTTTACATATGGTTAGATGTTTTGAAGATGGAAATATTATCCATGTTGAAGGTGATGTAAATCCTTTAAGAGATATTGAAATTATTGAAACAGAGTTAATTTATGCGGATATTTCTCAAATTGAGAAAAAAATAGAGAGACTTAAAAAACAATCAAAATCATCAAAAGAAGCAGCAACTCAACTTGTAGTTGCAGAAGAGTTATATGCTCATTTAGGTGAATTACAGCCAGTTAAAACATTTGATAAAGTTGATGATGAAGTATTTAAACAACTTGACAAAGAGCTTAGATTTTTATCAAATAAAGATGTAATTTATGGAGCAAATGTTGATGAAGATTCGTTAGCAGATGGTGGAAATAAATATGTTGATATGTTAAAAGAACACGCTTCTAGTGTAAATGCTGATGTTATAATACTTTGTGCAAAAATAGAGGAAGAATTAGTTGGATTATCTGATGAAGAAGCAACAGAGTTTTTATCTGATTTAGGTGTACAAGAGTCAGGTTTGGAGCAAATCATCCACAAAGCATTTGATAAATTAGGACTTCAATCATATTTTACAGCTGGTAAAGTAGAAGTGAGAGCTTGGACTATTAGAAAAAATACAAAAGCACCACAAGCAGCGGCAGTTATTCATAATGATTTTGAAAAAGGTTTCATAAAAGCAGAAGTTATCTCTTATGAAGATTTTATAGCTTTAGGTGGTGAATCAAAATGTAAAGAAGCTGGTAAACTAAGACTTGAAGGTAAAGATTATGTTGTTCAAGATGGTGATATTATGCATTTTAGATTTAATGTTTGAGAAAATTAAATAATTTATAGATAATTGATAAAAGTTTTGTTACAATGGAAAATAATTATTTGTTTTAGGAGTTCATCTTGTCATCTATAAGTATTTTACAAAAAATAGAGTCTTTACCCCCTCTACCAAAAACTATTATAGAAATAGAAGAGTTTAGAAAAAAGCAAGAAAAAGAGATTTCAGAATTACTTGAAATTATAGAAAAAGATGCTCTTATAATTTCAACTTTGCTAAAAATTTCAAACTCTGCAATGTTTGGATTTAGATCAAAAGTTGAAACACCAGGAAGAGCAGTTAATCTTTTGGGTATTAATTTTACTATCTCTATTGCCATTGGTGGAACTGTTCAGAATCTTTTAATGACAAATTTAGAACCTTATGGAATTACAACTGATGATTTTATGAGAATTTCAAATATATCTTCATCTTTAGCTAGTTTGTGGCTTGGTAAGATAGATCCTAGCTTAAGAGATGAATTGATTTTACCAGCTTTGTTGCAAGAGACAGGTAAATTTATTTTAGCTGATATTTTAAAAAGCGAAGATAGAGATATTGAGTTTAGAAATAGATTAAACAATGCAGAAAATATAAGTTCAGTTGAAAAAGAGTTTTTAGGTTTTTCAACTTCTGAAATTACTGCTCAAATATTTAAACATTGGAAGCTTAGTGATAAATTGATAAATATCATAGAACATGTTGATAACTTAGAAAAATGTGAACAAGAGTATAAACAAAAAGCACAAATTTTGGATGTTATTAAAACAGCTTGTTCTATTCAAAATCCATTAAGTGACAAATCTATTTCAAAAGCTTTGGAAAAGGCTTCAAAATATGGTTTAAATGTGGATGCCTTAGAAAAAGCTATTGATACGATACAAGATAGACTTTTGGATGAAAAATAGCCTAAAGTCCTTGTAATAAAGTATCCCACAAAAACTCAACTTCCTCTTCATCAAAATTTATAAGAGTTTTTTCCTCAAAAAATTCTCTTATTTTTTTTGTTTCAAAATATTTGGCTCTTTTTGTAATGCAACTTGTATGTACAGGCAAAAAACCTCTTACCAAACTCATTTTTCCTTCTATTGGTATTTCACACAATAAACATTCCAAATCAATATGAAGTCTTCCTTCGTATTCTAAAAGAGTTAAATATGATTCACAAATTGCTCTTAGGGGATTTTGTTTAGTCATTATATGGACAAGATTATCCAAAGAATAAAAGTAAAAAGCATCTATGTGTTCAATATCTTTTAGATGGTTATAAAATAGTTTTAAATATCTTTGCCAACAATACATTTTCTCATAATCTAAAATCCAAGGAAATCCAAGCTGAATTACATCCTTTAATCTAGGAATAGATGATTTTGTATTCTCAAGTTCAAAATCTATTTTATAACCAATATTTATTGTAGAGTGTCTAGCACCGTAAAATCTATAGGTATTTATAACTTCTGTTTCTGTTAAAATACAAACTATTAAATCGTCATCTCTAACAGATTTTATGTCAATAATATAACCTTGCATAGAGTTCTTATTCTGCTAACATTTCCTCAATTTCTTCAATAATTTCTTTGCATTCTTCTTCATCTATTTCACCATTTGCTAAATCTTTTAACATATCTTCAAAATCTTTTTTCATTTCTTGAAGATTTTTTAATTCCTCTTTTGTTTCTGGAGTATCTTTTTTTGATGCAATAATTTCAAATAATTCATCAATATAATCTTCTATTTCTACTAACACTTCATTTTCTATTAAATCTTTTAACTCTTCTTGAATAGTCATATTTGTCCTTTTTTTATGGTTGGGCAATTATAACCAAAAAAGCTATAATTGATTTAATTCTTTCATATAAATTTTTTGATAGAATACTTAAAATAATAAGTTAAGGAATAATAGATGGCAGAATTTAATAATGTTTCTATCGCAAAAGCAGCTAACATTCTTTTTGATGGAAATATAACAAGTAGAAGTATTGTTTTCGAAGACGGAACTAGAAAAACTTTAGGAATAATGTTACCAGGAGAGTATGAGTTAAATACAGTTCATAAAGAAGTTATGGATATTCAAAGAGGTACATTAGAAGTTTTATTACCAGCTCAAGATTGGATAAAATTTACAGGACCTGCATCATTTGAAATTCCAGCAAACTCAAAATTCAAATTAAGAGTTCACTCTTTAGTTGATTATTGTTGTTCATTTATTAAAAATCACTAATTAAAAAACACGAACTTCTCGTGTTTTTAATCTTTTATCTTATAAATCATTTTCTAAGATTTCTTCAAATTTAACTATTTTTTTACCATTGTGTTTAGTTGAAAAATCTTTTGCTTCATTTAGAGTTTTAAAAGGTATTAACTCTTCACCCATTGGACCATAAACATTTGAACCAATAACATAAAAAGCTTTTATTCCATCAAATGAAGTTATTGAATAGTAGTCTGTAACTGTTATTTTAGTTATCTCATTTTTATTATGACTGTGTCCATATTCACTTGGATTAAAATAGAACTTCATCATATCTTTTACACCATCAAAATAGTGTGTATGTCCAGCAATAGAAATTGACGCAACCCATTTTGGATATTTTGCTACAAACATTCCACAAACAGGACATTTTGCATCCTCTGGCACAGCTATCATTTTTGATCTATCCACAGCCAAAATAGGGTCATAAAGATATATCGAAACTGATTGAAGCATTTGTTCATCAAGATTTTTACAAATTGAATTATCGATTATATATTTTTTAGCTTCTCCAATGGCATTAAATTCTGGTAGTTCAATTTTATTACACATTTTCTCAAAGATATTTTTACCTTTTTTTGCCATTTGAACTCTTTTTTTGTCTAAAAGTTCATTCTCTTTAGTTAATTTATTTTTTGCTTTTTCTAAAGATTCTTTAAAAGAGAAAATCTCTCCGCCAAACTCTTTTTTAAATTTCTCTGCTTCATCTTTTTTTGAGAAAGCATACTCACTAATTGCACTCATTGTTCCTTCTTTTGAGCTACCAATTACATAAAAAGCTTTTTTAGCATCTATTAAATCCAGTGAATTTGTGTCTACAACTTGGATAATTTTCATTTTATCTGCATAATTTCTATGAACTTCTGCTAAACAATGTAAAGAACAATATTGTTCTTTATGTCCATTTTTATATTCGACACTATGATTAGTTTTATAGTATTTAACTAAATTCATTCCACAAACATTGCAAAACTCTTTACTTGAATCGGTTTTGATTAGCTTTGCTTTTTCTTTTGGTACAGTTTGAAACATCTCTTGTGCATTCAATGAGAAAAATAGAAGAAAAAGAAGTGATAGTATTTTCATAATTAACCCTTTTTGTTTTTTTAAGATTGTATAAAAAAAGAGTTAATTTTTTGTTAATTTTAAAGCATGATAGTTACTGAATTTCTTCCTTTATTTTTTGATTCATATAAGGCAATATCAGCTTTTTTTATACTATTTTCAATTTTCTCACTATCTTTATGAATAGTTGCCCCAAAAGAACAGGTAATTTTTTTGACAATACTAAAACTATGTTCTTGAATGGTTTTTCTGTACTTTTCCAATATAATTTTGAGGTATTCTTCATTTCTTATTGGAATAATCATCAAAAATTCTTCTCCTCCCCATCTAATAAGAACATCTTTTAAATTCCTTGATTTAAGTCTCATAAGATTTACTAACTCTTTTAAAATTATATCTCCCACATCGTGACCATAGTTGTCATTTACTTTTTTAAAATAATCAATATCTATCATTATAATTGCAGTATTTACTCTATTTTGTTTATTCTCATAAAGAAGATTATCTATATTGTTTTCAAAATATTCTCTATTAAAACAATTTGTGAGTTTATCATGAATATTTTTCTCTTCAAGTTCCAGTTGTTTAAAAATAGTTTCTGTTATGTCATTTAATGTCACAATATGATAACTATCTTTGTAGTTTTTTGAAACGATTCTAAATATTCTAGTCTCTTTTTCCAAAGGTGTTTGTATGGCTACAAGTCTGTGTTCTTTAGGAAGTTTATTTATTTCATCTATCCAATTTTGATTATGTTCTGAAATTTTATCAAGATTAAAAAAGAAATCATTTTTCATAAAAGTTTGACAAATACAACCATACCTTTCTACAAAATCATATAAATCTTTACAGTTATAAAAATCTAGAAGGGTATGATTTACAAACATTGTATTTTTGCCATTTGTAAGTAGTATCATAGTTGGTTGCATATTCAAAATAGTTTCAATAAAACTATGTTGTTTTTCAAGCTCATCTTGATATCTTTTTATGTTTGTAGTATCTCTTCCTATTCCTAAAATACCTAAGATATTTCCATCTTTATCTAAAACTTTTGTTTTTGTAGTATGAACATACTCTTTATGTCCATCATTTAAAAATTGTAATTCCCTAAATGTTGAAACTGTATTTTGACTTGATAAGGCTACTTTGTCATATTTTCTGAAAAAATCTGCTAACTCTTTATTTACAAAATCATAATCAGTTTTTCCTATAATATTCTCTATTTGAGTATTATATAACTCTTCAAATCTTCTATTACAAAGAATGTATTTCCCCTCTAAATCTTTTATCCATAGTAAATCTGGAATTGTATGAATTATTGTTTGAAGTTTGCTTTTTTCTATCTCTATTTGTTTGTGGTACTCTTCAACTTTTGTTATGTCTTCAATAATAGAAAATAAAATAACACCATCTTCGGTTTGAATAGGGCTAGAGTGAACTTTTACTCTTCTTATCTCTTTATTTTTTAGAATATGATTAAACTCAAATTGATTGTTTTTGCTATTTTTTGCTTCTTCTATTTTTTCTTTAACTAACTCTTTGGAAAGTTCATTTAGTTCAGTAATATTTATAGTTAAAAATTCTTGATGGGAATATCCGTAAAATTTTGATGCACTAATATTTGCATCTATTATCTCTCCTGTTTCAGGTTTTATCAAAAGCATAATTGAATCGTGATTTTTAAACATATTTTCAAAGCGTTGTTTTTGATTATGAAGTTTTTTTAATAACTCTTTTTCACTCCATATTTGTTTTGATTTAATTAATTCATCTTCAGTTTTATGTAGTTCTAACTCTTTAGCTTTTGTTTTATTTGTATTTTCTATTTCATCTGTACAATCAAAAATATAACCTATAAAATGGCTAATTTTACCATCTTCATTGTAAATTATATAAGTAGAATCTTTGACCCACTTATATATACCTTTTGAGTTCTTTATTCTATAAGGAGTGTGTTCAAATGAAGATTTCTTATGATGCGAAAAATATTTTACTTCATCGTTAATCCTATTTAAATCATCAGAATGTATTATTTGTGAATAAGTTATGATATTTGTTAAGAAACTATTAGGATGATATCCTAATATAGATTCAATATTTTTTGAAACAGCTTCAACTGAGCAAAATTTGTCATTTTTCCAAATAAATGCAATCATTGGACTATTATTAAAAAAAATACCATTTATTATTTTTTTGCTTTCTTCTATTAGGCATGTTTCGGATATCATGTTATTTTGTACAGCTTTTTTTCGTAAAAAAAAGCTTTTTTCCTTTTAGAAATTTTATATGAATTGATTATATACTTTTTTACATAAAATTTTATAACTCACATAAAGATTTTATTATTTTTAACAAGAAAATATTGGTAGATTTTAAGTATAAATAAAAAAAGGCAAGAGATTTTGATCTCTTGCCTTTTACTATAGAATAGGGTTTATAGCTTATTCAGCTACAGATACTTCTACAGGTGTACCTTCCCAACTTTTCATATTTCTAACACAATCTCACAACCCCCAAAATATCGACAATATATCGTAAAATAGGAACTTTTTTTATTTATTTTTTATTTCTAAAAGGTGGCTAAAAGTCTTTTAAAGTTGCTAAAAGTTAAAATAACTGTATAAGAACTGTATAAATAAAAATCAACCCTACAAAGATAAAAATAAATGGAAAAAACAAAATTCACAGGTGTTTTCAAAAGAACATCAAATGATGGTATAACGGTATATTATATCAAGTATTCTTTAAAAAATAAACAACACCTGGAAAAGGTAGGAACATCAGTAGAAGGTGTGACTGCAACTTATGCTGCAAAAATGAGAGCAAAAAGAACATCAATAGATAGACTTAGAGATGATGCACCAATGCTTTTAAATCAAAAACAAATGACTTTTAATGAAGCTTTTGAATTATATATAAAATCAATAGAGGGTAAAAGTGATACAGAAAATACAAAATCAAGATATGCAAATCATGTTGGACCTTATTTTGCTAATTTTAGATTAGATGATATTACACCGGAAGTGGTTGAAGATTTTAGACAAAAAGCAAGAAGTAAGAAAAAAGACAATAAAACATTTTACGCACCAAAAACAGTAAACGACTGGATAAATATTGTAGGAACGGTATATAATTTTTTAATCTCAAAAAGAGATTTAAAACTTTCAAATCCTGCTCATGCAGCTAAAGTTGAAAGAGAAAAAATTGATAATGATAGAGAAAGATATTTAGATATTAAAGAAATTGATAAATTGTGGGATTATTTAGACAATAGAATAGGAACAGAATTTAAAGGATATGTTACAGAATATATGAAAGTTTTTTTAGCACTTAGTCTTTCAACAGGCGCTAGATTATCTAGTATTTTGTCAATATCAAAAAATGATATAAATTTAGATACAAGTACGGTTATTATTAAAAACCATAAATCAAATAGAACATATCATGGATATATACATCCTGCTTTTGAAGATATTATTAAAAAGAGGATGGAAAGTTTATCACAGATAGATTATCTTGTAAGTGGAACACCAAATATTTTGTCAAGGAGTGCGCCTTATAAAGTTTTTCAACCAATATTTGATGAACTTTTTAACCAGGGATTAAAACCTGATGATAGAAAAAGGAGAGTTGTAATTCACACATTAAGACATACTTTTGAT
>JBBITK010000034.1:0-20866 GCA_037440805.1 Arcobacter sp. | reverse complement strand
CCTAAAGGTCTTATTCTTTCAGGAGGTCCTGCTTCTGTTTATGCAAAAGATTCATATCATCCAGATGCTACTATTTTTGAATTGGGTTTACCAATTTTAGGTATTTGTTATGGAATGCAGTTAATTTCTCAACATTTTGGTGGAAGCGTAATTCCAGCAGACCATCATGAATATGGAAAGGCTAAATTAAAATTTGAAAAAGATAGCCCAATTTTCAAAGATACAACTGATGGACAAATTGTATGGATGAGTCATGGAGATAGAGTTGAAAATATTCCTGATGGATTTGAAAAAATCGCAACAAGTGAAAATTCACCATTTGCAGCCATTGCAAATAGCGAAAGAAATATTTATGCTTTCCAATTTCACCCAGAAGTTTACCATAGTGAACAAGGTTCTAAATTACTTAAAAACTTTGCAAAATATATTTGTGGTTGTGAAAGCACTTGGAATATGGGAAGCTTTGCAAAAGAGCAAATAGCAAAAATCAAAGAAAAAGTAGGAAATAAAAAAGTTCTTTGTGGAGTTTCAGGAGGAGTTGATAGTTCTGTTGTAGCAACACTTTTGGCTGAAGCTATTGGTGACCAATTAATCCCTGTTTTTGTTGATAATGGACTATTAAGAGCAAATGAGAGAGAACAAGTTGAAGCTATGTTCAAAGCAAGAGGTGTAAATCTAATAACTGCTGATGCAAGTGAAGAGTTCCTTTCAAAATTAGCAGGTGTTACAGACCCTGAGAGAAAAAGAAAAATTATTGGTGAAACATTTATTGAAGTATTTGATAAAGAGGCAAAAAAACACGATGGAATTGAGTTTTTAGCACAAGGTACACTTTATACAGATGTTATTGAATCAGTTTCTGTAAAAGGTCCTTCAAAAACTATCAAATCTCATCACAATGTTGGTGGATTACCTGATTGGATGACATTTGAACTTATAGAGCCACTAAGAGAAATATTCAAAGATGAAGTTAGAGCTTTAGGATTAGAACTTGGACTTCCAAAACAGATGATAGGAAGACATCCATTCCCTGGACCTGGACTTGCTATTAGAATCATGGGTGAAGTAAATAAACCTGATTTAGAATTGTTAAGAAAAGCTGATGTTATTATGCTTGATGTATTACATTCAACTGGATATTATGACAAAACTTGGCAAGCATTTACAGTTTTATTAAATGTAAAATCTGTTGGAGTTATGGGAGATAATAGAACTTACGATAACACAGTATGTGTTAGAATTGTTGATGCAACAGATGGTATGACAGCAACATTTGCACATATTCCACACGATATTTTAGAAACAATCTCAAGAAGAATCATCAACGAAGTTGAAGGAATCAACAGAGTAGTTTATGATATTTCATCAAAACCACCAGCAACTATCGAGTGGGAATAATCTTTTTGCCATAATTTTCGCGCATCTTTCCGTGAATATGAACTTCGATGTACTTGTAGTACACCTTTGTTCATATTCACAAAAATCTACACCAAACTTCTGACAAAATATATGTAAAATTTAACTTAAAAAGGAAATATTTAATGAAATTAACTCTATGGATTTTATGTTTATTATCAATTTTCGGAATAATTAATTCTGAAAATGTGTTTTTATATTTTAATAGTTTAGGGTATTATCAATTAGAAAGTAAATCGCTTATTGAAATAGTCTTATCAGTTTCAGCTGGAATATTTGCTACTAAAGCATCAGATTCTTCTCATGAAATTAAATCATTATTAAAAATATCAAAAATTGATGATTTAATAGGTAAAGCAGAAACTGCAGAAGAACGAGTAAAATTACAACAAGAAAAACTGGATAATATAGAATATTTATTAAAATCAGAAGTTGAATCTGAATTTGCAAAAGATATGATACTACGACATAAAGAACAACTAGAATATCACTGGCGAGAAATTTTAAAATTAGAAACTTTAATTGAAAATGTAAGTACATCTTCAAGTGATATTGAGTTAAGAGATAATGTAAGAAAATATTTAATTAAAAGTCGTTATATTGATTATATGGGGAGAAATTTTTTACAAAATATTCCTATTATTGGAGGTTTGATTCATATATTATTTGGTCCACTTTGGGATGAATTATACTATAGAAATATGCATAAAATTAATAAATTGTTTAAATCTAGCGCTAAAGATGAATTGAAAAAATAATTAATTATTATTTTCTATCGTTCCCAAGTTTCAAACTTGGGAAAAAGGTGACTGTCCCCTTTTTGATATTTAAAAAATTATACTCTTAGTAATCCCCAAAACTTGATTTAGAGTATCTTCATCTACCTTTTCCACAAACTTTACATTTCTTGGATTAAAATCTATTGATTTAATTTGTTCGGTCATTATAAAACCTTTGAGATTTTTGGCTTCTAGTTTTACATGAAAAGGAAAATTTCTATCTGTATTTGTTATGGGACAAGCTATGGCTAAGCCTAAAGCTTTATTAAAAATTTCATTACTTATAATAAGTGCTGGTCTTCGTCCTTTTTGTTCGTGTCCTGATGATGGGTCAAAAGAGAGTATTACTAAATCACCTTTTTTGGGAATATAGTTTTTTACCATTCTTCTTTACCTACTGTTGTATCAAACTCTTCAGTAGCTTTATAGTCGCTTGGTATTTTTGAAATCAGTTCATTTAAATCATAATTCAAAATATCTTTTTTTATTGGTTCAAGAATTACTTTTCCATCTAACATAGTAATATTTACATTATCTCCCACTTGAAGATGTAAACTATCCATAATATCTTTTGGCATTCTAAGTCCTTGAGAATTACCCCATTTTGAAATTTTAGTAGTCATTTTAACTCCTTTATGTATATCCTAAGTATATCTTTTGTGGTTATAAATGTCAATATATATAGTATAATCTTCAAAATAGTTTAGAATTGATATTTTAGGCATTAAATAAATTTTAGGAATAATAAATATGAAAATCCACAGAATAAATCCATCTAAAAGATGGTCAGATGTTACAGTTTTCAATGGAATAGCAACATTTACAGAAGTTGCAGATAGTGATACAAGTACAGATATAAAAGGGCAAGTACAACAAATATTTGACCAAGCTGAGGCAACTTTGGCTTTGATTGATAGTGATAAAACAAAAATTTTAGCTGTAACTATTTATATAACAGATTTTGCAAATTTTGATGCTCTAAATGAGGTTTGGGATGAGTGGTTTATTGAAGGAACAGCTCCAAGTAGGGCTTGTGTAAAAGCTGAACTTGTAAATCCTGAATTATTGGTTGAGATGACTTTTACAGTTGCTGCGGGTGAAAAATATCTTTCATAAATTAAGAAAATAGTTTATAAACACTATTTTCTCAATTATTATTCAATCTCTCAAACTCATTTATAATCTCTTCTATATTTTCAACTCCAACGGAAATTCTAAGAAGATTTATAGGAAGTCCGATTTTCTTTAAAAACTTATTTCCCTCTTTTGAAGTTACTAAATCATAGTGTGCAAGGTATGTATAAGGCATCAAAAGAGTAAATTCTGTACCTAAACTTGGACCTTTTGCAAAGTTTAAAAAATCATAAACTTCTTTGAAATCTTTTTTAAATGTAACTGATACTATACCTGTATATGACTCTTTATCAATCATAAGTTTTTGATAATTTGAAGCATATTTTGGATTTAAACAGTAAAAAATCTCATCAATAAAAGGGGCTGTTTTAAAATACTCAACCAACTTTTTTGTATTTGATGAGATGATTTTCATTCTGTTTTCATAGTTTTGTATTTCATACGCCAATCTTTGAATATCTTTTATATATGGCATATCGGAGTGTTTAAAAAACTCTGCACTCATAAGAGAGATTTTAGAGTTTTCATTTAAAATAATAGCTCCCATTAAAACATCTGCATTTCCACAAGCAAATTTTGTCAAAGACTCCACATAAACATCCGCATAAGGTTTTAAGTCCAAATTAAATGGTGTTGCAAATGTAGCATCTATTACTAAAACGATATTGTATTTATCACAAATTTTTCTAAGCCTTATTAAATCCACAGTTTGAAGTAGTGGATTCGTAGGGATTTCTGTGATAATAGCTGAAATTGTATGTCCATTGTTTTTTAAATAACTCTCAACACTATCCAAATCATTTATATCATAAAAGATTTTATTCTCATCAAAATAGTGTTCCACAATATTCATCGTATCAAGATACAACCAACCAAGTTGAAGAAGTTTGGTTTTACCATTTTTTGCTTGAATGTTTTTTAAACCTCTTAATGCACAATAAACAGCATTCATTCCTGAAGGTGTTAGGCAAACATTTGTTTTTGGTTGATTATAAGCCTTTGCTATGTTTAAAATCAAAATATCATAGGCACTGTTTTTATCTTCTAAAACTTCTTGATGTTTCTCTTTTAAAACTCCAACTTCATACAAATAATCTTCAGCCAATCTTGAAGATAGGTTATATCCCACATGTTGGATAAATTTTAAAACTTTTTGAAGCTGTGTTGTACCATTTTGTACTAAAATCACTCCAAAAGGCTCAGAAATATCTATTTTGTTATGGATAAAATATTTTGAACTTACAACTTCAACAGCTTTTTGTGAACTCAAAAGTACAACTTCATAAGCTTCATTTATACTATATTTTTCTTTTATATATTTTGCCAAAGTTTTTAGATAGGGATGCATCACAAATCGCGGATATGCAACTGTGATTTTTTCTAAAATTTGTGGTGTTTGCTCTTCATAATCAATAACATCTTGAAGATTTGGCATCGACACAGATACTGCATGAATGTTGTTTTGTGGAAGAGTTTGCCCACATGGAATATGTGTAAAAAAAGAGTTTTGCATTAAATAATCGCTTCTTCTATATCTTTTATCAAATCCTCCACACTTTCAAGTCCAATAGAAAATCTAACTGTACTATCACTAATTCCAATAGCTTTTAACTCCTCTTTTGAAAAAGAGGCATGGGAGATTTTTGCAGGAATTTCAACTCTACTATCAGGACTTCCAAATGAACATTTTTCTCCAAAAAGTTTTGCATTTGCTATAAATTTTTCAGCCAATTCTACGCTTTCAAAATCAGCACAAAATACCCCTGGTATATAGCTCATCTGTTTTTGTGCTAACTCATATTGGGGATGAGATTTTAATGCTGGATGGGTTACTTTTTTGATGTAAGATTGTTTTTCCAAATATGAGGCTATTAAAATAGAGCTTTTTTGGTGTTCTTGCATTCTGATTTTTAAAGTAGGAATTCCAAGGCTTATTAAAAAAACATCCATTGGATTTTGGCTTCTCCCGTGAGCATTTGCGTAGTAGTGGATTTTATCGCTTAACTCTTTTGTTTTTGCCACAATGGCCCCTGCAACAACGCTTCCATGTCCACTTATATATTTTGTAGTTGAAAATAGTGAAATATCAGCTCCAAAATCAAGGGGTTTTTGTGAAATAAAAGTAGCTAGTGAATTATCAACAGCAAATAAAGCGTTGTATTTGTGTGAAAGTGTTGCTACTTTTTCTAAGTCTATGATTTTAAGCCCAGGGTTTGTAGGACTTTCACAAAGAACTAAATCAATAGGGTTTTGGCTTAGAATTTTTTCAAGATTATCAAAATCCAAAAAGTTTGCAAAATGAACTGTGATATTGTATTTTTCTTTGAATATTTTGAGAAGTCTAAATGTCCCACCATAACAATCAGCTTCCACCAAAATATGTGAATTTGCTTTTAAAACAGTTTCAAAAAGTAATGAAACACTAGCAATTCCTGTGTGAGTACAAACACACCCAGCACCATTTTCAGCGTGGGTAAATAGGTTTTCTAAAACTTCCCTTGTTGGATTATCACTTCTTGTGTAGTCGTAGATTTTATCCCCCTCTTGATTTTTTAAATCAAATGTTCCTGTGTTATAAATAGGAAACCAAGATGGAGCGTATTTGTCTTGTGAATTTGAAAATTTTGTGATGTGACAAAGTGAAGTTTCTATTTGTTCTTTCATTTTAATCCTAAATTTTTTGGGAATTATAACCAACTTTACATAAGAGTAAAAAATGACAAATAATAAATATAACTAAAAGTAATAATAAAGATGTTATGATTTTTTACAAAAATTAAAGGACAAAAATGGAAATTAAATCTATACTTTTTGTTTGCCTTGGAAATATATGTAGGTCTCCAATAGCTCAAGGTGTGGCAGAAAAATATATAAAAGAGAAAAATCTGGATTTGATTGTGGATAGTGCAGGAACTGGAAATTGGCACGAGGGAGAAAACCCTTGTGAAAACTCTATAAAAGTTGCAAAGTTAAATGGTGTTGATATCTCAAAACAAAAAGCAAGACAGGTAAAAAAAGAGGATTTCAAAAAATTTGATTTAATAGTTGGTCTTGATAGTAGCAATATTTCAAATCTCAAAAATATAGGTTGCAAAAATCCTTTGAAACTTGGAAATTTTGGTTTTGATGGGGCAGATGTTCCTGATCCATACTTTTTTGATGGCTTTGAAGGGTTTGATAAAGTCTTTGAAATGATAGATGTTTGTGTGAAAAATTTGATAGATACATATCAAAAATAGATTAAACATAAAATAGGACTAAATTTATCCTATTTTATGTTTTCTTTTGTTAATGTTCAAAAAAGATTAATTAAAAGAGAAAAATTATGAAACTAAATGAACTAAAGCTTGAGGTTGATTATTTTCAATTTGATGAGAGTTTATACCAAAAACTTCAAGCAACCCCACTAAAAAATCCAAAATTAGTATCTTTCAATAAATTAGCCTGTGATTTGATAAATCTTGATTATGACGAGTGTAAAACTCAGGATTTTACAGATTTTCTAAATGGAAACAAAATTTTAAATGGAAGTATTCCTTATGCAACTGTTTATGCAGGTCATCAATTTGGATATTTTGTGCCACAACTTGGAGATGGACGAGCTATAAATCTAGGCAGTGTAAATGGTTGGCATTTGCAAACAAAGGGTTCTGGAATAACAAGATATTCAAGAAGAGGAGATGGACGAGCCGTTTTGAGGTCTAGTATTCGAGAATATATTATGAGTGAAGCTATGTATGCTTTGGGAATACCTACAACAAGAGCTTTAGCTATTATTGATTCAGATAGTTTTGCCCACAGAGAATGGGAAGAAGAGTCTTGTGCAATAGTTTTGCGAATGTCACCTTCTTGGGTTAGGATAGGAACTTTTGAGTTTTTTGCAAAAACAAAAGAATCCAAAAAAAATCTTTCACAACTTGCAGATTATGTGATAAACCAATCATACAAAGAGTTGAGTAATGATGAAAATAGATATGAAAAACTTTTTTATATAATGGTTGATAGAAGTGCTGAATTATTGGCTTTGTGGCAAGTTTATGGTTTTCAACATGGAGTTATGAATAGTGATAATTTCTCTATGGCAGGGCTTACTATTGATTATGGACCTTTTGCTTTTATGGATTATTTTGAGAAAAATTGTATTTGTAATCACACCGATGAACAAGGGCGATACTCTTATAATAATCAACCTTATGTTGCAAGATGGAATTTGATGGTTTTGGCAAAAGCTATGGGTGAAATTTGCGAGGAAGAGAAACTTTTGGAATATCTCAAAAACTATCTTCCTCAACATGAAAATAAATATTTAGATTTGATGAGTAAAAGAGTAGGGCTTGATGCAACTAAGAGTGGAAACTCTAATTTATACCTAATTTTGGAACTTTTAGGATGTTTGGAAGCTTCAAAAATGGATTATAATGTTTTCTTTTATAGGCTTACACATCTAAAATCTTTTGATGATTTGAGTGCTATTTTGGATATTGCAGTTTTTCAAGAACCCCTTAAAAAATGGTTTGAGAGCTATAAAAAGGTTTGTTTAGAGCAAAATAGTAGTTTTGAAGAGAGATTTGAGATTATGAAAAAAGTAAATCCAAAATATGTAATCAAAAACTATATGTTACAAGAAGCCATAGAAAGAGCCCATGAGGGCGATTATAGTGGAGTTGATGATTTACTAAAAATTGCTCAAAATCCTTTTGATGAACACAAAAATTTTGAAAATTACGCAAATCCAACTCCTATGAAATATGCAAATATCAAGCTTAGTTGTTCGTCATAATAATTTTTTATATTATAGAGGCTATATTTAGTTTGCATATTTTTTTTTATTAATAAATAGTATAAAATACTATTTTTTTGATATTAAAACCTTTTTATATCTGTTATAATATTATATTAGACATTTTACCAAAATGTTTTATGACGGGTTTGATTATTTAATAATAAAAAAAGGGGAGAAAATCATGAATAAACTAAATGGGATAATATTATCTTCAATTACTGCTGCAATTCTTGCAGGATGTGGAGGAAGTAGTTCTTCATCTTCAAGTGGAACAACACTATCTAATGTAACTTACGGAGGTTCTGTAATTGATGGTTATATTAGTGGTGCAACAGTATGTTTGGATTTAAATTTAAGTGGTACTTGTGATAGTGATGAACCATCAACTACAACAAAAGAAGATGGAAGTTATTCATTTTCTGTTACAGCACAACAACAAGCAAATGCAAATTTCAATATAGCTCCAATCATAGCAAGTGGAGGGGTTGATATTGATACAGGGTTAGATTTTGAAGGTAAATTGGAAGCTCCAAAAGCTGAAAATGCAAACCTAACTCCTATTACAACTTTGGTTTCAAAACTTATTAAAACTGAAGTTGGAACTACTACAAAAACAAAAGCAGAAATAGATGCAATTATTGCTGCAAAAAAAGAGATAGTTAAAAAAGTTTTAGGTGTAACAAATACAGATGAAGATTTTATCTCTACAAACAATAGTGAGATAAATAAAGCAGCCTTACAAATTCAAAAAACAGTTGAATTAATAGCAAAAGCTGCAAATGATGGTTCAAAGGCACATAGCGAAGTTTTAGATAAGGTAATAGAGACTATTGCTAAAAAAATAGAGTCTTTAAAAGATGAAACAGATGCTACAAAACTTAGTGTTTCAAATGTAGTAGATGAAACAATTACTGAAGCACAAGATTCGTCTTCAGAATTGGCAACTTTCTCTGGAAAAGTTTTAACTACAAGTGTTACTGATAATATTAAAAAAGTTTCTAATAATATTGATTTAGCTTTTGATAGTATGAAAGTAGATGGAGAGAGTTATGAAACTTTGGTAAATAAAGTAATCTCTTTGGTTGGTACACAAATTGATGATTTAAAAGATGCTATAGAAAATGATACAGTAGAAGATGTTGAACTTGATGAATATACAAAAGAATCAACTGTATTTACAAAAACTGCTGATGATTTAATAAAAGACGCATTAGTTGCTAGATTAGTTTCTATTGGTTTTGATAGTACAGTAGCTTCAACAAAAGCAACAGCATTATTAACTGATAATGTTGATGCTAAAAATCTGTTTGAAGTATTTACAAAATCTGAATATGCAACTATTCAAACAAAATATCCTTTAGTAAAAACAAAAGTTGATGCTTACTTATCTGCAAAAGAAGAAGCAAAAAAAGCTCAAGAAATTTTATCTTCTTCAACAGCTTTGGAGTTTAAAGAGGGAACATACTATTCATTTAATAAAGATGAATATACAGGAACAACGACTTATAGCTATGAAGTTTTAAATTTTGCAAATGGAACAGTTAGTTTTAAACCATACAATATTGACGGAACAGAACAAACTGATAATAATAGTGATTTAGTGTTTGATGGCACAAATTGGGTTGAGGATAAATCTTCTATTTCTTATACAAAAAATAGTGATAATACTATAACTCTATCTTCAAATGAGAAATTTACAAAAATCTCTGAATATGATTTATCAAATAAAGAGATCTATTTTGGAGATAAATCAGTTGAATTTAGTTCGGGTGCTATTGAAATAAATGGAAAAGTTGAAAAATTGGCAGATACATATTATTTGTATGATCAGGCTTATATTTATGCAAACAACGAACAACAAACAGCTAAAACTTTTGCTGATTACAAAACTTTGAGTGCAGAAAACAAAAATTGGTTTACACAAAGTGAAAATGGAAAATATGCTCTAGCTTTTGTAAAAGATGGAGATAATGTTGTAGTAAAAGAGTTTTATTTAACAAAAAATTCTGATGGATATTATACTTTAGGTAATCAAACAGGAGTTAGTGTAACTATTGAAGATAAAAAATTATCTGATAATGTAACAGTATATATTTTAAAAGGTTATGATTTAAAAAGATACTCTGGTGATTGGTTAGAAAATATTATATTTAGTGAATATAATGGAGCTGTATATAGAGGTTCTATGGAGCCAAAAGGTACAGTAAATCAAGTTAAGCTTTATAATGAAATAGCTAAAAATGATTTTGTAACAGCTGTAACTACAACTGATAATACGGATGATAATACGGATGATTCGTCAACTGATAACAGTACAGATACTGGAAGCGATACAGATGATAGTACAGATAATGGAACAGGTACAGATACAAGCACGGATAATGGTAGTGATATAAATGGTGACTCTGCGGATACTGTTTCTGTTGGTGTAGATACGATACCAGTTGCAAATTTAGTTAAATTTGTATCTGTATGGGATGACAAACAAGGATATGATATAAATACTGTTTCAAGTGGTAGTGTAACGGGTATTAGTTTTGAAAAAGACTCAAGTGGAAATTATGTTAAAACAGATGATAGTTTTTCTGCTACTGTAACTCCAAACGGTACATATTCATTAAAATTTGTAGATAGTGAGCAAGGAGAAGAGGGAACATTTACTATTTTAGGAACAAAAAAAATCACTTACTTTAATGGAAATGATTATACAAAATTGTTTAAATCTAAAGTTGACATTGTTTTAACAAAAGTATCTTCAACTCCTAATTGGGATAGATGGAGTTGGGAAAATCCAACTTATGGAGATGGAACAGAACAAGTTAATATAGTAGATGCAGCAACTCTATCTTCTGCATTTACATCAGGTCAAAACTATACTCATTCTGAATATTATGGAAGAATTATGTTGAATAGTGATGGTTCTGTTGTTACAGCTGTTGCAGATGGAGTTTATGACAGTGGCGATACAAAATATGTGAAAACTACTACAAAAGTTGGAACTTGGCAAGTAGCAAATAGCCAAATAGAGATTTCTTTAAATGCAGAAGCTAAAGAAAAAGTTTATTTAAAAGTTGTTAAAGATGGAAGCTATTATATAGAACAAGCCTCTTTAAAAGAAGTAGGATTTACATATCATGATACTATCTTAACAGGTACTGATTTACCTACATTTATCGCAAACGAATTCCCAACTGCAAAATAGTTAAAAGAAGATTCTTTTGAATCTTCTTTTTTTATTTTCTTACTCAAAAACAGTTATAAAAAACATAATAATTAAATTCATAGAAATATAACCCAAAAAAACCTTATTTTTCTCAAAAATGAGTCATTTGTGAGTCATTTGCTTGTTATAATATGTAAACATAAAATTAACAAAGGAAAAAAATGAGAAAAATAACTTTAGTTATGGGTTTAACAATGGCATTAACTTTATCTTCAAGTGCAGAGATGTTTGATAATCATCAGTTAGGATTAAACACAAGTACATTGGGTGTGGGAGTAGAATATTCTACAAGTATAAATGATATGTTTGCATTAAGAACAGGATTAAATAAGTATGATTATAGTGAGTCATTAGAAGAGAGTGGTATTGACTATGATGCTGATTTAAATCTACAAACAATCTCTTTGATTTTAGATTATCATCCTTTTTCAAATGGATTTAGATTAAGTGGTGGAGCTATGCACAACTCAAATGAGTTAGAAGTAAAAGCAAAGCTTAAAAATGGTGCAACTTATGAGATTAATGGAGTAAATTATAATGCTGCTCAAGTTGGTTCTTTAGATGGTAAAGTTGATTTTAATACATTTGCACCTTATGCAGGAATTGGTTATAGTTCTTCAAAAACAAAACAAACAGGTTTTTCATTTAATACAGAAATTGGGGTATTATTCCAAGGTAGCCCAGAGGCTAAATTAAATGCAGTTTGTGGTTCTGCAATAGATGCAGCTACTTGTAATCAAATAAAATCTGATGTTGCACAAGAAGAAAAACAATTAAATGATGAATTAAGTAGTTTTGATATGTATCCTGTTGTATCAATAGGAATAGGGTATAAATTTTAATTCATAAATCTCCAAACGAAATCTTTATAAAATCTCCTAAATTTTAAACCGACCAATGGTCGGTTTAAATCTTCACTTAAGTTTTTTCCTACTATAATTTCCTTGACCGACGGTCAGTCAATTTTGTTTTCTAATAAAAGGAGAAAAATGGCACCAAAAGTTGATAAGACACAAAAAAGAAGAGATATTGCCCTTTCTTGCAGGGATTTGATACACGAAATTGGTATCAAAAATCTAACAGTTGCACAAGTTGCAATTACTGCTGGTATTGGTAAAGGTACAATTTATGAATATTTTGAAAGCAAAGAAGATATTGTTTTTGAGATAATAAATATTCATATAGATGAGTATCACAACGAATTTCTAAAATCTATTAAAGATGTAAAATCAACAAGGGAAAAAATATTCCACTTTTTTAAATTTGTAATAGATGATAGTTTAGAAAATCTAAAACATTTCAACGGATACAAAGAGTATTTATCTGTGGTTTTAGGTGATGACAATAGTGCTATGAAGAGTTTTAATACCACTTGTCATACTTTTTTTAATGAGCAATTAAAAAAGGTAATCCAAGAAGGAATAGATAAAAAAGAGTTGTTGCCACAAGCTATGCAGTTAGCGGAGGGGCTTATGATATTTGAAAAAGGTGTTGCTTTACTAAAAATGACACAAGAGAGTTTTGAAGCAAAAAAATCTTGTGAGATTTTTGTAAATACTCTTTTTGATTTGATGGAAGTTAAAAATGATAAATAAAAAGTATGAAAGAGTAGTTTTTGCTTTTTTTATGGGTATGTTTATGAGTTTTATTATGAGCTTTATAATTACATACATAAATTTAGGATTTATAGATGGATTTGTACCTCTGTGGCTAAGAGCTTGGGGATTGGCATTTTCGTGTGCTTTCCCTATTATATTTGTGGTAGCACCAATAGTACATAAGATAGTTAGAAAAATAGTTATACAAGGATAAAAAATGTTGAAAAAATATGGTTTGGTATCTTTTTTTGTTTTTTTCATAATGGCAACTTTTATAGAAGCAGCCCAACAAACTCCTCCTTCATTGGTTGAGGTATCGCCTTTAAAAAAACAAGAGATAAATGATTTACAAGAGTTTGTGGGAACTGTAAATTTTGATAAAAAATCAAAAATTGCAAGTGAAACTTCAGGTGTTGCAAAAAAGATAAATTTTGAGGTTGGACAAAAGGTAAATAAAGGTGATGTTTTAGTTCAGATTGATTCTGATATTTTGGATGCACAAATAAAAGCCTCACAATCTGCTGTTAATATGTATAGTGTTCAACTAAAAAATGCTAAGAAAAATTATGAAAGATATGGTGCATTGTTGGATAAAAAATCTATTGCACAAAAAGTGTATGATGATGTTAAAGTTGAGTTTGATGTGGCAAGTGAAAATTTAACTTCTGCAAAAGCAAAATTAAATGAGTTAAGCATTCAAAAATCTAAAAAATCAATAAAAGCTCCATATTCAGGAATTATTGTAGAGAAAAATATAAATCTAAATGAGTGGTTAAATATGGGAAGTGCTGTTGCAACTATTGTAAATACTCAAGAGTTAGACATAGTATTTAATCTTCCAATTTCATTTATTACAAACTTAAAAAGTGGCGATATTTATGATGTAAATATTGCAGATAAAACTTTTAAAGCAGAACTTTTTGCAGCAATCCCAAGTGGAGATAAACTAACAAGAACTTTTCCTGTTAGATTCAAAACAAAAGCGGAAAATGAGTTTATATTTGATGGAGCTAGTGCAAAAATCAATTTTATAAAAGACTCTAAAAGTGAAGCTTTAGTTATCAATAGAGATGCGGTTATAAAAAGATTTAATATGGATGTGGTTTTTGCAGTTGTAAATAAT
This sequence comes from Arcobacter sp., assembly GCA_037440805.1. Taxonomy (GTDB): domain Bacteria; phylum Campylobacterota; class Campylobacteria; order Campylobacterales; family Arcobacteraceae; genus Aliarcobacter. The sequence continues at coordinate 6,810 of JBBITK010000034.1, read as the reverse complement.
GTGGCAAAAATGATTCCTGTAAAAGTTGTGGCATATTCTGGAATGAATGCTGCTATTGCAGGTCAAGGTTTGGTTGAAAATATGCAACTTGTTACAAAAGGAAATGAGAGAATTTTCCCTGATATGCCAGTTCAAGTTATAAATAAATAGGAAAAATTATGGATTTAATAAAATTTTCAATTAAAAACCCTGTAACCATAATAGTTTCAGTTTTAATCGTGGTTTTATTTGGATTTTTATCTTTGGGAAAATTGCCTTATCAATTAACACCAAATGTAACAAAACCAGAGATTAAAATTACGACTAGATGGAACGGGGCTACTCCTTATGAAATAGAGAGGGAGATTATAGAAGAGCAAGAAGATGCTCTAAAAAGTTTAAATAATCTTGTTGAGTATGTATCATCTTCAAAGGATAATACAGCAGAAGTTAAATTAACTTTTAAACTAGGAACAGATTTAAGAGCTGCTTTACAAGATGTTTCAAATAAACTAAATGAAGTTAGTTCATACCCTGATAATGTTGATGAACCAATAATAGAAACAGCAAATGCAAGTCCTGTTATTTGGATGATGTTACAAACATTAGATGGAAATAACAGACATATTGATGAATATAAAACATTTTTTGAAGATGAGATAAAACCTGTTATTAGAAGAGTTGATGGTGTTGCTGGAACAATGGGTGGTGGTGGAAGAGAACAACAAATGCAAATTGTTCTTGATGTAAATAAACTTGCCTCTTATAACCTTACAATTCCTCAGGTAATTGGGATTTTACAAAGCGAAAATGTGGATGTTTCTGCTGGAACTCAAAATATGGGAAGAAGGGCATACAGAATTAGAACTGTTCATAAATTCTCTTCAATCCAAGATATTAAAGATATTATTTTGGTATCAAACCAAGAGCAAAGAGTAACTGTTGGAGATGTTGCAACTGTTAATTTTGGGTATGAAACACCAAATTCTGTTGCTATGTTTTTGGGGAAAGATGGAATATTTTTGGGTATTCAACCAAGTGCAAATGTAAATACAGTTCAACTTACAAATGATGTTGAAAAAATTGTAAAAGATTTGAATGCAACAGTGTTAAAAAAAGAGGGATTAACAATAAAATGGCTTTATGACCAAAGACCATATATTGTTGGGGCTGTTGATTTAGTAAAAGATAATATTACTTATGGTGGTATTTTGGCTGTTATTGTTTTGATAATGTTCTTAAGAGCTATCTCTCCAACGGCAGTTGTTGCAGTGGCTATTCCTATTTCAGTTATTGGAACATTTATAGTTTTAGATTTGATGGGTAGAAGTTTAAATACTATTTCCCTTGCTGGTATCTCTTTTGCTGTTGGTATGCTTGTGGATAGTGCTATTGTGGTACTTGAAAATATAGATAGGCACAGAAAAGAGGGTATGGGTATTGCTGAAGCTGCCTATAAAGGAACTCAAGAGGTTTGGGGAGCATTGATTGCTAGTGCTTCTACAACTATGGCTGTATTTTTACCAATAGTATTTTTGGAAGATGAAGCTGGGCAACTTTTCAAAGATATAGCGATTGCTGTTTCTGCTTCTGTATTATTCTCTTTATTTGTTTCTATTTCTGTTATTCCAATGCTTTGGAAAAAATTTGCAGGGATGTCAAAAAAAGAGCCAAAAGGAGAGAGTGGTTTAACAAGATTTGGGGATAAATTTGTAAATTTATTTATGGGAATTGTTCATTGGTCATTAAAATCAACTATGACAAAAATCACAACAATTCTAAGTTTGGCACTATTTTCAATCTCTATTGTATGGATTTTATTTCCTAAAATGGACTATTTACCACAAGGAAATAAAAACTTGATTTTTAATATTTTGATAGCACCTCCAGGGCTTTCTTATGAAGAGAGATACAATATGGGTGCATATTTGATGAAAAAAATCGAGCCACACATAAACAAAGATGTGGATGGAGTTCCAGGTCTTGGAAGGGCGTTTTATGTATCTTTTGGAGAACTTACAATATTTGGTGGAACTTCAATACATGAAGATAGAGCTAGGGAGTTGATACCATTTTTTAGACCTATTGTAAACTCTATGCCATCGGTTTTTGGAGTATCTTTACAATCTGGAGTTTTTGAAAGTGGTATTGGTGAGGGTAAAACTGTAAATATTGATATTAGCGGTGAAAAAATAGAGGATATTGCAAATGTTGGAGCTACTTTATTTATGGCTTCAAGGGGTGCTATTGAAGGTGCTCAAGTGCGACCTGTTCCATCTATTGAGTTGCTTTACCCAGAAGTGAGAATCAAACCAAATCAAGACTCATTAAAAGCATTGGGTTTAAGTTCAAATGATTTGGGAATTATGACAGATGTTCTTATGAGTGGTAGAAAAATATCTGATTATGAGCAAGATGGAAAGAAAAAAATTGATTTAGTTTTAAAAGCTAGTGAGAATCAAATTCAAACTCCTGAAGATATTTTGGCTTCTCAAATAGTTGTTCCAAATGGTTCACTATTACCTATTTCATCTTTGGCAAAAAGTGAAGCAACAACGGGTATTAGTGAGATTAGACACTTGAACGGAAAAAGAACTATAACACTTCAAGTAACTCCTCCACCAAATATGACCATTGAAGAGACAATGACAATTTTAGGCGGTGCATTGGAAAAAATGAAAGCAGATGGAAAAATCTCTTCAAATGTTCAAATAGATATTAGTGGAACAGCAGATAAATTGACTGAAACTATTGGTTTATTGGCTATGAATTTTATTTTGGCATTGGTTATTGTATATTTACTTATGGCAGCACTTTTTGGAAATTTCTTATATCCAATAGTTATTATGTTTACAGTTCCTTTAGCAATGGCTGGTGGATTTATCGGACTTGCTTTGACAAATACATTTATAGAGCCTCAACCACTTGATGTTTTAACAATGCTTGGATTTATTATATTGGTTGGTATTGTTGTAAATAATGCAATTTTGATTGTTCATCAAAGTTTAAATCTAATAAGAGAAGAGGGATATGAACACAAAAGAGCAGTTATTGAAGCTACAAAAACGAGAATTAGACCAATATATATGAGTTCATTAACTTCTATTTTTGGGATGCTTCCACTTGTGTTAGTTCCAGGTCCTGGAAGTGAATTTTATAGGGGATTAGGTTCTGTTATTACAGGTGGTTTAACCCTATCAACAATTTTTACAATCTTTGTAACTCCTGCACTTTTAATGTTCTTTATCAAATTAGAACAGAGAGTTTCAAAGGGTAAAGTGGTTGAAAATATAGATTTAAGTAAAGCCTAAAAGGAAAAAATTATGAAAAAAATAAAATTTCTAACCCTTACATTATCAGCACTTTTTGCTGTTAATGTAAATGCTTTGGATTTAAATGAAGCTGTTGATATGGCTTTAAAAAACAACTTAAATGTAAAAAGCAAAAACTATGATTATTTGGAATCTGTACAAAATGAAAAAGTAGCAAAATCTTCATTTTTACCAAAAGTTGATGTGGCTTCTAGTTATTCAAATACAAATGAACCAAATCCAAATTTTGAATCGGATAATTTAACACTAACTTCAAAACTATCATACAATTTGTTTAATGGTTTTAAAGATATGGCTTTAAAAGACTCTGCAAAATATCTATCAAATTCATCTTTTTTTGGTTTGAATGCAACAAAACAAGATATTGTTTTATCTACAAAAATAGCATATATAAACTATTTGGACAAACAAAATGCACTTGAAACCTATAAAAGTGCCTATGATTTATTTCAAGAGCAATTTAATGACTCTAAAAACAGATTTGCACAAGGTTTAATAGCAAAAAATGATTTATTACAAGTGCAAGTAAATATGTCAAGTGCAAAACAAAATGTTGTTAAAGCACAAGGGGATTTAAAAGTTGCAAAATATCAACTCTCAAATATTTTGGGTGGAGTAAATCTTGACAAAGAAGAGATAAAAAATCTTCAAGATAACAACACAAAAGCTTCAAATTATGATGAAAAACTTCTTGATAATAGAAGTGAGATTTTGGCTTTAACTGAAAGTATTAAATCTACTCAACAGTTACAAAAGGCTTCAAAAGGTGGATATTATCCAAAAATTGATGCTTCTGTTGCCCATAATAACTATTATGACAATATCAAAATGGATAAATATGAGTTGGGAGAAGAGAAACAAAACATTGCCAATGTAACAGCTTCTTGGAATTTGTATAATGGTGGATATGATGAGGCTTCAACAGAGATTTATAAAATCAAAGAGCTAAAAGCAAAATCACTTTTAGAGCAAACAAAACTTGATATTAAACTTCAATATGAAAATGCAAAATCAAATCTTGAAGTTGCAACAGACAATCTTGAAACGGCAAAATTGGCTTTAACTCAAGCAAAAGAGAACTACGCAATAGTTAAAAATAGATTTGCAGAGGGTGTTTCTACAAGTACAGATTTAACCGATGCAAACTACCTCTTAACCCAAGCAAAACAAGGGTTTAATAGGGCATATTTTGATAAATATTTGGCTATTTCAACTTTGGATAGAATTTTTGAAACAAATAAATATTAATAAAAAAATATAAATTTTAGGAATAGGGCTATGAATTTAAAACTATCTTTTTTAACTTTTTTAGCTCTATTTTCTCTAAGTTCAAATCCTATTTTATGCCGAATGGCAATGGTTACAAACCAAATAGATGCAGTTAGTTTTACCTTTTTTAGGATTTTATCTGGAGCTATTTTTCTTCTTTTTATCTATTTTTACAAAACAAAAAATTTTGATTTAAACCTCAAAAACAACTATTTAGCACCTTTTATGCTTTTTTTATATGCTATTACTTTTTCATTTTCCTATGAAAATATGCAAGCAGGAATTGGTACTTTGATACTTTTTGCAGTGGTTCAACTAACTATGATTTTTATGGCATTTAAACATAAAGAGAGTTTGAGTTTGAGAAAGATTTTGGGAGTATTTCTAGCTTTTTCTGGTCTTGTTTATTTGCTTTATCCAAAAGAGGATTTCTCTTTGTCTTTTTTTCATACTTTTTTGATGATAATTTCTGGTATTGCTTGGGCATTTTATACTCTAATTGGTAAAAAATCAACAAATGCTTTGGCTAGTACAAAAGATAATTTTTTTAAAGCCTCTTTGATGATATTATTTTTTATGCTATTTTATTTTAATAATATTAGCTTCAACTCTTATACACTATTTTTGGCTATTTTTTCAGGTGTTGTCACTTCTGCTTTGGGGTATATTATTTGGTATATGGTTTTGCCAAAAATAGATATTATAACAGCTGGAATTTTACAACTATTATCTCCTATAATTGCTATTGTTTTAGGGATTTTATTTTTGAATGAAAAGCTATCTTTTGAACTTTTTATTTCTACTTTTGTGATACTTTTGGGAATATTTATAGCTTTGTATAAAAAGAAATAAAAAACTACAAAAATATAAAATAATGATTATTTTATTTTTGTAAAAAAATATAATAACTCAAAATCTAAATTAATAATCAAATATTTTTATAATTTAAATAAAAATTACTTATTTTTATGACTTTTAAAATGTATAATAAATTAAATTTGTTTTATGGAGAAGTTATGAGCAGAGAAATTAAACTAAGTAGCGACATAATGATAGTTTCTCAAACCGATGAAAAGGGTGTGATTTTATATGCAAATGATGATTTTTGCAAAATAGCTGGTTATACAAAAGATGAATTAATAGGTAAACCACACAACATTGTAAGACACTCTGATATGCCAAAAGTTGCCTTTCAAGGATTATGGGAAACCATAAGAAAAGGGGAAATTTGGAATGGAATTGTTAAGAATAAAACAAGCAATGGAGACTATTATTGGGTAAATGCTACAGCTTTTCCTGTGAGAAAAAACAACCAACTAACATATATTTCAGTAAGAGTAAAAGCAACGGATGATGAGATAAATTTTGCTGATAATTTATATAAAGAATTGAGGATGAACTAATGTTTTTTAGTGATAAAAATACAGATATTATTATAAATCATTTGGATTTATTGGGTAAATTTGTAAATGGAGAAGTAAATAATATAGATATAAAACCATCCATAAATGGTTCTAAAATGCAAATAGTTGAAGAGAAATTGTTGAATATAATAGCCAATCTAAAACAACAAAAACAAGAAGATTTAAGGGTTTTTGGGGAAATTATGTTGGTTTGCGAAAAGTTGTCAGATGGATATACAGATGATAGAATAGTTAGTACAACTTCCGATAAGAAAATTAATTTTATTGCAAAATCTATAAATTTGATGGTTGAAAAGATTGATAGTGCATTAAAAGAGGTTTTCAAAACTTTGGAAAAATATGATAATGGCGATTTTACTGAAAGAGTTAGAGAGGATTTTTTTAGGGGTGGAGAGCTTAAAAATCTAATTTTATCTTTGAATGCTTTGAGTAGTAATATCACAAACCGAACAAAAATAAGTTTCGATAATGGAACAGCTATGGAGAGAGAGTCTTCAAATCTCAAACAAAAATCGGCATATTTGTTTGAAACTTCTGCAAAACAAGTGGCAGCCATAGAAGAGACAGCAAGTTCTGTTGATGATATAAAATCTTTGATTGTAAGCAATAATGAATCTTTAATGACAATAGATAAGCTAAATCAAGAGTTAAAATCTTCTACAAACAAAAGTATGAATCATCTTGAAAATACCAAATTATCTATGGAAAATATTGACAACTCAACTCAAAAGGTATATGAAGCCATTACAATTATTTCTCAAATAGCATTTCAAACCAATATTCTTTCTTTAAATGCTGCCGTTGAA
>JBBITK010000033.1:21446-21664 GCA_037440805.1 Arcobacter sp. | reverse complement strand
AAGTTATGAATGAGATAAAACCTCCACTTTGGGTACTTTTAGAGCTAACCCATAAATGTCCTTTAGAGTGTTCTTACTGTTATAATCAGTTGGATTTTGTAAATACTAAAAACAATATGACAAAAACCGACTGGTTTAAAGTCCTAGATGAAGTTAGAGCAATGGGTGCTGTACAACTTGGAATTAGTGGAGGAGAGCCACTTTTAAATAAAGATGTG
>JBBITK010000033.1:4743-21436 GCA_037440805.1 Arcobacter sp. | reverse complement strand
TACAAAAAGCAAGTGATTTGAAATTTTACACAAACCTCATAACTTCGGGTGTTGGTGCTCCAAAAGGGATAGTTGCCAAACTAAAAGAGGCAGGGCTTAAAACTGTACAACTAGGTATTCAAAGTCATGATAAAAACACAATGACTCTTATTACAAACAACAAAGATGCCTATGATGAAAAAATAGCCTTTGCAAAAGAGGTAAAGGAGGCTGGTTTGCAACTTATAATAAATAGTTGTATTACTAGACAAAATATTCATCAAGTGGGAGAGATTATAGAGTTTGCCCAAAGTTTGGGTGCAAATTATCTTGAAATTGCAAATATTCAATATTATGGATGGGCTTCAAAAAATATAAATGCTTTATTGCCCACAAAAGAGCAGTTGGAAGAGGCAAAAAGAGTAACAAATCTTTATAGGGAAAAAAATGAAGAGATGAGAGTATTTTTGGTTGTTCCTGACTACTTTGCAACACGACCAAAAGCTTGTATGAATGGATGGGGAACTACATTTTTGACCATAAATCCCGATGGAATGGCACTTCCTTGTAACACAGCAAATACTTTGCCCCTTGATTTCCCAAATGTAAAAGAGTTTAGTATCGAAGAGATTTGGAATGACTCTGAAGCATTTAACTTTTTTAGGGGTTATAAATGGATGAAAGAGCCTTGCTCTAGCTGTGATGAAAAAGAGAAAGATTTTGGGGGATGTAGATGTCAAGCCTATGCTTTGACAAAAGATTTAAAGGCAACTGACCCCGTTTGTTCAAAATCCTTTGACCATCACTTGATAACTCAAAAAATAAAAGAGAGCCAAGAAAACAAAGAAAACAAAATATTTTATAGAAATAGACAAAACTCTTTGAGTTTTTCTAAAATAAATTGATATTTTCTTTAACAAGTGCTAAAATGGTATAATAATTTATAATAATAAATAATTTTATACAAAGAGAGAACCGTAAAAATGGTAAGTTTAGAGGTTTTAAAAAAAGTTATATCTCAACAACAAATAACTTCAAAATCAATAGTTATTTTGTGTTGTATTTTTGTTGTTTTGGCTTTGATTGGGTATTTTGTCAAATTCTCAGTTGCTTTATCTATTTTGTTATTTTTGGGTGGGATTTACCACATCTATATTATCTCAAAGTTTGGAGTTAAAAAAGAGGATTTCACTCAACAAAACATAATTACAATGGAAAAAAATGGTGCAACATCACTTTGTTGGCTTATTTTTTCTATTGTTGCTATCTTTTTTTTATCTTACAATTATCTTTGATAAATGGGTAAAACTACCCATTTATTTTTAGTTATTGATTAGGGAAAAAATCTCATTTTGGAGTTTTTCAATCTCTTTTAGTTTATCATCCACAGAGGCTTTTTTATCATCTTTTAGTTTTGAATATTTTGTTTTATTAAAACTTTTTTTGAAGCTAAAGATGTTTTGTAAAGTATCTTTTTTTTCAATTTTATCTTTTACGATTTCATCTTCGTATTTCTCTTTTTTTATCTCTTGAAGTTGAGATTTTTTAATTTCTCCATTTAGATATTTATCTAAAAGCTTTTTTTTCTCTTCTATTGAGTTTTCCATTTGAATTATTAGATAAATAATTGTTGGATTTTTTATATCTTTTTCTTTTACATAGTCCAAAAATTGGCTATTTGCATTTGCAATAGTTAAATATGAAGAGAGATAAAACTTTGATTTTCCCAAAACTTTAGCAAAGCTACTTAAACTCTCATTTTGAGCCTCAAAAGCTACTTTTAGAGCGTTTGCTGTATCAAGTACATGCATATCAGTTCGATTTATATTCTCTATTAAAGAATCAATGGCAAAATCTTCATTTTTATACTCATTTTCGTCTTTTATATAAATATTGATTTTGTCAAACTTCATCTCATCTTTTGGGATATTTTGCTCTTTCTCTTCCAAATGAAGTCTTTTAAAAGCCTCAAGTCTTAACTGACCTGCAATCAAAAAATATTTATCATCTTGTTTTAAAACTGTAATTGGAGTGATTAATCCCCTTGATTTAATACTTTGCATTTTTTCTTCAATATCTTCATTTGAAAAAAGTTTTCTAGGTTGCATAGGATTTTCTAAAATTTCGTAAATATCAAGTTTTAAAGGAGTGATATTTTTGTTTTCATCTGGTCTATTTATGTTTTTATTTGATTGTCTGTGAGATGATAAAAGAATAGATAATCTAAGATTTTTCTTTTTTATTTCTCCAATAAATTTATTAAAATCATTTAATTCAAGTTTTAAAATGTACTCTTTTTGTTTTGTTTCATCAAGACCCAAAAACGAATTTATATCCATAGTTTGCATTAATTATCCTCTACTTTTATCTCATTTATAATAATTCTCTCCAAAATTTCCAAAGTCAAATCAAAGAAATTTCTAACAACTTTGTTTGTAGGATTTGTAAATAATACAGCTCCATCACCTTGTTGAGAAGTTTGTACAACGGTGCTTTTTGGAATAGTTGTTGCAAAAAGAGAACTAGCTTCATTTGTGCAAGTTACAATATCATCTTTCATTTGTTGGTAGTTTACATCTTGGATTGTTACACCTTTTTCATAACATCCCACAACACCACCTAAAATATTGAACTCTTTATTTCTCTCTTGTTTATAGATATTTTCAAATTTTCTAATAGGATTTAAGATATTTGGCATTCCCATTTTGGCAAAGGGTTGTGCATTTAGTGAAATTACAAAATAATCGCTTGACATCATGGCAATTCTCAAAATCAAGTCAGTTCTTGGCGGTAAATCTATCAAGATAAAATCATAATCACTTTTGATATATCCCAAAACTCTCTCCAAAGTATTTTCAACAGTTCCCAAATATCTACTCATTGTTGGTAAATCTTCAACCTTTTCACTCATTGCTGCATTGTTTGCAATAATGTCGATTTTTCCCATAATAGTATCTTTGAATTTTCCACTTAAATCAATATTTATAATTGACTCTTTTACCTCATTTTCTATGTTTTCATTACTTCTTGCAATCAAATCTATAATTGTATTTTTGTAATCATTTTCATATATTCCAAAACTTCCAGAAGCGTTTCCTTGTGGGTCAAAATCCACAATCAAAACTTTAAACCCAAAATATGCCAAACTGGAAGCAATATTTGTGGTATTTGTGGTTTTATTTGCACCACCTTTGTGATTTCCAATACTCAAAGTTATGGGAAATTTAACGCTATTTTCTTTGAATAGATTTTTAATCTCTTCAACTTCTTCAATTATTGGAGGAATATAATATGAAGTTTGATTGTTTCCATCTGTGTAAGCTGTCCCTGCTAGCTCTTTTTTTATGATTTTTTCAATTAAATCTTTTGCTATTTGCTCTTTTTCTTCTTTTGTTTTCTCTTGATTTTTTGCATTTACAAACTCTTCAACCTTTACAAAAGGGTAATTTTCTATTTTATATGTGAGATTTAGGCTTTCAATCTCTTCTGGTTTTTGTTTTTTGTAGGCTCTTATGGCACCTTCAGTTTTTCCCATAGATTTACCAAGTTCCGCATTTGTAGGGCTTGGACTTGTAAATTTAAGCATTATATTCCTTTTTGATTGTTATTTTGAAAAACAAAATATCTAAAATTTACGATTATTGTATCGTAATAAATCAAAAGTTTCTTTTAAAATAAAAAATAATGGTAATAAATGGTACAATACCAAAATTATTTACTAAATTATAATTAAACTTAGGAGTGTAAATGTACAAGAACTTGGAATTATTAAACAAAGAGAACCATAAAAATAAGTCTATTGCTGAGGTAAAAGACTATTCTTATGCAAAAGGAATAACTTCAGCTATAGTAACTTTTAGTGAGTTTTTTGAAGTTTGTAAAAACTATCCAATATTTTTTGGAAAAGATAAAGATGGTAGCTGGTTTGCAAGTGCAATAATGGGATACAAAGAGAATGAAAATGTTTTCATAGATAAAGATGGGAAATGGGAAAAATTCCATTATGTTCCAGCATTTATAAGAAGATATCCTTTCGTGTTTGTAACAGAAGATAATAAAAACTTAGCAGTTGCAGTGGATAAAGAGTTTTTGAGTGAAGATAAAAAAGATGAAAGTAGAAAGCTTTTTGATGACAAAGGTGAGAAAAGCAAATATTTAGAAGCGGTTGTTAACTTCTTAAATCAATTTTATACAGATTCTGTTGGTACAAAAAACTTTATTGAACAACTTGAAAAATGGGAATTATTAGAGGAAAAAACAGCAACTATAACAACTCCTAAAAATGAAAAATTCAATATAAATGGTTTTTACATTATCAATGAAGAGAAATTAAAAAATGCTAGTAAAGAGATAAAACAAGAGATTTTTGAAAAAAATGCAACACCTCTTATCACTGCACATCTAATTTCGTTATCAAATTTACAAAAAATAGGAGCTAATTCATGAAAAAAGTTTTATTGTCTTTAGTTGTTCCTTTTGCTTTGTATGTTAGTGCAGCGGAAGTTTCAAGTGCTGAACTAAAATCATTTACAGCTCAAAAATATAGGGTTGATTATGATAAACAAACAGCTGAAAATAAAGAGAAATTAAAAAAAGAGTACACAAATACTCTTAAACTTTCAAATGCAATAAAAAGTGAAGTTGCAAATGATGTTGATTACAAAGTAGCAACAGATTTAATATCTCTAAATATTTGGTCTCAAAAATTTATACAAAACTATAAAGTTAGTGATGATAAACTAAAAGAGTTATACTCAAAAGAGAAACCAAAAACTGTTAACAAATATAAACTTAGCAATATTTTAGTTTCAAGTGAAGCTAAAGCAAAAGAGATTGCACAAAAAATATCTAAAAAATCATCTAAAATTGATGAATTCAAAAAACAAGTTAGTTTAAATTCTCAAGACTTTATAACTAATAAAAAAGGTGGAAGTATTGGTTGGATGGAGATTCAAAATCTTGACAAAAATATTCAAGCTCAAATAAAAGATAAAAAAGCAAACGATATTTTAATTGCTGAAGTTAAAAATGTTGGTTGGCAAGTTTTATTTGTTGAAGATTTTAAACCTGCAAGAGATGCGACTTTTGAAGAAGCGAAAGAGACTCTTACAAGATTGGCAAAACAACAAGCTTTAATTAAAAAGATAGATAGTCTAGTAAAATAGACTATCTCTTTTTTCTACTTTTTGAAACTCTTTTTGGGTTGATTTTAAAATTAAACTCCATATATTTTTTTATCATAAATTCCGATAAATCATACATATTATCCAGTGGTGTTTTGATTTTCCACAAATTTAATTTCTCCTCTTCGCACATCTCTTTTTTTAGTTCAATATTGTTTTTATTATAGATTTCAATTACATTTTCAATGGGAAAATCTTCAATAAAAGGATGTAAAACAAAAGATTTTTCAAACTCTTTTTTGTAGTTGTAAATCAAACTAAATCCTAGAAGTTCTGGAAGCCAGTTTGAGCCTTTTGTTAGCTTTATTTTAAATATATTTGTCAAAAATATATAGTAGGCTTTCATAGGTTCAAGCTTTGTTGCTAGGGCATTTAATAGAGCCGTTTGATGACGATTTTTGTATAAATATACCAAAGAGTTAGAAACTATAATATTCTCTTCTATGTACTCTTTTAATTTGGAGATACTATCATCTACAAAAAGAGAATCTTTTTCATCTAAAAGTTGAGGTTTTTCATAATCACTTATCAAAAAATGAACCACTAAAAGTAGGGTGTTGAGTTTGAGTCGTTTTAGATTTATCGACTCGCACTCTTTTAATAGAAGTTCAAATTGCCTATTTGAGATTTCCATTATAACCTTACATTAACTTTGTTTTGTTTTATTTGTTCGATTAAAGAAGTTATGTTTTTCATTCTTTTCTCTTCTTCTTCAAGATGATTTATAGCATCAAGATTAAATTGGTCTAATTTTTTGTCCAAGTAACTTGTATTGAATTTACCATTGATAAAATCTTCATCCCTTACAATTTCCCTATGTAAAGGGATATTTGTAGGTAAACCTTCAATATAGAACTCATCCAATGCTCTTCTAGCTTTTCTTACAACACCTTCCCAATCCAAAGACCAAATGATTAATTTACCAACCATAGAGTCATAATTTGCAGGGATTTTGTATCCTGTATATACTGAAGTATCAATTCTCACTCCTGGACCTCCTGGAGTTAAATATTTTTGAATTACACCACTTGAAGGCATAAATTTCTTTTTAGGGTCTTCTGCATTTATTCTAAATTCAATAGCATATCCTCTAAATTGAATCTCCTCTTGTAAGAATTTTAGTTTATCCCCTTCTGCGATACTAATCATTCTTTGGATAATGTCAATTCCAGAAATAAGCTCAGTTACTGGATGCTCAACTTGTACCCTTGTATTCATCTCAATAAAATAGATATTATCAGCTTCATCTACTAAAAACTCTATTGTTCCAACACTTTCGTAACCCAATCTAAACATAGCTTTTGTAGAAACTCTATATAACTCTCTTCTAACAGCTTCATTTAATCTTGGACTTGGAGCGATTTCGATAACTTTTTGGTGTCTTCTTTGGATAGAACAATCTCTTTCCCCTAAATGTAAAACATTTCCATATTTATCAGCGATAATTTGAATTTCAATATGTCTTGGATTTTCAACATATTTTTCAATAAACGCATCACCTTTTCCAAAGAATTTTTTAGCTTCAGCAGTAGCAGATTCAAACATTTCAACGAAATCTTTTTCCTCTTTTACAATTCTCATACCTCTTCCACCACCACCAAATGCAGCTTTGATAATTACAGGGAAACCAATCTCTTTTGCAATTCTTGTACCTTCTGCAACATTGATAATTGGAGTATCTGTCCCTTCAAGTACAGGAACACCAATTTTTTTCATCGCAACTTTTGAAGCCATTTTGTCCCCAAATAGTGCAATATGGTCTGGTTTTGGTCCAATAAAGATAATTCCAGCTTTTTCACAAGCTTCAGCAAATTCAGCACTTTCAGACAAAAATCCATATCCTGGATGGATAGCATCACAAGAAGCTTTTTTAGCTAAAGAGATGATTTTATCTATATCCAAATAAACCTCAATAGGATTTCCTAAAAGTGGATAACACTCATCTGCTTTTCTAACCCAAACACCTTCAACATCCACTTCAGAGAAGATAGCAACACTTTTTATATCCATCTCTTTACAAGCTCTGATAATTCTTAGAGCGATTTCTCCTCTATTTGCAACAAGTACTTTTGAAATCTTTTTTGTCATTGGTTTTCCTAGTAAAAATTTTATGACATTTTAGAGTATTTTAGGAAAGGTTTCTTCTTTTTTTGTGCTTATAAAATTGTTTATTAGTGCTAATTTTATAGTCTATTTGTGCTATGATTACTCTATGAAAAAGATAACTTTAGAAAAACGAACAAAAATAGCAAATGATATTATGTATTATATTTACACTCACATCGACACAAATATCGATATTGAAGAGTTGAGTATTGATTTGCAGATAAGTAAATTTCATATGCACAGAATTTTTAAAGAGGCTTTTGGAAAAAATATCTATGAAAGTATCAAATCAATAAGGCTTCAAAAAGCTTCAAATTTACTTCTATCAAACAAGTATTCAACTATTTCTGAAATAGCAAAATCTTGTGGTTACTCTTCCCAATCCTCTTTTATAAAATCCTTTAAAGAGAGATTTGAGATGACTCCAAAAGAGTGGAAAAACGGTGGATATAAAGAGTATTCACTAAATATCTTGTCTCAATCTGCAAAGGCTATGCAATCAACAGCGGATTTTTCTGATATTTCCCCAACTATCGTAAAAATGCCCACCATAGAGAGTTATTACATAAGAAATAGGGGATATAACGCAACCATAAAAGATACTTGGCAAAAGCTTTATAGTTGGATTTTAAATAATGATATATCTGAATATAAACAAATAGGGCTTCTGCACGATAATCCCACAATAACACCTTTAAATGAGTGTCAATATATAGCTTGTGTACAAACAAATCTAAATAGTGATAGATTGCCAAAGTTTAAAATTTCAGGTGGAGTTTATGCAAAATTTGATTTACAAGGAAAACAAGGGGATATTTTGAAATTTATCCATTGGGTTTATCACGAATGGCTTCCAAAAAATGAGTATGAAACCACCACAAAACCATCTTATGTTATCTACAATAAAAACAATTTTCTAAGTGAAGATGGGGAGTTTGATTTGAGTTTTTATGTCTCTATAAACTTCTAAAAAAAGACCCTATTCGGGTCTTTCTACCATATATCCACTTCCTCTGATGTTTTTTATGAAGTCCTCTTTTAATACAGTTTTTACTCTATTAACTTCTGCTCTAATGGTTGCATTATCGATATAATCATCATTCCAAACATAGTTTCTAAACATATCATAATTTACAACTAAGCTTCTATTTTGAGCTAAAAGTTCAATAATTTGAAGTTGTCGTCTTGGCAAAATATGAGGTTCATTGTTGAAATATAAGGTCATAGTTTCTGCATCAAAACTATAATGTTTTGAAAGGCGTTTATGTCTTTGTGGAACAATTCTAGTTTTTAGGATTTTGTTTATTCTTAATGTCAACTCTTTTAGATGAAATGGTTTTTTCAAATAGTCAAAACAACCCAAATCAAAAGCCCTAGAGATATCTTCTATATCAATAAGTGCTGAAATATAGATAGTTGGAACCATTCTTTTTTGTTCGTGCATTTTTTCCAAAATAGTAAATCCATCCACATCAGGTAATGAAATATCCAAAATTAATAAATCAAATTTCTGGGAGTTCAAAATTTCCAAAGCCTCCAAACCTGCCTTTGCATTTGTTATGGAGTGACCAGTTGATGATAGATATTCAACTATCATCTCATTTAACATAATATCATCTTCGACTAATAAAATTTTCATAAAACTCCTTTAAATGTGTAGGTAAATGAAGCCCAATTTTCGCCAGATTCTAGCTTTATTCCTACATTTTCTTCACTGCATATTCTTTTTACAAGATTTAATCCCAATCCAAATCCCTCTTGGCTTACTTGTTCTCTGTAATACTCTTCAAAAATTTGTTGAGGGTCAAGTATCTGTTTAGAACGACTTTCTATTGTGAAATTACACTCCTTATTGAAAACAGATAAACTCACAAAAATTGTCTCATTTGGAAGGGTATATTTGATGGCATTTGTGAGGTTGTTATCTACTATTCTTTGGAGTTTTATCTCATTGAAATTGATAATTATCTCCTCTTTTAAACATTGAAATTTAAAATTTGATTTAAATTTTATGGCTGAAGAGGTAAAAAATTCTATTCTACTTCTCACAAAATCTGCTAAATTTATTTTGTGAACAGCTTCATTTACTTGGTCTTTCTTGATGAGGTAACTCAAATCATCATAGATACTAAAGATATTTTTCATGGCAACTTCAATATTTGATAGATATTTGTTTTTTCCATATTCCATCTCATACATCTCCACATTCCCCATAATAATTGATAGGGGAGTGTTTGTTTCATGCACAGCGTGTTTTAAAAATAGTTTTTGGCTAGTTATTAGATTTTGGGCATAAATATTTCCAGCTTCAAGCTTTTTGGATTGTTCATTATAATCATTTGAAGATTGTTGGATTAGGTGGGTTAGGGCTTGTAAACTTCTTGCGTGTTCACTCAAAGTCTCTTCATCGATTAAAATATCTTTTTTAATAGTATCTTTGGAGATATTTTCACTTAAAGCCACCAAAGTTAAAGATTGATTTAAAAGTTGATTGTGACCAAGGTTGTGGAAAAACTCCCCATAGGTAAAAAATCCAGCAGTTGGTGCTATTTGTGAAAAAGGTTTGATTTCAATATCTATCATATTTGGCATATATCTTCTTCTTGCCATACAAGAGTAGATAAATATAGACTCTATATCTTTTATTGGATAGTTTCCAAATAGGGATTTAACAGGATTATTCATAATAAGTTCAACATTTCCAAATCCTAGTTTTACAACATCCCCTTTTCTTAGATTTCCAGCAAAGGTCAAACTTCCATCTTCATGTTTTGAAATAACAGCCCTTGCTATTGGCAGATTGTTTCTCTCTATTATCAAAGGAAACTCTATCCCTGTTGCAGGTAGGGCTTTTGCCACATAAGGTCCTAAATATTTTTCATAAAACTC
Organism: Arcobacter sp.; assembly: GCA_037440805.1. Classification (GTDB taxonomy): domain Bacteria; phylum Campylobacterota; class Campylobacteria; order Campylobacterales; family Arcobacteraceae; genus Aliarcobacter. Next base: position 11,279 of record JBBITK010000033.1, on the reverse strand, counting down.
CAAAGGTGTTAAACCTGATATTTTATAAACTCTATTTTTCTCAACTTCATCTATTGTATGGCTTATTCCTATTGGTGACCAGTTAAAATGGTATGAGTTGCAAACTTGTAACTCATCAGAATCAAGAGCCACAGCTACACAACCATAATTTGAGATTTTGTTTTGACAAGAGATAAATGTTTGTTTAAAATTTGCATTATCTCCAGCCATACCTCCACAAACCACTACTTTGTGGTTTACAGAACTAATACCATTTAAAAACTCTTCTCCGTTGGTTTTATTACCATCGGTAAAAGTTATAAGTAGTTTTGTTCTTTGGGTACATAATTCACTTGCTAATTTGGCACCATTTAAAAATGAATTATCTTCGTTTGCACATTTTGCCTTTAAGGTGGTTTTCTCAAAAACTGAAATAGATATTACAGTTTTTAGTGTGGTGATTTTCTCTCCATTTATCTCACCATCTGTTGAAGAACCAATACAAATCGCTTGTGGCAATTTTTCACTTATAGTTTCAAGTATGTAACTTAAGTTACTTTTATCATTTCCACAAAATATTTGTATCAAAACATTTTTTTCATCTTTAAAAGTATCAAAATCAATTACCATCTCTAAAGGTTTGTTTTTTAATGTATAGTTAAATGTTTTCATAAAAAAATTCTAGCAGATATTTTGAAAAAATCAAAGAAAAAAAACTCAAAAAAAGTGCCATAAAATCGAAATTTGTAACCTTTTTTATCATCGCTATACTTATGCTATACTATCGCTAAATTCACGCTATAATTCTCTTGTAAGATTTCATCAACGGAAGAAAAAAACAACTCTTTTTCCAAGAGCTTTTCTTCGAAAATAAAAAAATAAAGGATGAAAAATGATTTATGCAAGACCAACATACAAAGCACAATATGAGAATTTTATAGGTGGAGAATGGGTTGCTCCAAAAAGTGGTGAGTACTTTGATAATATCTCTCCTGTTGATGGAAAACTTTTAACAAGAATCCCAAGATCAAATGAAGAAGATGTAGAGTTAGCAATTCAAGCTGCTAAAAAAGCGTTTGAAAGTTTTAAGCACACTTCAATAGTAGAAAGAAGTACAATGTTAAATAAAGTTGCAGATGCTATTGAAGCTAATTTAGAAGCTTTAGCTATTGCAGAAACTTTAGATAATGGTAAAACAATAAGAGAAACATTAAATGCAGATGTACCTTTAGTTGTTGATCACTTCAGATATTTTGCATCAGTTATTAGAGCAGAATCAGGAACAGTTTCAGATTTAGATGAAAATACAATCTCTCAAGAAGTTTATGAGCCATACGGAGTTGTTGCTCAAATTATTCCTTGGAATTTCCCACTTTTAATGGCTGCTTGGAAATTAGCACCTGCATTAGCTGCTGGAAACTGTATCGTTATGAAACCAGCAAGTGCAACTCCTATGTCAATTTTATTATTAATGGAAACAATCCAAAGTGTTTTACCAGCTGGAACTGTTAATATTATCAATGGTGCAGGTGGAAAAATAGGTAAATATTTATCAACTCATCCTGATATCAAAAAAGTTGGATTCACAGGTGAGACTACAACTGGTCAATTAATTATGCAATATGCAACAGAAAATATCATCCCTTCAACATTAGAACTTGGTGGAAAATCTCCAAATATCTTCTTTGAATCAATTATGGATGCTGATGATGAGTTCTTTGACAAAGCAATAGAAGGTTTAGTGTTATTTGCATTTAATAGTGGAGAGGTTTGTACTTGTCCTTCAAGAGCATTAATCCAAGAATCAATCTATGAACCATTTATGAAAAGAGTATTAGAAAGAGTAGCATCTATTAAATTAGGAAATCCTTTAGATACTGAAAATATGATGGGTGCTCAATGTTCACTTAACCAAAAAGAGAAAATTATGGAGTACATCAATATTGGTAAAGCAGAAGGTGCTGAGTGTTTAATTGGTGGAGATGTGTTAGAGTCTGAAACTAATCCAAATGGATTCTATATCAAACCAACACTATTCAAAGGTCACAATAAAATGAGAATCTTCCAAGAAGAGATTTTTGGACCAGTTCTTGCAGTTACAACATTTAAAGATGAAGCAGAAGCATTAGCTATTGCAAATGATACAATCTATGGATTAGGTTCAGGTGTATGGTCAAGAGATGCTCACCAATTACACAGAATGAGTAGAGGAATAGAAGCAGGAAGAGTATGGGTAAATTGTTACCACTTATATCCATCACACGCTTCATTTGGAGGATACAAAAAATCAGGTATCGGAAGAGAGACACATATGATGATGTTAAATTCATACAGACATACAAAAAATATTTTAACTTCATACAACAAAAACAAATTAGGATTCTTCTAGGATTTACTAGAAAAAGTCAACAAAGTTTCTATCCAAAGCCCATAGGAGTTCTCCTCTATGGGCTTTTTTTGTTTAAAAATTTAAATTAGGAGCTACAAATGAAAAGATTAGATGTTACACCAAAAGCTGCAGAAGTTATAGAAAAACTAAAAGCTTTGCATGGGGAATTGGTTTTTAATCAAAGTGGTGGATGTTGCGATGGAACAGCACCTATGTGTTATGAAAAGGGTGATTTTTATGTGCCAAGTCGCAATGTAAAAATGGGAGAAATTTGTGGTTGTGAGTTTTTTATAGACAAAGACCAATTTGAATATTTTAAACACTCATTTGTAACTATTGATGTTAAAGAGGAGAAGAGTGCTTTTGGAAACTCCTTTTCTTTGGAGATTGATTTGGGTTATCAATTTATCACAAAATCAAGAATTTTTACTGATGAAGAGTACAGACAACTTTTAGAAGAAGAAAAAAAATAATACCACCAAAAGAACACTAAAAAAACTCATAATTTCTCAAATTAAAAGGAGAACTTATGGGTTACACAAAAAAAAGATATATTGGTTATATCTTAATTACACTTTTTATAATGGGTTTGCCATTTATCACAATAAATGGAAATCATATACTTCTATTATCATTTGAAAAGTTAGAATTTCATTTTTTAGGATTTTCATTTGATGTAAATGAGCTTTTTGTTATGCCATTTTTATTGATGTTTTTGTTTATTGGGATATTTGCTCTAACTTCTATGTTTGGTAGAGTTTGGTGTGGTTGGGCATGTCCTCAAACGATTTTTAGAGTTATATATAGAGATTTAATAGAAAGTACAATTTTAGATTTAAGAAGAATCAAAAACAAACAAAAAGATATAGACTACTCAAAAAAAGGTAATCAATTAAAAAAATATATAGCTCTATTTTTGTGGGCTATTATTACACTTATTATTGCTTCAAATTTTATGTGGTATTTTGTACCTCCTGAAGATTTTTTTGTTTATATCCAAGAACCATTAAATCACACTTTTTTGATTATATTTATACTTAGTATTGCTACATTTTTATTTTATGATATTGTATTTATGAAAGAGAATTTTTGTATGTATATTTGCCCATACTCAAGAATACAATCGGTTTTATACGATGATGATACAAAGCAAATTGTTTATGATACAAATAGGGTAAATGATTGTGTTTCTTGTGAAGCTTGTGTGAGAGTTTGTCCAACCAATATTGATATTAGAAGGGGATTACAAGTTGAGTGTATAAATTGTTTGGAGTGTAGTGATGCTTGCAATACAGTCATGACAAAACTAAACAAAGAGAATCTAATAGTTTGGGGAAGTACAAACAAGGTAATAAAGAAAGAGAAAAAATCCATTTGGACAAAAAGAAATATAGCCTATTTTATAACTCTGTTTATAACTTTGATTTTTGCTATTAGTACAATGGTTGATAAACAATATTTCATAGTAAATGTCAATAAAACAACGGAGTTATATAAAATCAAAGATGATAATAGTGTTGTAAATAACTATATTTTCAGTATTCAAAATAGAGAAAATATAGTACAAAAGTATTTTATAGAAGTAGTGGATAATCAAAATTTTGAAATTGATAGATTTAGTTCTTTTGAATTAAAACCAAACCAAAGAGTTAAAAAAATCATCAAAATCAAAACTAAACAAAGAGTCTTTATATCAGATATGAAAGATACGCCTTTGAGTATAAAAGTTAAGATTTTTGTGATAGATGAACCCAAAAAAGAGCTTATAAAAGAGGTCTCTTTTATCTATCCAAAGAACTCTTTATTTAAATAGCCTTTTCTATAAAGAGGGAGAAACAACACCCCTCTTTTAGATTTTTAACCTCTATTTTTCCCTCAAAACTTTTTTCAATAATCTGCTTTACCAAATATAATCCAAGTCCTGTACCACTTTGTTTTGTGGTGTAATAAGCATCAAATATATTTTTTATGATTTGGTTTGGAATACCTTTTCCATTATCACTTAAATTGATAATAACTTCAGCACCATTTGTAGAGATTTCTATATTTATAATTGGCTTTTCCATATCTTTTAAAGCATCTATACTATTTGATAAAAGGGCTAATATAACTTGAGATAGTTCATTTTTAATACCAAATATTTTTATATCTTCAAAGGTATTAAAAGTAGTATTACATTCAATATTATGCTTTTTTAAATCAGCCCAGATTATAGATAAAGCATTTTCAATACTATCTTTTATCAAAAAAATCTCTCTATTTTTTTCGGGAAAATAGAACTCCTTAAAATCATTTATTGTTTTTGATAAATATTCTATTTGCTCATTTGCCTGATTTATTTTTTTGTCAAAATACTCTTTTTCAAGGCTTTCTTTGTCATATCTTTTTTTTAGATTTAGCAAAATATAGGATAAATTATTTAGAGGTTGTCTAAATTGATGGGTTATATTTGCTATCATCTCTCCAGATTTTGCCAGCTTTGATTGTTGAAAAAGCATATTTTCATACTCTGTTTTTTCATCTTTTAAATTGGTATATTTATATGAAAGAGATATTGTAAAAAGTATAGCTTCTATTGCAAATGCTACTAGAACAATATCCGTAAATCCACTCTGAATATAGTAACTTCTAAAATCAAATACAAAGAGTAAAAAGCAAAATATAGACCAACCAATAACATAAATAAATGTTTGTTTAAATCCACCTTTTATATTAAATATTATTGAAAAAAACAGAATCGAATAGACTACCGTATAGGGTAAATATTCAAATAAAGTATAGTGATAAAATGAGGTTAATATAACTATATTTACAAATAGTGTGTTTACTAAAAGCTGTTTGAAGTTCTCAATTTTTGGTAAAAATCTTCCATCAAAATAATTGATAGAAAAAATCACTGCACTAATGGTTGCTAAAACAAGAGAAATTTCTAGATAGATTTTAGTAACTTCAAATAAATTTCCATATAAAACTATATAAAAAAGTGAGAAAATTTGCATTAAGCAATAGGAAATATAAAAAGTCTCTTTGGAGTAAATGTATCTTATAAAAGTGTATAAAATAGTCATCAAAACTATTCCTATGGTAATACCATAGTAAAAAATATTGTTATCAAATACCAATTTTATAACCTGTTCCAGTTAGATTTATTATCAAATCACTTGGTATTTTCTTCTTTAGATTTTTAACCAATGTTTTTAAAGCATCTTTTGTCATAAAATCATCACGCCAAACATAATTTTCAATTTCAACATAAGTTACATATCTGTCTTTATTTTTTAGTAAAAGATATAAAAAATCAATCTCTTTTGTTCTTAGTTTGATTATCTCTTCATTTTGCACTAAAGTAAGATTGTACATATCAAAAATCAGATTTGAACCCAGATTTATAATATTTGATTTTCTATTTTGTAGGTTATTTACACAAGTTTGCAAAGCCTTGTAAAATTCCTTTTCATTTATTGGTTTTACAAGATATTTTACAAGTTTAAGCTCAATAGCTTTTAACAAATACTCTTTATCACAAAAGGCTGTTAATATTATGATTTGAACTTCTTCATTTTTTTCTCTGATTCTTTGTACAAATTCCAAGCCATTTAGTTTTGGCATTTGAATATCTGTTATTATGATAGAGGGTTGTATTTGTTCGTAGATTTTTAAAGCTTCAATAGCATCTTTTGCTTCATAGATATTTTCAAAATAGTCTTGCAAATACTCTATTTCATTCTCTCGTGCTATCTCATCATCTTCAACAACTAAGATTTTTATGTTTTTTGTATCAATTAATTCCATAAATTATTTTATCCTATTTTAAAAAATTAATATGAGAAATTATTGATTTTTTTGGTATAAAAGAAGAAGTTACTTCTTCTCCTCATTTGTTACTAAAGCTAGATTTGTAAGGCTATATTTTTGTAGTAAATCCAAAACTTTTACAACTCTTTCATAAGGCACTTCTTTATCAATTCTTACAATAATTGGTTTCTCTTTATCTTTTACCTCTTGAAGATTATTTTCCAAAGATTCAAAAGATACTTCAATCCCTTTTATTGCAAGTTTTTCTTTGGATAATTCAATAAAAATTTGCTCTTTTTCTACTTTCATCTCTTTTGCATTTGAACTTGGTAAATCCAAAATCAGAGCCAACTCCTCTTTTTTGAATACACTT
>JBBITK010000033.1:0-4733 GCA_037440805.1 Arcobacter sp. | reverse complement strand
GTAACAATAAAAAAGATAAGAAGAATAAAAACCACATCAATTACAGGGGTTAAATCTAATCCTAAAGATTCTCTTCTTTTCATCAAAATTCGCCAATTACTTTTTTAGCTTTTAACTCAATAGTGTCAATCATCGCTATAAAATGATTATAGGCAATATGGTGTGGAATAGCTACAATAAGTCCAGCAATAGTTGTAATAAGAGCAACAGATATTCCATTACTAAATATTGTTGGGTCTCCCAAACCATTTTTTGTCATAGCCTCAAATGATTGATAAACCCCAATAACTGTTCCCAAAAGTCCCAATAAAGGAGCGATAGTTGCGATATTTTTTATATATGTAAGACCAGATTCTAGTTTTTTTACTTCATACTCTATTTGAGAAAAAATAGATGAAGAGTTATCTATTTTATTTTTGATATTTTCGATAATTACTCTTTTTCTTGGTAGAGTTAAAAACTTCCAAATGATAATTGCAAAACCTACTATGTTCATTAAAATCAAAATATAAACTATTATTCCACCCTTGTCTATATACTCCATCAAATTCATCATAACCCTTTGTAATTTTTGGCGTATTGTACAAAACTTTAGTTGATAAAATGGTAGAATATAGCCATGATATATACAAACTCACCAATAGAAAAGATAAATTTCAACAATCAAGAATATTTTGTAAAACGAGATGATTTACTTCACAAAGATTTTTCTGGAAACAAGGCTAGAAAGTTTTATTATTTCTTAAAAAATAACTTTCCAAATATAAAAAGAGTTGTTTCTTATGGTTCTGCTCAGTCCAATGCTATGTACTCTTTGAGTGTTTTATGCAAACTAAAAGGATGGAGATTTGACTATTATGTGGAGCATATAGCATCTTTTTTAAAGGAAAATCCCGTTGGAAATTACAAATATGCCTTAGAAAATGGGATGAATATTTTTGAGTTACAAACTCCTGAAAATTTTGGTGAAGATACACTTTTTATAAAAGAGGGTGGAGCTTTAAAAGAGGCTTGTTTTGGGCTTGAAATTTTGGCAAATGAGATAAAAGAGTGGGCAAAAACAAACAATATAAAGAATCTAAAAGTTTTTTTACCAAGTGGTACAGGAACAACAGCTTTGTATCTGCAAAAATATTTGCCTTTTGAGGTAATAACTTGTGCTTGTGTGGGCGATGAGGAGTATTTACAAAAGCAGTTTGAAGAGCTTGAAAAAGAGAATTTTCCTACAATTTTACAAAGAAAAAAGAAGTACCATTTTGGGAAACTTTACAAAGAGTTTTATGAAATTTATAAAGATTTATTGCTTCAAACAAATATAGAGTTTGATTTACTTTATGATAGTTTAGGTTGGTTGGTTTTTGAAGATTATGTAAAAAATAGTGAAAACAGCAATTTTAAATACTTATATATTCATCAAGGTGGACTTATTGGAAATGAGTCTATGAAAGAGAGATATGAGTTTAAATATTCTTTTAAATGAATATTTTTTGGAGTTCATAGATATTTTGAGATTTTCCTAAAAATACTAACAAATCATTTTCTTTTACTATGTATTCTGGATTTATATTTATTTCCCAACCATATTCATTTTTTATTGAAATAACCTTTAAATAGTGATTCATAAGTTCTATATTTCTAATGGTTCTATCTATAATAATATCATCAGCAATAACTTTTACCATTTTTAAATCTTCACAAACATCTATCTCTTCAACTTTTACATTTTCAATTAGTTGTTTTAAGAGGATTTTTCCAGCTATCTCTTCTGGATAGATAACTTTGTAAGCTCCCAATTTTGTCAATATTTGTCCATGTGTTGGATTTATAGCTTTTGCAATAATATTTTTGTTGTTTAAATCTTTTAGAGCCATAACAGTTAAAATACTAGCTTCAATATTTTCTCCAATACTTACAATTACAGTATCAAGATTGTAAACACCAACCTCCTCAAGAGCCGTTTTACTTGTACTATTTAAAATAAAAGCATTTTCCACATATTGGCTTATTTCTTGAACTTTTTGCTCATCACTATCAACAGCAATTACAGTTATATCAAGTTTTGATAGACTCTTTGCAATATAAAATCCAAATTTTCCAAGTCCAATAACTGCTATTGCTTTTGGTTTTATTTTCATACTATTATCCTTCCCATTGGGTATTTAAAATGTGTTGTTTTTGCACTTCCAACTAAAAGTAAACCAAAGGCAAAAACACCTAATCTTCCCGCTATCATAGTAATTATGATTAAGCTTTTCCCAAAATCATTAAAGTTTTTTGAAAGACTCAAAATACCTCCATCTCCAGTTGAAACACCAACAGTATTAAAAGCAGAGACTACTTCAAAAAGTATTTTTAAAAATGGAAAATTTTGAGTTTCAACTAAAAGTAGGGTTACAAACATTACAAAAGCCGATGAGAACATAATTATAGCTGTGGCTTTGTTGATGATTTTTTGGTCAATGGTTCTTTTGAAAATATGGGGTTGTTGATTTGTTTGTTTAAGGACAAAATATACAAGTATTACTAAAACAACGACAGTTGTTATTCTCATTCCCCCAGCAGTTCCTCCCTGACCAGCTCCAATCATCATGTATAAAGTTGAAAAAAACAGAGAGCTATCTTTTAGAGAGGCTAAATCTATACTATTAAATCCAGCTGTTCTAAAGTTTACAGATAGAAAAAATAGATTTAGTATTTTTTCATAAGTTGTCATACTTCCTAAGTTTTTAGGATTACTCCACTCTATAGTTCCAAATAAAATCATTCCAGAAATAATTAAAAAAATAGTTCCTAAAACAACAATTCTTGAATGTATGGATATTCTATTTGAATATTTTTTATGTTCATATATCTCTAAAATTACAAAATATCCAATTCCACCAATAATTATTAAAAAGCAAATAGTTGTAAGTATCAAAAGATTATTGTTGTAAGATATAAGACTATCTGTAAATAGTGAAAAACCAGCATTATTAAAAGCACTAATACTGTGAAAAATTCCATACCATAAAGCTTCTAAAAATGGAAATTTTTGGTTAAATTTATATGTTAATAAAATAGCTCCTAAAACTTCGCATATTACTACTATTAAAACTATCTTTTTTACAAAAGTACCCACATGTAAACTTGGAGAATCCATGGAAAATTGTGTAGCTCGTTTTGCTTCAAATTGGATTTTATCTTTGATTACTAAGAAAAAAATGATAACTAAAGACATATATCCAATTCCACCTATTTGAATAAGTCCAAGTATGACAAATTCTCCCCAAAAGGTGAAGTTTTCACTCGTACTTACAACAATAAGACCTGTTACACAAGTTGCAGAAGTTGAGGTGAAAAAAGCATCTATAAATTTTAGCTCTCCAATGTGACAAAAGGGCATAGATAAAATAAAAGCCCCCAAAAAGATAATAAAAACATATCCCAAAAAAATGGAACGAACATATTTATAACTCATTATTTATCTTCTATTTTATCACAAGAAAATCTATAACCTACACCTGAAATAGTTTTTATATAAGTTGGTCTTGTACTGTTTTCTTCTATTTTTTTTCTTAATGTGTTTACATAAGTTCTAAGATATGGCATCTCATTTTGATAACCTATTCCCCAAACTTCTTGTAAAATTTGTCTGTGAGTTAGAGTTTTATTTGCATTTAAAATAAGATATTTTAGAAGTTCATACTCTATAGGAGTTAATTTTAATTTTTCATTTTTAAAGATAATATCTCTAGAGATAAGATTTAGTTCTATATCTTGAAAAATGATTTTATCTGAGATTATTTCTTCATTTATTTTTCTTCTTAAATTTACTCTAATTCTTGCAAGTAGTTCATTTACAGAAAAAGGCTTTGTTATATAATCATCTGCTCCAAAATCTAAAGCTTTTATTATTTCATTTTCATCATATCTTGCACTTAATACAATAATGGGGATTTTAGAGATTTCTCTTATTTGTTTTATAAAATCTTTTCCATCTCCATCGGGTAAACCTAAATCTATGATTATTAAATTAGGATTATGACTTAAAAAAGTAATCATTGCATTTTTTTTGTTTTCGCAAGATATAAAATCAAAATCATACTCTTTAAAAGTAATTTCGAGAAGTTTTTTTACTGATAAATCGTCTTCTATTATTTGAATTAATTTTTTCATGAAAGTTGAGCCTTTTTTATTATAGGAAGTAATATTTCAATATTCATTTGATTATCTTTTTGAGTTGCTTTTATCTCTCCACTATGTAGTTTTACTATACTTTTACAAATTGCAAGACCTATGCCACTTCCTGAAATATCATTTGTATCTTCAAGTCTATAAAATTTATCAAAAATATTTTTTAATTTTTTACCATCAATATAATCACTTTGATTGTAAATATCTATTTTTATAAAATTATTCAAATTTATTATTGTTAAATTTATAGAAGTATTCTCTTTTGAATATTTAAAAGCATTGTCTAATAGATTTATCATAAGTTGAGTAAGTAAGGTATTGTCTCCCCAATAAAGGCTCATTTCATCTATTTTTATTTTTAAAAGTTCATCTACTTGTTTTTGAGAAAACTCTTCAAGAGCGACACCAATAATATCTTCAAAATCACACCATTCAAGTTTTAAATCAAAATTTTTATTGGATAATCTTGTACTATCTAAAAGATTTGTAATTAATCTTTTCATGCTTATTGAAGCGTAATTTATATCTTCTAAAAGTGCATGCAAATTCTTAGAATCCAA
>JBBITK010000032.1:0-21749 GCA_037440805.1 Arcobacter sp. | reverse complement strand
TATCTCTAAATTGGTTGTTACTAATGCCAATGCCAAAGAATTTGATGGAAAAAATCAAGTTAGAGCTAAAAATATGAATGAATTATATAATGATACAAATTCAAATCAAAGATTTAGATAGTTTTAAAAGATATATAATTTAGTAGAAAAACTAAAAAACAGTAAGTTTAAAATAAAAAATAAGCCAACTATAAAACTGTGAGATTTTATCTCATAGTTTTATAAAGTCTATCGTGTTTATCAACATCTTCCCTTGAAGGCTTTCTTCTTATAGACATAAAGCATTGTTGACCTTGTTCATTTTTGTATGGATAAACCGTAGCAAAAACCCAATAAAACCCGCCACTTCTTGTTTTATTTTTTACAAAACCTTGCCAAACTTGACCTGTGTTTACTGTTTTCCATAAATCCTCAAAGGCAGCTTTTGGCATATCAGGATGTCTAATTAGATTGTGAGGTTTGCCTATTAACTCTTCTACTGAATACTCTGCAATTTTACAAAACTCTTCATTTGCAAATAAAATAGTACCTTTTGCATCGGTTTCACTAACCAAAAAAGCATCATCATTTAAGAAAGTTTCCATCAATTAACTCCTTGATTTTTAGCTTGAATTTGACAATTTACAAATTTTAATTCATCCAAAGTTTTGAATACTTCTGTCATATGTATCTCAAGATTTTCTGTAACAGAGATAATCTGACCATTTTCATACCCATCTGCATATAAATCAACAACATCTTGAACCATATGATGAACTAAATTATGCTCTTTTTTCAATTTTTCCCAAGTTGGAGTTTTTGATAACTCTGTTCCTTCATTTGCCAAAATCCATTTACCCATATCACACTCTGTTGGTTTTTTTACCCCAAATTTTTTCCCTGGACCACAAGATTTAAAGTTAGTAGTTTTGAAGTTTATATGGTCTGATTTCAATTTATTTAAATCAAAAATCATATTTGCATCACAAACTCTATCTTTTGCATCTTTTGAGAAACTTGTTCTATCAACAGCTGCTTGTAGTTGAAGAGCTAGATTTTTAGTTTGGTTTGACATATCACTAATTGTATTTGCTGCAGCAGCATTTTTTTGTGTTTCCCTATCAAGAGAAGTTATTGTGTCATTTATTTGATTCATAGCTTCTTGTTGCTCTTTTGTAGCATTTGCAACATCATCTATTAATCCAATAGTTGTATTTATATTTTCTGTTAAATCCCTAAATCCTTCAATCATCATTGAAGAGATATCTTTTCCTTCTTTAGCTTTTGTTGTTGCGTTTGTAACCAAATCTTTTATCTCTTTTGCTGCTTCTGCACTTCTTGCTGCAAGATTTCTAACCTCTTGTGCAACAACCGCAAATCCTTTTCCAGCCTCTCCAGCAGTTGCTGCTTCAACAGCTGCATTTAGTGAAAGAATATTTGTTTGGAAAGCTATTTGGTCAATTACAGAAATAGCTTCATTAATAGCTGTTACTTGTTCATTTATTTCATCCATAGATTTTGAAGTTTTGTTTGCTAAATCAATACCTACTTGAGAAGATTTTGTAACATTTTGTGCATAAGAACTCATTTTTAGTGCATTTTGAGTTGTAGCTTCTATTGTTGAAGTTACCTCTTCAACCGCTGCTGCTGTCTCTTCAAGGGCTGCTGCTTGCTCATTTGCAGATACACTTAAATCATGTGATGCAATAGATAGACTCTCAGCACTAAGAGTTAAATCTTTATTTGCATTGTCTATTAAAGCCATAACTTCATTTATTGTGGATTGTGCAACCCTAACTCCATCTAAAATAGCTGCAATTACACCTGTAACATTTTGTAATCTTGGAACCTCATAATCATATTTTGCATTTGAGATTTGTACCAAAGTATCAGATACAACATTTACATTTTTTTGAGTTGAATCAAGCATATTGTTGATTGAAATAATCATTGAATTAACAGCTTGAGAAGAACCATTTGATTTTATTCTGTCATTAAATAATCCATAAGATACTTTACCCATAATCTTTCTAGCTTCATCAATAGCTACTAAATCTTTTGCTAAATCTTTGTTTATGGTATCCAAATAGAGGTTGAAATTTTTTGAAATTGCTCCTATTTCATCATTTGATTTAACAGCTATTTTTGAGTTAGCATCTCTTTCGTTTATAAGAGTTAAAACACCCTCATTTAGTGTATCTAAAGGTCTTATTACGATTCTTTTTATAACAAATAAGAAAATGATAGCTGTTACTAGAGCAGTTATTACACCCACAAGTATTAGATAATTTCTAATTTCATTAACATCAATCATCGCTTCATCTAAATCTTTTTCAGCAATAATTCCCCATTTTGTATCAAAGATAGTTACTATGTCATAAGAGCTTAAAACAGGAACATTTCTATAATCATCAATTACTCCATGTCCAGAGAGTTTTGAAGTGAAAATACTATTTGTAGATATGGTTTTTATTTCTAAAATACCAATGGTAGTTTTTAGTTTTTTTATTAAAGGGTTTTCTATGTCAGCTGTAAATCTTGAGTTATTTCTCATCTTATAATCATTACCAACCAAATAAACCTCTCCAGATTGTCCAAGACCAGCCTCTTCGTACTCTCCATTGAAACTCATAATAGAGTTTATTTTATCAATAGGCATTTGGAAGATTAAAACTCCCTTCTTTTCTCCATCTATGAAAATTGGTGTCCCTATAAATGAAGCTGGTAAGTTATAACTTGGCTCGTAAGGTTTGAAATCTGAAAAAGCTACATTTCCTTCAGAAAGTGATAATGCCTTTTTGTAAGCTTCTGCCAATCCACTATCTGCGTAAACACCATTGATTAGATTTGTAGCAAAATCTTTTTCTTTAAAATCTGTATAGATTACATTACCTTTTAAATCCACCAAAAAGATATCATAAAGGGAAAACTGACTTAGCGTTTCATCAAAACTTCTATGGAAAATTTTGTGATTTTTCATATATGAAGAGTTTGAATATTTTTCATCATAGATGAGTTTATTTTTTTGTCCAACAGGATGTTCGTTCTTGGTTATGAATAAATACTGAGCTATTGCTCCATTTATATTCTTTGGAATATACTCTCCAACTTCTCTCTTTTGTGGAACATTTGGAATGTCATAATTTACTTCACTCAAATAGTTTGAAGCAAAGTCATTTTTTAGTTGACTTTTTAGTTCTACTTCATCCAATGCAACTTCTTTGCTAAATAGAGAAAATGACTCTTCAAAGGCAACAAAAGCATCTTTTGTTGTTTTGTTGTTTGCAGTTGAAACTAACAATCCCTCTAAGCTTTTTAAGTAACTTGCAATTTCTTCTTTTTTAGAAGTTTTCGCCACCTCTAGTTTTTCAAATTGAGCATTTAATAATGCAGATTTTGAAAAAGAGTAAACAAAAAGTGTAGTTATTGCAACCATAAAAAAGAGTCCAATTACTACAAATATATTCAATTTTGTCGAGATTGAGTAGTTATTCATTCAAGTCCTTTAGAAAATAATATTATCTTAACAACTTAATAATTAAAGTTACTTTTAAAATGTATATGAAAAATTGTAAAATTTACATATTTTTTTGTAGATTTTCCCAAATAAATTGTATAAAAATAGCTTTTAAAGCTATTTTTTATAAGAGTTGTCTATATTCTATACACTAATAATAATTAGATAATGAAAATAATTTTATAGCTTTTGTGTCTCTTTGGCTATTTTTTTTACAATTTCATAAACATTTAAAGCTGAAGTTATAGAAATTTGCTCTTTTTTAGAGTGGGGGAAGTTTATTGTTGGTCCAATAGAAGCTACTTTTATATTTGGAAATTTATCTTTGAAAATTGCACATTCAAGTCCAGCGTGAATTGCTTCCAAAGAGGCATTTGGGTTGAACTCTTTGTATATTTCCAAAACTTTTTTTGTAAATTCATTGATATCTGGCTTCCAAGCTGGATATTTTCCATTTGTTGAAACTTCAAAACCATAGTTTTTTAGAATCTCTATAGTTTCATTTTTTAGATTTTTTAAATCATCATTATCCATAGACCTACCACTTAACTCTATTTTTATTTCATCTATTCCTGTTTTTATGATGGCTAGATTTATAGAAGTTTGAACCACATTTAACTCACTATTCATAGCTCTTACACCATTTTGAAAATCATAAATAAAATCTATAATTTTGTCATCATAGATATTTAAATGTTCAGATTTTGCCTCTATTTTTTCTATTTTCATAAATTCATGGCTTGAAGTTGGCGGTGTTGAAGTGGCAATTATAGCTTTTACATTTACTGGAATTGAGTTGATTCTCTCTCCTCCATTTATATCAAGAAGTTTTCCTTTACACTCTTTTATGGTTTTTGCTATTAGTTTTATACCATTTGGAATATTTTTATCAATATCAACTCCACTATGTCCACCTTGAAGTTTTGATATGCTTATCTCATATAAATCAAGATTATCTACATTTGGAACTATTTTTTTATTTGAGTTTGTTCCAAAAATATCAACTCCTCCCGCACAACCAATACAAATTTCTCCTTCTTCTTCACTGTCAAGATTTAACATATAAGGGGCATTTAGTTCTAAATTTAGGTTATTTGCACCAATAAGTCCTATCTCTTCATCACTTGTAAACAAAAACTCCCCATCATAACCTTCGCTCATTAAACCTATCATATATACACAACCCATTCCATTATCACTTCCAAGGGTTGAATCAAGTGCAGATAGAATATCTCCATTTTGAACAATTTTTGGTACGCAATTATCACTTAAACAAACAATATCGTAGTGTGATTGGAAAGCTAATTTAGCAGTTGAATTTGGCTTTTTACATAGAATATTATTTGTTTCATCTACTAAGCATAAATAGCCAAATTTTTGAGAAATATTTTTTATATAGTTTATAAATGGTTGATGAGTTCCTGAACATCTAGGAATTGCAGTTATCTCTTTGAAAATCTCTATTATATCTATCACAAATATCCTTTAAAATTTTTGAGAATTATAACAAATCATTTTCCTTTTTATCTTTTATATCTCTTATAATATTTTTCATAGTTTCCACAAATTTAATATAATTTAATGGTTTTTGCAAAAAATCATAAACTTCTAACTTATTTAAGTTTTCAATTTTTTCTATCTCTGTATGGGCTGATATTATCAAAATAAGTTGCTCTTTGTTTTGAAGTTTTATACTTTTTATAACTTCTGAGCCATTTTTTCTTGGGAGATTTAAATCTGTGATTACTAAATCATAATATTTATTTGTTAGGTTATGGAATTTCTCATAAAATATTTCACCCTCTAAACCATCAGTTGCAACATCAATATATAAGAAAAAATTTTTTAGAAGTTTTAATATCTGTTCTCTAACCTCTTTATTATCCTCAATAAATAGGATTTTTAGAGTTCTTGAAAAGATAGCTAGCTCTTTTAATTCACTATTTGGCAAAAGTAATCCTTTTTATTTTATAGGCAATCTTATGGTAAATACAGCACCATTTTCATCATTTTTTACACTTAATGTTCCATTTAGATGTTCATTTATAATAGTTTTACTCATATATAATCCCAAACCAGTTCCTTCATTTGAAGTTTTTGTTGAGAAGTAGGGGTCAAAGATTTTGTTAATAATATTGGGATTTATTCCACCACCATTATCTTTTATTTCAATAAATACATTTTCACTATTTTCATAGGTTTTTATCTTTATACATCTATATGAAGATTTTTCCATCAAAACATCTTCTGCATTTTTTAATATATTTAAAATAACTTGCTGTAATTCTGTTTCATAAACATTTAACTCTTTTTGACTTATATAATTTGTAGATAATTCAATCTCATTTGCTTCTATGGAAGTTTTTATAATATTTAAAGATTTTTCTATAATCAAATCAATTCTACAAAGATTTTTTTCCTTATCACTTTTGAAAAAATTTCTAAAATCATCAATGGTTAAAGAGAGATGTTGGGAATAATCATTTATTAATTCAAGTTCATTTTTCAACTCATCACTCTCAATTTTTTTATCAAGAATAGTTTTTAATAAAAGATTGTTTGCTGTTGCTGAAATTGCTGTTAGGGGTTGTCTCCATTGATGGGCAATCATAGATAACATTTCTCCCATTTGGGCAAGTCTTGATTGTTGAATTAATTGGGTAGTTTTTTCTTCATTTTTCTTAATCTCTTCTTCTACCCTAAACTCCAGATTTTGAGTTAAAAGCTCAAGCTCTTTTGTTTTCTCTTCAATTTTATTGTTAGCTAATTTTAACTCTTCGTTGTGTTTTTTTAGGGTAATTTGTCGATAAAAGATAATCAATATAATAATAAATAAAACCATACCTATTTGCCACAAAAAAGAGTAGTCAAAAGGCTCACTTATGGAAATATTTGTCCATTTATTCAAAACATTTAATTGGTCATTTTCATTGAGTTGTTCTATTGATTTATTTAAGATACTCAATAAAATAGGGTTGTTTTTTGATACGGCAATGGTTGCTGTGAATGGTATATCTAAATATTGAGAAATGAACATATTATTTAAAGCATATTTTGACATATAATATAAAACTACAGGTAAAGGTTCTATTGCAAAATAGACTTTATTACTATTTACTGCTTCTAGTGTTTCATAATCATTTTTTGTTTCAAGAATATTTATATTTGGATAGTTGAATTTTATAAATTTTATAAATTCAGAGTTACCTTTTTTTGCCATAGATTTGTTGGAAACATCTTGAAGGTTTTCAATTATCGAGTTCCCTTTTTGGGTAACGATAGCCATTTTATAACTAAATAGAGATTTTGTAAGATTTGCATAATTTCTAAAATCACTATCCCTTAAAATAGTAGGAACAATATCACACTCTCCTTTTTTTAGGAGATTTTGAGCCTGTGTGATGGAACTAACTTTTTTATCAACAATAACAATATCCAATTTCTCTTCAATTATTTTTAGTAAATCTACAGAAATACCTTTTGTTCTTAAGTCTTCTGTAAATTCAATAGGTTTTATATTTGTAATACTACACATATTTAGGTATTTATGATTTGATAAGTACTCTTTCTCTTCATTTGATAAAAATTTTGATTTATCAATTTTTATCTCATTTACCCCAAACCATTTTCTTTTTAGTTCCAAAAGTTCTTGTTCGCTCACAGATTGTTGAGCTTTTATAAGTATAGAATTTAATAAGGGCTTATTTTTAGAAGTTGCAATTCTAATTAAACTTACCATTCTTTCATCTTCCACATAGTTACTAACAGAAACTCCAGATATATTTTGAGTTGAGATAATATAATCCAATACATTTTTTTTATCAATGGTAGCATCAGCTTTACCCAATGATAATATTTTTAAAGCTTCTAGGGAATCTTCAACTAAAATTTGTTTTATATTTGGATAATATTTTTGAATATGTTGTTGGGCATAAAAACCTTTTGGCATAACAATAGTTTTACCTTCAAGTTTTTTTAGGGAATCTAAGTATTCATAACCTTTTCTTACATAAATTGCATTGGAAGCAGAGTGGAATATCTCTGTAAAATCATAAATAGCACTTCTTTCACTATTTTTCGCAATATTTATAATAGCATCAATCTTATCATCTTTTAAAAGTTGCATAAACTGATCCCAAGTATAACCGCTTACAAATTCAATTTTTATATCCAGTTTTTTGGCTAAAAGTCTCATATAATCAATACTAAAACCTCTTGGGACACCATTTTCGTTAAAATTGTAAGGGGGCCAATTTGTTTCATTATGAAATTTTAAAGGTTGTGCTGAATCTAAGAAATTTTTTTCTTCGGGAGTTAGCGTAATTTTACTCTCTGAAAAAAGTGCAGTAATAATAATAAGTTGTAGTAAAAATAATCTAAAAAAAATCATCTATAATGTTTTGTATTTTAATGTATATCCAAAAGAATAGTTAGTTTCAAATAATTCAAAATCTAATTTAGGTCTTAGCCTATTTACAATATTTCTTATCTTTTTAATACTATCTTCCTTAGAACCATAAATATAATCTTCTATCTCTTCATAAGATTTTACAGTACTATTAGTACTAATAAAAAAATCAAAGAGCATAGTTTCTGTTTTTGTAAGTCGTATTATATTACCATTTTTTGATAATTTTTTATCTTTAGTAAGCCAAATGTAATCATTTTCCAGTTGAATTAATTTATTTTCTGACTCTTTTAACTCATATTTTTCAATTATATTCAAAAGAGTAGTTGCTATTTGGGTAATTGTGTATGGTTTTAGAATATATCCATCCACTCCAAAATTTATGGTTTTCATAAAATATTCTTTATCATCATAGGCAGAGAATACCAATATAGGTATTTTTTTATCTTTTTTTCTAAGGGATTCTATAAAACATAGTCCATCTATAACGGGCATTTTTATATCAGTAATTATTAAATCAAATTTTATATCATTTTGGCAGAATAGTTCCAAAGCCTCTTTTCCATTGCTAGCTTCTGAAATTTTATCAAAAAATGATTTTAGCATTTTCATAGTTTGGAATCTTACTAGGTGATTGTCTTCTACATATAGTAGATTTAAATCTTTAGTGTATCTTATAATGTTACTTAATACTTGACTATTCACTTTTATATTACCTACTAAAAAATTTACAAGCTTGAATTATAATATTTTTTTTATTAAATACAAACAAAAGTGTATAAAAGTTGGATAAAAGCCTATTTTAGCTTTTATCCATTTATATAAAATTGTTATAAGATTATATTGTTTCTTTTAAATTTCTGTTTTTAAATGCAAGTAATATTGTGATAAATACCAATGAAACTACATAATAAACCCAAGTAGGAACAGGCACAGGATCTCCCGTTGCATAAGAGTGCATTCCAGATAAATAGAAATTAACTCCAAAATAAGTCATTAATATTGTACTAAAGGCTAATAAAGAAGCTGTTGCTAAAGTAAATGGATTGTTTAGTGCTTTAACAAATCTTAAATGTATAACTAAAGCATAAACAACTATTGATACATAAGCCCAAGTCTCCTTTGGATCCCATCCCCAATATCTACCCCAAGACTCATTTGCCCAAACTCCACCAAGGAAATTTCCTATTGTAATTGCTGCAAGACCAATAATTAGAGATATTTCATTTACAGCAGAGATATTTTTGATAGTTTCATCAATATGAGGACGATTATTTCTAAATATAAACATAATTAAAGTCATAAATCCAAGTATTGCACTAAGTCCAAAGAAACCATAAGAAGCTGTAAGTATTGAAACATGGATTGTTAACCAATATGATTTTAATACAGGAACTAAATTAGTAATTTGTGGATCAATACCTGTTAGGTGAGCTGTAAACATAAAAATACCAGCAACAATAACAGAAGCACTTAAAGCTAATAGAGATTTTCTAAAGAAGATTACCCCTGCGAATACAGCAGACCAAGAGATATAAAGTAGTGATTCATAAGTATCAGACCAAGGAGCATGTCCTGAAATTATCCATCTAAATCCCATTCCAAAAGTATGAACTGCAAATAATAGAGCTAAACCAGCAAAAAATAGATTTGTAATCTTATTTGATTTGAAGCTTGGTTTGAAAACACAAATAAATGCAACAATTAACATTACTAAACCAAATAGAATATAAGCAAGAGTTAATTTGAAGAATATATCCAATTTGTTAAATAAAATTTCATTTTCTATTTTTGATTTATCAAAATGCATTCCAACTTTATCTTGGTACATCTCAATCATTGATAAAAATTTATTTGCTTCATTCCAATTTTCACTAACAACAGAAGTTATAAAACCTCTTGTCAAAGTTTCAACAGCATTTTTATTTTGTCCTTCAAATTTTTCTATAGCTTCTAGTGGAGAATACCATTTGTTTTTATCATCATGATTATGCCCATCTTGTACTCTTGGAAAAATATTAAATAGACTTCCATTGAAAACTGAATATACAATATTTACTCTCTCATCTATTCTTATAATATCTTTTTCATAAGTTCCTCTGTCAATAGGTTTCGCCATAGAAGCCATTTCTGCCTCTTTTGCTAAAACATAATTTCCATTTTTAAATAATTCAGAAAAAGATATATATTTTCTACTCTCTTCAATTCCTAAGAATTTTTTTAGTTTTGGAGTCTGAATTTTTATCATTTTAACATCTTTCCAAATATCAGGTCTTGTAAGCATCCCTAATACAATTTGGTCAGAGTTCATATTTCCTAACTCATTCAATGATGATTTTCCACTAACTTTTTGAACAATCTCTAAATTCAAAGAAGAGATAGGTTTCATTCTACCCATATTTTGTGTTACAAGTTTAGAAAAAATTTCTGCAGTTGGTGCTGATTTCTCTTTGAAGTTATTCAAATAATCCACAGCAGCTTTAGCTTGATTGTTTTGTGTTGTTGTAGTTTCAGCATATAAAGAAGAACTTGAAGATAAAACAATAGCTGCAAAAATAAATGAAGCAATATTTTTAGATTTTACATAGCTAGTAAGTTTCCAAAATCTTGATTTTTTATCAAAGAAATTTACTAATAATCCAAGTGTTAGTAAAAAATATCCTAAATATGTCGGCCATTTTCCAGGGTCATTATTTACAGATAATACTGTACCTGTTTCATCTGGAAAATATGAACTTTGGAAAAATAAAAAATGTCCTTCATTCAAAGTATTATTCATAAATATTCTATAATCATATTTTGTATTATCCTCTTTTATAACTGTAACTTCAGAAGCATAAGAAGATGGTGCCATACTTCCAGGATATCTTTCAAGTTGGAAATCATTTAATTTTATAGAAAATGGAAGTTCTAATATTTTAGAACCATAAGCTAGTGTAACACTAATATTTCCAAATTGTAAATCTCTAGGAATTGGTGCTTGACCTCTAAGTCCTGGTAATCTTATCTCTTGTTTTTGACCATTTAAATCTACTTCAACAGTAGTAAGTCCCATTTTAGCACCATTTTTTTTCACAAACATATAATCTTTGTAATTTAAATTAAGTGTTTTATCTCCAAATTTAATTTCATGGGAAAAGTTATTTAAAGATTTTAATAAAGATGTAAATTCCTTTTGATACTCTTGATAGTAAGTTTTATCCCCATCTTTTATAGTAACTTGCAAATAAGGTTCTAAAGAGAGCATTTTATTTGATGTTTCTCCTTCTCCTATTTGCATAATTCCTTCATAACCCACATATCTTGTTATTGCTGCACCAATTAAAATTACTACAAATGAACTATGAAAAATAAATCTAGCTTTGTTTTTCCACATTTTAAATTTAAAAATAATTCCTATTAGATTTATTGTTGTTAGAACCAATATTGTTTCATACCAAATATTGTTATAAACCAAAACTCTAGCTGAAGATGTACCAAAATCATTTTCTATAAATGTAGCATATCCAGCTCCAATCCCAAGTAGGACTAATAAAATCAATGTTGTTTTAAATGAAAACAACAGGTTTGATAATTTCAAAAAGAATCCTTTAATAATTGAATTAAGGTGCGAATTATACTATTAAACTGTAAACTTTGAGTTAATGAAATATGAAAAATTCTTCATATTTCAAAGAGGCTATTTAAGAGAAGTTTATTTATAATTCCCAAATGAATATAGAACAATTAAGAAATAAAAAAGAAGAGTGTAGAAATTGGAAAAATGTTCAACCTTGGTATGAACAGATTTGTAGAATTTCCAAAATAGAAAAAGAGAATTTAGATATCTCATATGGGGACTGGTTTAGTGTTGGTAAAAGAGAAGATTTGACAAAAGAGGAGTTTGAAATCTTGGAAAATGCCGCTAAATCATTGATTCCTTGGAGAAAGGGTCCTTTTAATATTTTTGGTTTAGAAATAGATAGTGAATGGCAAAGTAACATTAAATACAATCTTATAAGACCACATTTTAATCTAAAAGATAAATTAGTAGCGGATGTTGGTTGTAATAATGGTTATTATATGTTTAGAATGTTAGAAGACAAACCTAAAAAACTTGTTGGTTTTGACCCTTCCCCTTTAACATTACATCAATTTGAATTTGTTAATCATTTTGTAAAATCAGATATTGTTTACGAAAAATTAGGTGTTGAGCATTTGGAATTTTATGAACATAAATTTGATTTTATCTTTATGTTAGGAGTTTTGTATCATAGAAGTGATCCTGTGGGAACTTTGAAATCTTTGGCAAAGAGTTTAAATTCAAAAGGTGAAATTTTAATAGATACTTTTATGATAGATGGAGAAGATGAGATTTGTCTAACACCTAATAAAAGGTATTCTAAAATACCAAATATCTATTTTATACCTACAATTTCTGCATTAAAAAATTGGTGTGAAAGGGCAGGGTTTGAAGATTTTGAAGTTTTGGATGTGGTTTTGACAACAAAAGAAGAACAAAGAAAAACTCCTTGGTCTTTTGACCAAAGTTTAGAGGACTTTTTAGATCCAAATGATAACACTAAAACAGTTGAAGGATATCCTGCTCCAAAAAGAGTCTATGCGAAGGCAAAAAAGATACTTTAGAATAAATCTATAGTATCTTCTTCTTTTAAATCAGAAAAATCAAATAATTGACTTCTCCCTTTATTTTTTGCTTCATAAAGTGCAATATCTGCATTTTTTATGGTGTCATTTAAAGAAGCAGTAGAGTTAACTATATATTTATCAAAACCAATGCAAACTGTTTTTTTCAAAACTTGTTTAGTCTCTTCATCCACTATAATTCCAACATTTGCAAAATCATTAATGATTTTATTACATATTTGATTGATTTCTGTATCATCTTCAGTACTTAAAATCGTAACTAAAAATTCATCACCACTCAATCTTCCTACCATATCAAATTGACTAATATTTGAGTGTATTACTTTTGCTAATTCAATTAATACTTTGTCTCCAATATCATAATTAAATTCGTCAATTACTGCTTTGAAATGATCAATTCCAATCATAAGCATAAAAATTTGAGTAGATTTATTTTTTGATAAACTTAAATGTTTTGTTAAATTTTCTACTAAATAATTTCTATTGTAAACATTTGTTACAGAATCTAAAGATGAAGATTCCACATAATTTTTCTTCAAAATACCATTTTGAACTATTGGTGAAATTTGAAAAAATGCTGCTTCAATAGAATCATAATTATCTTTTATTATTTCATAGTGAACTTTTGAAGTAGCACTAAAAGATACGGTTGCATTTAAACTTGTATGGGTATTTATTATAAAAAAGAAAGAGTAATCATCATCTAAATAAAACTCTTCACCTTTTGTAAAAATCTCTTCTCTACTATTTTTGTTTATATCAAACAAAGCTACAACAACATTATCTATTTTATATTCCCTATGTAACCAATCAAAAATGTCCTCTGACATGTGTTTTAAATTTGTTGCATATTGTAATTGTTCATATAGTTTGAATATTTTAACAATAGTCTTATAGTTTTCATCAGAAACAATAGACGATTTGATAAGTTTTAAAATTTTATTTTCCATAAAAGACCCTAAAAAAAGTTTATAGCATTTGTATCATCATCATTATATACAAATACTTTGCTTCTACCTCTGTTTTTTGCTTCGTAAAGTGCAATATCAGATTTTCTAATAAGTTCATCTACATTTGAAGCATCATCTGGAAACATACAAATCCCTATACAAATAGTTTTAGATAAAGTATGGTTCGTATCTTCATTAACGACAATTTTTTCATCTGCAAAATTATTTATCAATTTTGTGGCTACCATTGTAGCATTTTCTTCATTAACTATATTCATTAAAATAACTAAAAATTCATCTTCTGACATTTTTATTAGTAAATCAGAGGTTCTTATGTTTTCTTTTAAAGAGTTTGCTAGTGATTTTAGTACTAAATCACCTATAGAATAATTAAATTCATCAATTACAGCTTTAAATTGATCTATATTTATTTTTAAAAATGCTATTTTCTTTTGTTCTCTATTTGCAATACTCAAAAAATTTGTAGAATAATTGTCTAAATATCTTCTATTATGAAGACCTGTTGTTTGATCAATTAATGATAATTTATGGATAGACATCTCCATAAACTTTGTATAAAGTGATTGTGAAAAGATTTGTAAACATAGTTTTATATTTATCAAATTATTATCAATTAAAATTTTCTCATTTTCAGTTAGAAAAAATATTTCGAATAAAACCTCTGTAGAACTATTTTGGCAAAAATTTAATCTTGTACAATAATTTTTTTCTTCTCCATCAAAAGATTTAAATAATTCTGTTATTTTATTCTTGTCTTTGATTAAAATTTTAAGATAATTTACCTCTTGATTTTTATTTAAGTAATTAAAAATAGTTAAATAAATTTTTTCCAAATCATCTAAAATTTTTAGTTTTTCATTTTCGTACATTACATTTTCACAAAACTGACTCATCAAAATCCTTTAATTTATATATCTTTCCCATTGTCTCAAAGTATCAAGTTCACTTTTTAGAGTAGTTTTATCTCCATGTCCTGGATAAATATGAAAATCTTTATTCCATTGAAGTATTTTATTGATACTTTGTTTCATTAATTTGGCATCAGAATTTGGAAAGTCAAATCTTCCAATAGTTCCTCTAAAAATAAAATCTCCAGTGAAAAGATGTTCATTTATTTGAATTGCACTACATCCTGGGGTATGACCAGGGAAATGGTGAAATTTTATTTTAATTCCTGATATCTCTATCTCTTCATCTGGTTTTACAAGTACATCAGGAGTAGAAGGAGTCATTCCCATCCCATAAGGGTCTTTTTCTAGCATAAATTCATCATCTATTGGTGTGTAAAGTTTGATGTTAAAATGTTCTTGAACTTGTTTATTTGACCAAACATGATCAAAATGACCATGGGTATTTAAAACAGCAATAGGATTTTTTGCATTTCTAATAATCCAATTTATAGCATTTACACCTGGGTCAATAACGATATCTTTATCATCGATTGTTATGATGTAACAGTTTGTTTGATAATCACCCATTGGATGAACTTTTATATCCATTTTAAACCTTAGTTTGTTAGAATTTCCTAGATTATAGCAACTTGGAGGTTAGTAATGGATTATTTTTTGGAACTTGAGAAAATTTTGTTGGAAAATAGTCCAAAAAACAAAATTGAGAAATTCCAGATTTTTTATAGGGAGTTTCTAAACAATAATTTTTTCTTTGAAAAAAGTTATATTCCTTGTGAATTGAAAGAACCCTCTTATTCTTCTTTTTTGGAAATAATTAAACCAACAGCTTTACCTCCGATTAAAAATTTTAAATCAATAGAGGGTAAAAAATATCTTGTACATACTATTTTGCATATTGAATATTCTGCTATTGATTTAGCATTGGATGCAGCGTTGAGGTTTAAAGATATGCCATTACAATACTATAAAGATTGGTTAGAAGTTGCAGATGATGAGATAAGACATTTTTTGATGTTAGAAGATTTGCTAAAAGGCTTAGGTGGAAAATATGGAGATTTTCCTGTTCATAAAAATCTTTTTGAAGCTATGGAAAAAACACCTCAATTTTTAGAAAGAATGGCTGCTGTTCCAAGATACCTTGAGGCAAATGGACTTGACCAAAACCCAAAAATTATGGAGAAAATCAACTCAAATAGGGATGATTTCAATGAAAAACTACTAGAAGCTTTAAATGTAATTTTAGAAGATGAAGTTGATCATGTAAAAAAAGGTGATGTTTGGTTTAAATACGAATGTGATAGATTGGGATTAGAATATGAATCAACTTATCTAAAAATTATTGAAGAGGTTTTTCCTGGAAGTACGAAGAGAAAAATGGATTTAAATTTTAGTGCTAGAAAAGAAGCTGGTTTCTCTTGTAGTGAATTGAAATTTTTATCAAAAAAAGAGGATTGTAATTAGATATTTATATTTAGAATTAACTCTAAATCTTTTTCTTCCACTTTTGATAAAATTTTATTTTTAGATAGTTCATTTTTAATGCTTTTTAATACATGGCAAAATTCCATATTAAAAGGCAGTTCTATTTTTTTTATTTTCTCTTTTTTTATTTTTGTAATGATTAAATCAACCAATAAAAAATATACAATTTTATTTTTTGCTCTTTGAATTTCATAATCTTCCATTAAATCAAGATTTTTTATCCAAATCTCTTTTTCAATCTCTAAAAGGGTTTTATCTTCATTTATTTCAGATCTTTTATCATGTAAATTTTTTTGATAAATATTTATATTTTTGTTTAAAATCTCTTCTATATTTGGAATTAGATTTTTTATTTTTGTTTCTAAAGAGTGGCTATCTAAAAGCTTTTTATCTAAATTAAAACTATATTTAACATCTTTTTCGTAAGGATGATTTATAGATTCTATTATCATAATTAAAAAAGGAAGGTATAAAAATTTATCATTTTTACCTTCCTTAAAAAATATACCTTTATGATTTATAAAAAGTTTTGATCCAGCTAATTTAAGCATTTTTTTACGAAAACCACTTTTTAACTTTATCAAGCATTGAATCACATATAGATTCGTGAGGTTTACTCTCTATTCCAAAGCTCTCTTGTAATTTTTCCAATAAATCTTGTTGTTCACTATTTAACTCTTTTGGATACTCTATTTTTACTTGAACAATCAAATTACCTTTTCCTCTTCCTTGAACAGATTTAACACCTTCACCTCTAAAGGTAAATTGTTGTTTATCTTTTGTTCCTTTTGGAATTTCAAGTTCAAGTTCACCTTTAAGTCCTGATATTTTGATTTTTCCTCCAAGGGCTACTTGAGTAAAGAATATAGGAACTTCTAAGTAAATATCATCATCGTGTCTTACAAAGTGGGCATCATCTTTTACAGAAATTTGTAAATATAAATCTCCCCTTGAACCATCAGGTGCAATGCTTCCTTTATTTGAAACTCTAATTCTCATTCCATCATTTACACCCTCTGGAATATCTACTTTGAAGCTTTCATTAACTTCATCATATCCTTTTCCACTACAACTTTTACAATTCTCAGCTACTGCTTGTCCTGTTCCTTGACATTTTGGACAAGTTTGTGCAAAAGTCATAAAACCTTGTCTTGAGTGAATTTGACCATGTCCTCCACAAGTTGGACAAGTTTTTAAAACACCATCTTTTGCTCCAGTTCCTTTACAAGATTTACAAGCAGTTTTGTATTTGTATTTAATCTCTTTTTTACAACCAAAAACAGCTTCGTTAAACTCTAAATTAACTTGTATAGTCATATCTAAGTTGTAGTTATAACTTTTTCTTTGTCTTCTTTGTCTTGAACCGCCACCAAAAGCACTTCCAAACATCTCTTCAAATACTGAATTTAAATCTTCAAATCCACCAAAACCGCTACTTCTTCCAGAACCTCTTCCTTCTAAACCAGCTTTTCCATATCTATCATAGATTGATCTTTTTTCATCATCGCTTAATACTTGATAAGCTTCATTTATAGCTTTAAACTTCTCTTCTGCTTCATTATCTCCTGGGTTTTTGTCTGGGTGATATTTCATAGCCATTTGTCTATAAGCTTTTTTGATTTCCCCTTTATCAGCAGTTTTGCTAACTTCCAATAATTCGTAGTAATCTATTTCAGTCAATTTAGCTCTCCTAATAAAAAATAATCATAAATTTAGGCGGCGATTCTACCTAAAAAATATTAAATTTTTGATATAATCGAGCCATGAATAAAGGTTTAGAAAAATTTTATGAGTTGGTTGAGGCATTTGAATCATTACCAACTATTGGAAAAAAATCAGCACTAAGACTTGCTTATCACATAGTTATGAATGATAATTATTGTGGTATAAAAATAGCACATAGCATAGAAAATGCCCTAAGAAACATAAGAAAATGCAAGAAATGTGGCTCCATGAGTGAACATGAAATTTGTGAGTTTTGTTTGGATGATTCAAGGGATAATTCAAAACTTTGTATTGTTCAAAGTGCAAAAGATATTTTTGTGATTGAAGAATCAAAACAGTTTGATGGTAAATATTTTGTAATTGAAGAGTTGGATTTGGATGTTATTGATTCTTTAAATAATTTTGTAGATGATAATGATACAAAAATGGTTTTATTTGCAATAACTCCATCAATAGCAAATGATGCTTTTATTCTTTTCATAGAAGATAAATTAAAGGGTAGAGATTTGAGATTTACAAAAATAGCTCAAGGTGTTCCAACAGGAGTTAGTTTGGAAAATGTTGATATTCTATCTTTATCAAAAGCTATACAAAGTAAGGTAGAGGTTTGATGGTTGATAGAATAGTTTGTCAAAAATGTAGTTACTATTTTGTAACTTGGGAACAAAATAAACCTCACGGTTGTAAAGCGTACGGTTTTAAATCTTTTAATATTCCATCTGTAGTTGTAAAAAATTCTAGCGGTGAAAATTGTAAACTTTTCACTTTAAAAACATTTCAGCAGTAGTTTTATGAATCTATTAGAGTTTGCAAATAATATTGAAAAAAACAAGATAGAGATTGTAAAAATCTGGGTATCTTATCCTTCAATAAAAAATATTATATCAAATAGAATAAATGAAGATATTTTTATTAAAAGATATGCTTTTAGTGTGGTTGAATACTATCTTTGTTTGATAAAAGATGAAGAAGAGTTGTTTGATAAGAATAAAATTCTTGATTTTCTTAAATATCTGAAAAAACAAAATATCAGAGTAAATGAGTTATATTTAATCTGTAACTCTTTTAAGAACTCTTTGATTGATTACTCTTATAAACTAAATATTCAGAATTTAAGTTTAGTTGAAAAAATAAATTTCTATTTTGAAGAGAATTTTTCAAATATGCTTGATATTTATTCAAAATCCATAGAACAAATAGAGAGTGCTTTAAATAAGTCAATAGATATAGTTGATAAATATGTGATGATTTCAAAAACTGATATTAGTGGAAGAATTATTAGTGTTTCGACTGCTTTTTGTGAAAATTCAGGATATAAATCATTTGAACTTGTAGGTAAAAACCATAAAATTTTAAGACATCCAGCAACTCCTAAAGAGACTTTTTTTAATCTTTGGAAAACAATTCTCTCTGGTAATGTTTGGCAAGGAAGAATTATAAATAAGAAAAAAAATGGTGAAGATTTTTGGGCAGATTTGACTATACATCCCAATTTTGATAATAAAGGTAAAATAGTAAATTTTAATGCAATCATGAAAGATGTAACCTATGAAGTTGAATTAAAAAATCAACAAGATTTATTGGTTGAAAAGTCGAAATTAGCTGCAATGGGTGAAATGATAACAATGATTGCTCATCAATGGAGACAGCCTTTACAAATTTTATCTTTGAGTATTCAAAAATTGCTTTTATCAAAACAAATAGATGGTGAGATAAAAGATGAGGTTCTTGAAAAAATTACAGAACAATCCATGTCTCAAATTGACTATATGTCAAAGACTGTGGATGATTTTAGGGATTATTTCAAACCAAATAAACAAAAAGAGATTGTTTTTATAAAAGATGCAGTTGAAAAATCTTTTGATTTCTTAAAATATTTATTTAAGATAAATAATGTAAATATTTACTACAAGAATGAGTCAACTTCAAAAATAGGAATTTATTTAAATGAGATAATACAAGTTTTTATAAATTTGATGAGAAATTCATGTGATGCTATGAATGAAAGAAAAATTGAAAACAGAGAGATTTCTGTTTATAGTTATGAAAAAGAGTCTATTTTATACATAGAGTTTTCTGATAATGCAGGAGGAATACCTGAAGATATTATAAACAAGATTTTTGAACCATATTTTTCTACAAAAAATGAAAAAAATGGAACAGGAATAGGTTTATATATGTCAAAAATCATTGTTGAAAGACACAGTGGTGGAAATTTGTATGTTGAAAATATTGAAAATGGTGCAAAATTTGTTGTTGAGTTACCAATTATTTTAGGAGTTTAGTTTTGTTATATAGAGAGTTTAAAGAGGGTATTAAAACTTTAGGTTTTTTTTCAGTTGAAGAGTTTGCTGATTATGTAGGTGTTTCTTTTAATGAGGTTTTAGAGTGGGAAGAAAAGGATAGTGTTCCTTATATTGTATCTTTTGTGATTCATTTGTTAAAAGGTGAAAACGATTTACCATCAAATAGTGCTTTGGATAGTATGATTGAAGAGTGTTTACCTTTGGCAAATCTTTTGGAAGAGGTTTCTGCTTTATCTGAAAAACTTGAAGAGATGTTTGAATTACAAAAGAAATTGAATGATTCAACTAATGGTAAAAATTGGGAGTTAAGAGTTAATAAACACGGAAAAGATATAAATTGGCTTAGATGTGTACATATGGAAGTTGCTGAACTTATAGATTCAACTCCTTGGAAACACTGGAAAAATATCAATTCATCAATAGATTTAAGTAATATTCATATTGAATTAGTTGATATTTGGCACTTTATTATGTCTTATTTACTTCAAGAAACAAATATTCCAAAAGCAGTATCTTTAGCAAAAACACACTGTATTTATGAAGTTTCAAAAGAGATAGATTATAAATTGATAGTTAGAGAAGCTGAAAAATTATCTTATTTGGCTTTAGCAATAGATACTGATAATATGCCTGTATTTTCTGGAATAGATAGATTTATTGAGCAATTTTTTAGATGTTGTAAATATAGTGGATTGACATTTAACTGGTTGCAAAAAATTTATATTGGTAAAAATTGTTTAAATCAATTTAGACAAGACAACGGATATAAAGAGGGAACTTATATCAAAGTATGGAATGGCAAAGAAGATAATGTTGTAATGATGGAAGTTTTAGAAAATCAACTAGAAATTAGTTTTGATAGTTTATATGAGCAGTTAAGTTTAGAATATTCTAAATGTAAATAATAGGTTTTAAAACCTATTATCTATAATCGTTTTTATAATCTACATAATGATGTGCGTGAGCTATAAGTTTATCAACATCTTCTTGTGTTAATTCCTTTATTACTTTTGCAGGACTTCCCATAATAAGACTTCTTGGTGGAAAAACTTTTCCTGATGTTACCAATGAATTTGCTCCAACAATACTTCCTTCTCCAATTACTGCATCATCTAAAATAGTTGCACTCATACCAATTAAGCAATTATCTTCAATTTTACATCCATGAAGCATAACTTTATGTCCAATAGTTACATTATCTCCAATTATTGTTTTTGTATTTGTATCTGTATGAATACAAGATAAATCTTGAATATTTGTATTTTTTCCAATTTTTACTTCGTTCACATCCGATCTAATTACACACCCAAACCAAACTGAAGAGTCTTCACCTATTTGAATATTTCCTATTAAATCAGCACTTGGTGCAACCCACGCAGTTGGATGAATCTCTGGATAAAAGCCTTTGAATTTTAATATCATATTTTCTCTCCTTTTGTAATGATGTTGGATTATAACTTGAAATTTTTAAATAAGCATTTAAAATTTCAACTCTACTTTTTTAGAAATAAGATGATAAAATCTAGTATAAATATAGTTATTAGGGCTTTTAATGAAAAAGGTTAGTGAAGTTGAAAAATGGTTAAACGAACATTCTATTAATAATTTTGTTGTTTCTGATGATTTGAATGTGACAGTTTATGGAAATGTAAATCTAAATGGAAAAATAAGAGGGGATAAATTACCTGTAAAATTTAGGAAAGTTGATGGCTATTTTGATATTGGGAATAATGATTTAGCTACCCTAGAGGGGTGTCCAAATTATGTTGCAAAAGATTTTAATTGTGCAAACAATAGATTAGT
>JBBITK010000031.1:17038-22818 GCA_037440805.1 Arcobacter sp. | reverse complement strand
TCCTCTATTTCAAACACTTCACAAAGCTTTAAAAACAGCTCTTTAGCGTCATATACCAAATCATAAAATCCACTATTTAGCCATTCATATATGGTTTTTGATTCCATAAAAATATTTATAGATTTTTCCAATTTTTTTACTGATTGGTAAGCCAATTTTACTTTTAACTCTTCAATGGAAATATCTTTTATTTTTTGGTTTAGTTCATTTTTTAACATTTCTGATTTCCTAAATTTTTAACTTTATTTGTAAAAAATTATAGAAAAATCAATGGACACTTTTTTGTCCTATTTGAAACTTATAATTCTTCAAATGAACTCATAAAAAGGAAAGCAATGCTAACTGGAGAATTATATTTTTACAACCAAAACGGAGAAGTTATTGAAAAAATGGACTTGTTTGATTATGAAGATATGAGTGAAAAAGAGTTTTTGCAATTTCTAAAAAAAATAGATTGTTTCAAAGCCACTTTACATGGTTTTTATAACAATCATCAGCAAAATCCAACTATTGAAGTAATTTATGAAAAAAGTAAAGAGTAACAAAATTTTTCCTATTGTTACTTTTTATTCATAAAATTCTTTCCATTTATTTGCAAAATCAATAGCATCCTTTTCTAAAGGTCCATTTCCATAACCAAATTTTAGGATTTCTTTTATATATACAGTTACAAATTGCTCCAAATTCTCGAACAATTCCCATTGAGCGACATGTCGCAATTCATGAAGTAACACTTCTGTTGGAGTAGATTTCTGTAAAATTATGCAATACCCCAAAGTCAAACCTCTAGCATTTTCAATGTACAAATTATAATTCTCTAATAGGTTTATATTTCTCAAATCTGTAAACTCTATTTTATCCACATAGAGTATTTTTATCTTCTCTATATTTGTAATTCCAGCTTGTTTTGCAATTAGATTGTATTGTTTTGGAAGGCTTATGCCTTCTTTTTCGACTTGGGCTTTTATTGAATTTATGGTAGGTAATATTTGTTGGATTAATTGATTTATCATAGGTATTTTTCTAATAATTTATTGTTTTTTTTGATGGTGTGATTATGGATTTTGTGTTAACTTTACTTTTTCTGGGTTGATTAAAAGTTCAACTTTGATTTCTTCTTTCATTTTTTTGTCTTTTATATTTCGTATAAAGAAATTATAAATTATTAAGTAGACAGATTGTTGTCTACTTTAAAAGTTTTTTGATACCTTCAATAAATTTTTGTTCTCGTTCTGAAATTGGAGCAAATTTATTTTCATTATCTTCTTCTAAATTTGATAAATCAATTCCATCAATTATAAACTTTGTTGTTGGATTTCCAAACCAAGTTTCACTATGACAAATATTTTTATTTTCTATAAAAGATTTTTCTATTGGATATAAAAGACCACCTATTTTTACATTAAAATTCTGATTTTGGTAATAACTCATGTATGTATTTATTTGAAAGAAATCATTTCTATCAACATCTCCACCATTTTGGTATCTATCACGCATTTGCATTTTTTTATATTTTGTATCAAAAACTATTACATCATTATCTTTTATCATTACAATATCAGGAATAATTTTTCGTGCAAAAAATTGATTTGAATATAACTCAATTTTTGGACTTTCAACATTCCAATCACTAAACTCTTTTTGAAGAAGTTTAGTTACATATATTTCAAATAGCTCTGCTACATTGATTATAAATCCGAAAGTTTCTTGTTTTCCATCATTTTTTTCTTCTATATCATTTCCATTTATAATAAATCTTGCATATTCAAGCACTTTTTTATATGGTGCAAAAATTGGATTTTGTAAAGCTTTTGATTTTATAGCTTTATTTATAGTTTCATTAGAAACATAGTTATTACTTTTATATTGTTTTAAATGGATTTTTATATGAGAAATATTTTTCAAAAAAGCTTTATTTTTTTTATCTATGATTTTTACAGCTTTATATAATACATCTATGATTTCTTGAATCTCTTTTTGCTCTCTGCTTACACTTGAGATTTTACCTTGAAATGGAATATCATATTTAATAAATTTATTAATATCAATTTTTCCTTTTAGCTTCATCTCATGATGTTCTATACTTTTATAAGCTTTTGGAAGCCCTAGTAAAAAAGCCTTTTCAAGATTTTGCACAAACATATAATAAATTATATATTTTGAAATATCCAAATCATTTTTACTATCTTTTCCAGTAATCGAAGCATCATCAAGAAAAATATCATTTGCAAAATTTAACATTCGCTCCAAAAAAGTATTTGAAAATCTTGACTTTATATCTATTTCTAATCCATTCCAAGTAAATTTACCTACATAGTTTCCTGTTTGGGCAAGGTAAATATCTTCATCTTTTTCATTTTTACTTTTTTTGATAGAAATAATTAAATCATCTTCATTTTTAGATTTTATTTTTTCTTCATCTTTGAAAAATGAGAAAAAAATGTTGTTTTTATATCTATCAGGTTTTAAATAATCTTGTAATCTAATAAAAAAGTCTTCTTTAATACTAGAATTACTTGCTATCTCACATTCATAACCTTTTATAGATTCTTTCTTTAATTTTGAGATTGTTTTTGGATTGTCATTAGATAAACCAATAAAATTATCAACTGTTTGAATCATTTGGATTTATCACTTGATTTAATATCTTCTAAAAATATCTTTTTAGTACAATCTAATTTTTCTGTTAATTCTTTTCCTTCATAATTTACTCTTGCATATTCTATTAAAAGTGGCTCTATTTTATTGCTCCATAGTTTTTTTAGCTGTTCATCTGAAAATGAGGAAAGATGCATAAAATAAGAGTGTCCAAGCATATATGATTCTGGTAAATTAAAGCCCCCTTCAGATGTAATATATTCGTTTAAATTTTTACATTTTGTTAAAAAACTATCTAAGCCTCCTGTATCTCCATAGTGATTTTCAAGCACCTCTTTTTTGTAAGTATAATGTTTCCAAACAAATCTTCTTCTAAGTGCCATATCAAAACTATCAACACTTCTATCTATATCATTCATTGTTCCTATAAAATACAAATTTTCAGGTACTCCAAAATATTTATTACCATCTTTTAAATATTCATCTTTTTCATCCAACTCAACTATATTATTTTCATCATCTAAAATAACTACTGCATGTTCTTTTTCCCATAATGAAGAATTTTGTGTTTGTACTTTTGTACCCTCTACAATTAATTTATTACCTTTTTTCACAATTTTTAATCTTTTATCTTCTTCAAGACACAACAATAATTCACCAAATACACGAGATAATTCAGCTCTATTTATTTCATCTGCTACATAATAATAATTTTTTGGTATTTCATTGGGCTCTTTAGAAGCTCTAATTAATTCTTTAAATGCCAATATACACATTTCTTTAAAACTACCATTTACTAATTCTAGTTGTATTCCATTGGTTGAATTTTTTGATTTAATTGGTTTGATTCCATCTATAAACTCTTCATATCCAAATGATGGATGAAACTGCTGTAATTTAAATTGTTTATTTATATTTTGCCCAGTTTGAATTAGCAAATAATTTTTAATTGAATTTTCTGTCATATATGTTTTGCCGGTTCCTGGAGCACCATGTAATATCATATTTTTTGATTCAAAATTTAGTGTCGAATTAAATTTTTTCCAAATAAAATCACTAAGTTCAATTATAAAATCATCACTATCTTTATGTCTATCCTGCTTTATAAAACCAAGTTTGTTTAATTTTTCAACTATTCTAAAGTTTTTTTCTAAGTTAGTTAATTTTTCATCTTTCTCAGATTTTTCCATAAAAAAGTTATACACAGTATCGATAGTATCATTATAAATAAATAAGAATTTTCCCTTATTATTCATAGCAATAATTTTTCTAAAAAACTGCTTACTAGGTATTAAGTTTCCATTTATTTGATTATCATCTGATTTTTTATTTTTATTTTCTATAAGATTACATAAATCACTTAATTTTTTTTCTACATCAAAGTTTAGTAATTTATTTAAATATTTTTTTATAGTTTTTTCAAAAATTTCATTTGCATATTTTTCATCATAAAGATATATATCAGTTTTCTTAGGAGTATAAACTTCATATACTTTTTTATCTTGTTCTATACCTAAAATTTTTATAGCATATTTTTCTTTTTCACTAACATAATATATGCCATATTGAATCATCTCTCCAACTCTAGCATACCCATAAGGATTCATGCTTTTTCTCTCAATAAATGTACAAAAATATGGACATTCATCAGTTGTACTACCTTTACCAGCATAATCATCTAATGTAAAATTATTATTTTTAATTTTTTTTATATATTCATCAAAGCAAACATCTAATTCCTTTTTCTTACTATTATCTACTTTTTTTGAACTATTATCATAATTCTTCCACTCATCTAATAAAATTTGATATTTATTCTCACTCATCTAAATTTCCCCTTATTCTCTAAATTTTCTTTTATTTACATTTTTCTATTTTATAACATCACACCCACAAAATCTCTTTCCAAACAACACAAAGCTCAATATCTTTTAAAACCTCTTCATAAAATTCTAGCTGTTTTTAATAATTAACCTTCACTTCAAATTTCCTCTTTCCAACACTCTTTTAATTTTTTCAAAAACTCCTCTACTTCTTTATCTTTAGTGGTATATTCTTCTATCTCTTTTTTTGTTTTAACAATAGCATTTTTACACTCTTCCAAAATTATTTCATACTCTTTAGTGCTTAATCCACAACTTTGTTTTGCAAAGATTTTATAAGTCTTTTCTTTCCACCAAAGTTTCCCATCTTGCATTCTTAAAGCAGGAATATCATTTTTAATATACATAGTTGTTGTAATAACATCATAAATAGGTGCTAACTGGCTATCTGTAAAATCTGTTTTATAAAGTATCCCATAATTTTTTAGATGTCCATCTCCATTTTGTAGTAAGTGATTCATAATTATTGCTTTAAAAAATGTCATTAAAGCATTTTTTCTAAACAAAGGGGAAACATACTCCTTTATTGCTCTAGCACACTCTTCGTAACTTCCGTTATATTTTTCTTCTGTACCTCTTGCAGTTAATACACACATATCTTCAAAACCCAAATAACTATTATCGGACTGAACATCAAATCTTTTCATTACAAACATTTTGAGATCATCACTTACATAAAAATCTGGTGTTGGAAGATTTGCATTAACAATAGCTCTCATACAAAAATACTCATTGAGTGCAAGATTTGGATAAGTTTCTTCCCAAGATTTTATGATGTAGTGTTCAAACTTCATTGTTGTTTTGTTGTGGGCTTTTAACAATAGTTTTGGCTGAACTCCTGAAATCCCTGATTTTATAGCAAATCTTTCCATCAATTCTTCAAAAAGATTTTGAGTATGTGATTTTAGAATATCATCTAATTCAATTTTTTGATTTTCTTCTATAATCTTTTCAAATTTTACTCTTCCCAACATATATGGTCCTATAAGCTTTAAGAAACCTAAATCATCCATATTTTGAATTTTTGCAAAATGATTTTTTATAGCATCTTTCAAAGCACCTTCTGGCATATTCATCTGAAATATAGGATGAAGTTTTTTACTATCCCAACTAGCACTTCTTATAGGCATAGTAATACTCACTACTTCATTTGCTTCACTTAAATAGTTAAAAACATATCTTTCATCTTCCAAAACAAGATTTCCATTATGATTTTTATTGATAAATACTTTTAATTTTTTATTCATTTTGTAACTCTTCTAATGTTCTTGGACGACCTTTTGGTCGTAAACTCAACTC
>JBBITK010000031.1:0-17018 GCA_037440805.1 Arcobacter sp. | reverse complement strand
TCTCAACTTTTTTTATTCCAACTTCATCTATAAATCCATTTTCAATTTTGCTTATTGTTCTTTTTGTGATTCCTGTGTATTGTTCCATCTGTTCTTGCGACCATTTCTTTTCTTTTCGCAAGATTTGTATCTGTTTTCCCAACTCTTGAAGTGTCATTAAAAACCTCTAAAATATGAAATATATTTCTTATTTTATATTTTTAATTATTAAATATGAATTATACTTCTTATTTTGACCTCTCAAACCCACAATATCTCTTTCCCAACAACACAAAGCCCAATATCTTTTAAAACCTCTTCATAAAACTCTAGCTGTTTCAAATATTTCTCTTCTTTTTCATCACTTCTTTTTCCAGTTTTAAAATCTATTATTACCCACCCTGCTTTGCTCTCATCAAAATAGACCAAATCTATAAATCCTTTTTTATCTTCATAATTAAACTCTAATTCAAACCTATGTTCAACTCCTGATTTCAAAAGCTTATAAACACCACTATTTTTGAAGCTTTCTATTGAGTTTTTGATTCTGTTTTGCTCTTCTTCATCTTCAATACTAAATTTACCAAATAAACTAGACATATCTATGTCTTCAAACCTATCCCAATAAAGCTCAAATATTTTATGAGTAATAGTTCCTAGTTTTGTGGCAAGATTATCTTCATTTGTTGAAGAGTTTGTGGCACTAATGGGTTTTGTAAACTCTTCAAATTTTAACTCTTTTAAAACTATTGTCAAACTGTTTGTATCATTACTTATCTTTAACATTTAAACTAAATCTTTCTTTTGCTTTTTTCAATTTTTCATCAATTTCATTATTTTGATATTCAGCTCTTAAATATTCATTTAAAAGAGGCTTAATATTATTGTTCCATAGTAAATCTAGCATCTCTTCTTTTAAATTATTACTGTTTTCTTCTATCTGTAATTTCATAAAATAAGCATGACCTATTTGATAAGACTTACCTAAAGCTAAATCTTTTTCTATATAACTATTTAAATTTTCACAAGCTTGTAAATATATAGCAGATATATCATCTGCGACTCCCTGTTCATAAAGCCATTCGCTAACAACTTCTAAGTCACAATCTTTTCTAACCCAAACGAATCTTCTTCTAAGTGCCATATCGAAACTATCAATACTTCTATCAATATCATTCATAGTTCCAATAAAATAAACATTTTCAGGGATTCCAAAGTAACTTTTCCCTTCATGTATTATTAATGAAAGATTATTTTTATTGTCTAAACTATCTATAAGATTAGAATATTGAGTTCTTATTAAATTAGTTTTGTTATTTTTGTAATCAACAATGCCGTTATCTTCAAATCTAACCCTATACTCTAAACAGTAAAGTAACTCTCCAAACGTTCTTGAAAGCTCAGCCCTGTTAATTTCATCAACTATGAAATAAAACTTTTCATTTGGTCTCTCTTTAGCATCTATACAAAACTGTTTAAATTCACCATTTACAAGCTCAAACTTTATATTTCCATCTTTAGTTAATCCCTTTGGTTTAACTCCTTCAATAAAATCTTCATACCAATAAGATGGGTGAAATTGAACAAGTTTAAAGTTTGATTCTTTTACATCATGTAAGTCAATCAACTGTTTTGTAACATGGTAAGTTTTTCCAGTTCCTGGTGTTCCATACTAAATAATATTTTTATTTAACTCTTCAATCTCAAGCTCATGTATATATTGAAAAAATTGATCTGCATATATTGCTTTTAATATATTATCTTCAACTTCTTTTGGATATGGTTCATACTGATTAATATATTTTTTATACATTTCATAAAACTCATTATCACTAATTTTATCATTTACATTGTTTAATAGTATTTTTAGTGTTGAAACAGTCTTATCGTTATAAATCGAAATAAACTTATCTTCTTGTTCTACTCCAAGATTAATCCACGAATAAAGTTCTAAAAGACTATTGCCATTAAAAATATGAAATGTATTTCCTTCTGCTTTCCATGAAGAACTTAAAAAATCTTTCCATTCAGTATTATGAATATCACTGATTTTTTTGTAAAAATCTAATAAATCTAGAATAAAATTATTGTTATTAACATTGTAATGAAGTCCAATTGCATTTTTAATACTATGTGGTGTCCACAAAATATTTATAGATAAGTCATAAAAATTTATTATTTTTCCTTTATCAACTTCACTTTTCAAATTTTCTGCTAAATATTCAATAATTAAATATTGTAACATTGCACCTTTACTTTTCCCAGAGTTATATTTTAGTTTTAAATCTTCCCCTGTTTTCCAGTTACCAACTTTATCAAATGACTTTTTTACATCATTATTGAAATTTTTCATATTTTCTATATATGCACTATGGCATTCCTTAACTTTTTCATAAAAATATGTTTCTTTATATGCTTCTATATTCTTATTAAAATAATCAGCAGCAAAAACTTTTCCAATATGATCTTTGTTATCAAATTTATCAAAAAAAATATTCTCTCTTTTTTTTGATTTTTCTGCATAATCTTTAAATTTATCTTCTATGATCTTAATATCATTTTCATTAAATATTTTTGTGATACTTTCAAGTCTTAGTTTTAATTCCTTGTGCTTCTCATTGTAAGATAAAACCAGCTCATCCCACCTTTTTCTTTTAGAAACTTTTGCTTTCCATAGTTCCAATTGTTTTACTAAAAATTCTTGTTTTAAATCTATTTTCTTCATCTCTTTCCTTCCAATTATTTTACACCCACAATACCTCTTTCCCAGCAACACAAAGCCCAATATCTTTTAAAACCTCTTCATAAAACTCCAACTGCTTCAAATATTTCTCTTCTTTTTCATCACTTCTTTTTCCAGTTTTAAAATCTATTATTACCCACCCTGCTTTGCTCTCATCAAAATAGACCAAATCTATAAATCCTTTTTTATCTTCATAATTAAACTCTAATTCAAACCTATGTTCAACTCCTGATTTCAAAAGCTTATAAACACCACTATTTTTGAAGCTTTCTATTGAGTTTTTGATTCTGTTTTGCTCTTCTTCATCTTCAATACTAAATTTACCAAATAAACTAGACATATCTATGTCTTCAAACCTATCCCAATAAAGCTCAAATATTTTATGAGTAATAGTTCCTAGTTTTGTGGCAAGATTATCTTCATTTGTTGAAGAGTTTGTGGCACTAATGGGTTTTGTAAACTCTTCAAATTTTAACTCTTTTAAAACTATCTCTTTATTTTCTAAAACTTTTTGCTCTTTTTGTATCTCTATATTTTCAAGGTTTGAAATACAATCTTTATACTCTTTACTAAACAACTCTTCAGGATTTATATCCAAGCCATTTACAATCATTCCAAGATATGAGCTATCACTAATATTTGAATTTTTCATATTTGCAGAGATTATCACATCATGTTCTGCCCTTGTTAGAGCTACATATAAAAGTCTTTTTTTCTCTGCTAGATGTTTTAATTTATCTATTTGTTTTAAAAGTCTAAAACAAAGTGGCTCATAATCATCCACTTTAAATCCAGTTATTAGCTTTTTACCCCCATTTTCAAGGGTAAAACTATTACTTTTTATACTATCACTTTGGATTTGTGAATAGACATTTTTATCACTATTTGCCAAGATTATCATAGGATAAGCCAAACCTTTTGTGCTGTGAATAGTA
Source organism: Arcobacter sp. (assembly GCA_037440805.1). Lineage (GTDB taxonomy): Bacteria > Campylobacterota > Campylobacteria > Campylobacterales > Arcobacteraceae > Aliarcobacter. The sequence continues at coordinate 13,361 of JBBITK010000031.1, read as the reverse complement.
CAAAGTTGAATGCTTTCCAAATTATCTGATTTGAAAAAGGCTTCATCTTCTCCAACTTCACTAAAATAGATATTTTTTTCGCACTGTTTTAAGAAGTTATAGGTGTCATTTCCACTTGAGTTTTCAAACTCCAATACTTTGAATAAAAACTTATCAAGATTGGCTTTTTTTTGTTCGCTATCACTAAAATAGTCTTGCAACTCTTTGAAACTATATTTTTGATAAACATACAATACAAAATCACTCAATATTCTAGTATTAAACTCATTTTTTAGATTATTTAGTTCTTCAACTTCTAAATCTTTTGAGATGATTTGATATATTTCATCATCACTATATCTTAAAATATTTGACCTCAAAGTAGCTGTTTTATAAAACTTATCCTTTGGATTTTGCAAAAACATCAGAAGATTAAATATATCATTTACCTCTTTTGTATGGTAGAAATTTTCACTAGCACTTACTTTGCACTCTATATTATGAAGGCTCAAATATGATTTTAACTCTAGCATTTTGGTTTTAGAGTCAAACACAACTGCTATCGCTTTTTTGTTTGAGTCTATTAACTCTTTTATGTGATTGTAGTTTTGCAATTTTCCATATTTTATATTTGCAATAAATTTTGCTATTTGTTCAAATTCGTTTGTATTATCTTCACTATCTTCAACTTTTGAATTTATTAAAAATTTAAATGTTCCTTTGGTTTGTTTATCTTCTTTTGAAACTCTTAGTGCTTGTGGAGTTGCTTCGTAGTTTTGTTTTATAAACTTTATTTCATCATTTTGTTTTAAAAGTTTTTGAAAAATAGTATTTACATTCTCCAAAACTACTCCATCACTTCTAAAGTTTATGGACATCTCTTCTATTGATTCAAGTGGATTTTCATTTACAGCTTTGTTGAAAACTTCTATTTCAGCACCTTGAAAAGAGTAAATTGATTGTTTACTATCTCCAACTACAAATAAATTTGAATCATCTTTTAAAGCATTTTTTATAATGTTGTATTGAATGGAATTTGTATCTTGAAACTCATCTACCATCATATATTTTATATCAAGATTTACATTTTTTATTATCTGTTCTGTTTTAGAAATAATCTCATCAAAATCCAGTTTTCCAAGCTCTTTTAGTCTGTTATCATATAGGCTTTTTACCTCTTTCATCAAAGATTTTAAAAGTGCTATTTTTTTATAAAAAAGTAACTCTTTTTCTTGGTTTATTTCTTGATAAATAGAGTAAAAACTATCAAATGATTTTATATTTTCTACATTCTCTTTTATATCTTTCATTTGGGTAAATGGTCGTCTATTAAACTGTATCAACACATCAAACTCAACTGATAACTCCCCCCAAGAAATTGCTCTAAAATTAAAATAGTTTTCTATATATTTTGCTAAAAAGTTTTTGTATTTTGCTTCAAGCCCTACTTCATCAAACTTATTACACAATATTTCATAATCCTCTTTTACCTCTGGTAATTTATACAAATCCAAAAGCAAAAACTTCAAAGTTCTTTCATCCAAAGAGTTCTCATCAAAACTATCAAATTCTTGTCTAAATGTAGAAGAAGTCGCATATTTCTTGAAAATAGTATCTATAAAATAAATATTTAAATATTTTGATATTTCTTCAATAACTTCCCTATTCTTAGGATTATTTAGTGTTTGGAAAATGGACTCTTTTATAAATTTATCTTTTTCATCATCTTTTATAATATCAATGGAAGAATCAAATTTTGCAATATCCACATTTGTTTTCAAAATATCCAAACAAAAAGAGTGAATAGTTGAAATCTTCGCATCACTACTCTGTTTTAGTGCTGTTTTCAAAGTTTTATTAACATAATCTTTCTGCTTTTCATTCAAAGATTTAAAAGCCTCTAAAATCGACTCTTTATCCCCATCAGTATCATTTAATTCATTTACCATAAGTATTTTTGAAATAAGTCCAAAAATCCTCTCTTTCATCTCCAAAGCTGCAGCTTCTGTATAAGTGATAGTTACTATTTGTTTTGTGGTAGCTGGTTTTAGAGTTTCAAAATAAATATCTTCAAAACCTTTTTCCCTAAAAAAATCAAAACCTAAAACGGCATTTATATATCTTCTACTTAAAGTATAGGTTTTACCACTTCCCGCACCTGCACTTATTGCAAAACTTTTTTGTATTGTGAATTTATTTAGACTCATTTTATTTCCATTTGATTTTTAAATATTTTGTTTAAATTTATAATTTCTTCTTTAGATAGTTCCACATCTTTTGCAAGATTTGGAAACTCTAAAATTGCGTGTTTTACTTCTTCGATTATTTGTTTATACTCTTTAATTGCATGTTTTAATGCTAGTTTTTCAAGATGATTAATAGTCGGATTTTTTCCTTCATTTAGGTATGTTGTGCTGTGTTCAGTTCCAACTCCATAAGAAAAAGTCAAATCATAAGCAGGAGTAAGCTTCCAATTATTCTTTTCATCTAACATAAAAGAGAAGTTTTTTGCATGGTCATCACGATTATGTGTAAAAAGATTAAAAACTGCCAATCTAAAAAGTTTTTTTACTTCATTTATATCTTTTGTCAGATGAAAACACAAGCTTAATAAATCATCATAATCAAGAGATGGAACTCTAAAATCACTGTGAGTTAGTCCAGCCACACTATGAATATGCAATCTATTATCTTTTATTCTATCAAACCTTTTTACTGCAAAATAGCTATTTTTTTTACCTTTTAGTAATTTTGTGTCAGGTATCTCTATGTTTGCTTTTTTTGCCATCAAAGAGTAGATATACTCTATTTTCCCGATATTTAATCCATCATTTGAATTTGGAAATTTGATTATGTAGTGTTCAAAACCATCTTGTAATTTTTGGCTTCCATGAATTATGTTGTTTTGTTTATCAAGCTGTGCCATTATTTTTGGTCTAGCTCCTGCACTACTTCCACCAATAGCCAACAAAGTATCAAGAAGTTCATAACTAGAGCCATTTAAAATATTTATTGAAGAATTGGCTAAATCATCCAAAATAATCTCTTGATTTTTAGTCTCTATCTCTTCATATATTGGCTCATAACTTAACGCTCCTATTCCAAACTTACCAACATAACACAATCTGTCAAGTGGTGTAATATCATGAAAATTTATCCCTTTTGACATAAGATGTCTATCTAAAAGCAGTTTTCCCCAACCATCGGGTAAACTATCTGCAAAAACTCCAAATAAACCATCAAAAACTCTATCTTCACAAACTTGTAACTCTTTTTTTAGTGGCAAAATATAAGGGGATAAATCTATATTTTTTTGAATAAAATTTTCATCATATTCAAAATATATTTTTCTATTTTTAAGTGCCAATTTCCCAACAAAAATTTTGTTATCAAAATGATTTAAAAATACATTTACAGTTTGTATCATTTTATACTTCCTCTTTTTTTGATTGGTTTTACTTTTAATAAATCATCCATAGAATCGTATTTTTCATCTTTTTTATTTGCAATATTTCTAAAATCATCTAAACAATTTAAGACTAATGCAACTTTGAGCAAAGATTCAAAAGAGATTTCTCCACTTGATTCAAATCTTTTTATACTTCCAAGACTAACTCCACTTTTATTGGAAAGTCCCTCTTGAGTTAGGTTTAGAGATAATCTTTTTTGTCTAAAACTCTCTTTTATTTCTTCCATTATAGATTTTGGTGTTTTTATATTTATAGCTAACATATTAATCCTAAAATAGATTTTTTATTAATTATAGCTAAAATATTATCTATTGATTGATTTTATTAACAAACTCTTATTACACATAAACCCTATTTCACAATAACCACAATAAGTATCATCACTACTATCAAATCTAAAATCACCCTGCTCTATTTTTTCTTTTATTGCAAAAATATTTGATTTGAAAGCATTTTTATACTCTTCATCAAAGCAAACACCTGTATCTTTTCCTCTATTTTGAGGTATTAGTTCACTATTTGTGGTAACTCTTGCAAATTTTGTGTAGTTATTATCTGATTTAAATGTAAGTAAATGTGCATCTACTTCTTTTTTGTACTCTTGAGTTGCGTATAAAGTATAAAGTCCTAGCTGGAAATCTTTGAAATTTTTAATCTCATCTAGTTTATCTTGTGAAACTGCATTTGCTTTTTTTGATTTATAATCTACGATATTTAATTGATTTTCCAAATTATCAAATCTATCAATATATCCTTTTATAAAATAGTTTTTATCACTTTCATCTACTAATTTATAAGGTTTTAGTTCACTATCCAAAGCAAATTTTTTTTCAAATTCACTATTTATAAAGTAATTTAACTCTTCTTTACTCTCTTCATAATATTTGATAAATCTAATCAATAATCCATCTTGTTTATCATCTTTTAGACCTTTTTCAAGAATATATTTATAAAGTAAATGAAGAATATTTTCTTCTTTTATCTCATTATCTGAATTTTTTATAAATGCTTCATACTCTTCTTGTAAAACATCAAACATAATAGATTTAAAAGCTTCAATTCCTAAAGTTTTATTTCCTTGAACTTTTTTGGCAAAACTTTCAAAACAAGAGTGCATTATAGTTCCCATTTGTGCAACATCAAATCCCTCTTCATCTTCTTTGGGAGTTTTTATTTTGAGTTTATTAATATACAAATATTTAAGTGGACATTTCGCATAAGAACCCAACTGCGAAGCTGATAAATGAGTTGCATTTACACCTAAAACATCTAATCCATCATATTTTGTGAACTCTTGTGAAGTGATAGAATCTAAAAAATCCTCTTTTACAATCTTCTCTTTTTTTGCTTTTATATTTGAAATATCAATCCTATTTTCTATATTTTCGATAATAATAGAAGAAGACAACTCTCTTTTTTCTTTATATTTTGGATGTAAAATATATAAATTTTTAGCCAATCTTTTTAACTCTTGATATTGTAAAAGTGAATTTTCAAAATAGCTGTTTTCACAAAAATAGTCTTGGGCTATTTGACTAGTAAACAAAAAATTATCACTTCTTTTTGGTGGGAAATGGTTTATGTCAGTTCCTATAAAAATAATATGTTCAAACTCCTTTTCAAGTCCAATAAGCTGATTTGCCTCTGTTAATTCTATTCCTATTTTCTCTTCCAAAATATATGTTTCATTTACAAGATTCTCTTTTAGCTGTTCCAAATCCATATTTAAATCAAATTTCCTAGAACTCTCTTCATAAAATTTTATATCTTTTTCTATTTGTTCAAATGCCATTTTTACTTGTAAATTGGCTCTTTTTTTACCCTTATAAAGTTTTAAAGATATACCTTTTGAATCAAAACCTTTTAATTCATATTTTGGAAGATAAAGCCTAAAAATTGGAGCATATTCAGCTATATCTGTTGTAATAATACATATATCACTTGATTTTAAATTATCATTCTCTTCTAAAAGTTTACGAGAGAGTTTTAAAGCCGATTCTACTTCGTCATTTATATCAAATGGCTCTTTTTCCAATTTATATAACTTAGCACTATTTTGATTTAATGTTTTTGGTATTTGAGTGGAAATATTTGAAAATAGAGTTATTAACTCCAACTCTAAATTTGATTTATAAAATTTTATATTTCCTATTTCAAAATTATCCAAATAAATTTTTTCATATTTAGTAAAATCATTTTTATCAAAATTGTCTATTAAAAATTGAAAAATATCATTTTTATCTGCAAAATTATTTTGTTCTTTAAACTTTTGATATTTATTATTTAATAGCTCTAATGCCTTTAATTTCTCATCTTTTAGGATTTTGGAGAGTTCTACTTTTGAACCATTTATTTTTAAAATAAAATCATAAATTAAATCCAAAATATCACTATTTGATGAGATAAAATTTAGATATTCTATATTTTCATCTTTGATTGTTTTGTAAATAAAAGATATTGCAATAGCTGGTTTTATGACTGTTTTAAAGCTATTTTTTTCAAAAAATTGATTTGTAAATGATTCTAAAGTGACTACTTCATCCAAAGGATTCTTTGAATTCTTTTTTAACTCCCTTGCTTTTTGGTTTGAGTATGTGATTATTAAATTTTGGTTTAAGTTCATTAAATATTCCCACTAAATTATTTATGGCTTTATTGTATTATATTTATGGTACAAAAAATGTCTTGTTTTAGAAAAATAAGAAAAATATGATTTTTAAATGTAAATGGAAAAGCAATTTAAAAAAATTTCAATCCAACTATCCCTATTAAAATTAGAGATATTGAAACTATTTTTTGAAAATTCAAACTACCTTCTAAGAAAAAATATTCTATTAAAACTAATGTAACTATACCAATTGCACACCAAATAGCATAAGCATAACTAACAGGCAAAACTTTCATAGATTTTGACAAAAGATAAAAACTCAAAGCCACAAAACAAACAGTAATAACTGTAGGAAGAGGTTTTGAAAACCCCTCACTATATTTTAAACCAATAGCCCACAAAGCCTCAAGTAACCCAGCAATAAAAAGATATATCCAAGCTATTGCTGTTGCTGACATAAAAAGTTTCTCCAACTTCCAAGTTCAGTTATTTCAAGGGCATTTTTTACAAAATCAGCTTCGCATATAAATCCATAAACAAAACTGCCATCTTCTAAATATACACTCCCAATACCAAGTGGAGATAAAATCTGCTTCATAAACTTCCCAAAATTTTCAACTCTCATAGACCAAACTTCAAGCTCTATTTGAGTCTTTACACTACTATCATATATCATCCCTGGTCTTATTGGGGTTTTATTTTCCAAAAGAAAAAGTCTATAACCTTGTGCTGTTTTTGTCTTTTTTACAAAAGTAGCTTCCAAATCTGTTAATTGCCAATTTAATGGCAAACCGCTCATATGAGCCCCACAAACTCCAACTAAAATCTCATTTTCGCCCATTTTAAACTCCTAAATATTTTGTAGCATAGGAAAAAAGCTTTTCCTCTTCAAAATTTTTGGCTACAACTGTAACTCCAAAAGGTAAGCCATTTGCTCTACTTCCAGCTGGAAGTGCAATAGCACACATATCAAGTAAATTCATATAATTTGTGTAATATCCTAGATTTGTGTTTAACTCTATTGGATTTTTATTTACCTCTTCTATTTTATATATTGTTCCTGTGGTTGGTGTTAGCATAAAATCAAAACTTTCAAAGAGTTTTTCAACTTCTCTTCTGTTTTTTTTCAAAGTATATTCCGATTGAAAATAGTTTATTGCATCGATATTTTTACCATTAGAGATGATTTTTCTAACTGTTTCATTTATAACTTCAGGACTTTTCTCAATTAACTCTTTTATAGCTATATATCTTTCAGCAACAAACGGTCCACTATATAGTAAATTTGCACTCTCATTGAAAACTTCATAATCAATCTCTATAGCCTTTCCACCAAGTGATTGGAACTTTTCAACTGCTTTAAAAAATAGCTCTTTTGCTTCATCATCACCAAAAAACTTCAACTGCTCTTTTTTTGGAATAGCAAAAACAAAATTCTCTTTTTCATCAAATTTCAAAGGGGTATAAACTCTACTATAACTATCTTCTTCATCATATTTATTTACGATTTCAAAAACCTCTTTTGTAGTCTCTATATCTTTTGCAAAAAGTGTTACACAATCCAAACTTCTACAAGCTGGAACTACTCCACTTGTGCTAAGTACTCCTTTTGTGGCTTTTAATCCTATTAGATTATTAAAAGCAGCAGGAACTCTACCACTTCCAGCAGTATCAGTTCCTAGTGAAAAACTAGCCATTTCTAAAGCAACACTAACTGCACTTCCTGAGCTTGAACCACCTGAAATATACTCTTTATTTATTGAGTTCTTACACTCTCCATAAGGGCTTCGTGTTCCAACAAGTCCTGTGGCAAATTGGTCGAGATTTGTTTTTCCTATTGGAATTGCACCTGCATCTATTAGTTTTTGAACCACAAAAGATGACTTTTTAGGTATATATGAAAACTCAGAACATCCAGCAGTTGTTGGAATACCAACTAAATCAATATTATCTTTTATGGCAAAAGGGATACCATAAAGCGGGAAATCTTTTGGATTTTTGTTTTCAAGATTTTTTATGTAAAAACTTAATTCCTCTTCATTTAATGTATAAATCCAAATATTATAATCTTTTGTTTGCTCAATTTTTTCCAAAATCGATGAAACTACCTCTTTAATTGTAGTTTCTCCACTTAGATATTTTGCTCTTAACTCTTTTATGTTCAAATTCATAAGTTATCCTTTTTGATTACAACCAAAACATCTCCAGCATCTATGTTATCACCCTCTTTGAAAAGGATTTTTGATACTGTTCCACTTATATTTGTTTCAACATCAACTTCCATTTTCATAGACTCTAAAACAACTAAAACATCTCCAGCTTTTACAAAATCACCCACATTTACTTCAATTTTCCAAATATTCCCAGCCATTATGGATTCGATTGCTTCTTCATCTTCTTCTAAAACAATCTCATTTTTAGTTTCAACAACTTCAACTTGAACATTAAATTTATCAAGTCCTTTTTCTATCCACATCAATCTTTCATTTTCAAAAGCTTCTCTTCTTTTGTCTTGAAAAATTGTATGTTCTTGCTCATTTTTGGCTAAAAACTCTTTGTACTCTTTTAGTTTAAATGTTTTATTCTCTATTTTCAAAGGATATTTTCCATATAAAAACTTCTCTCTAATCTCATGTAATTCATCACTAGAAACCAAATAAAATTTAACTTGATCAAAAAATCTAAGTAACCAAGGTTTTGTAAACTCTTTTGTTGTTCTATATGTATTCCACATTTGAAGCGTTCTTCCAAAAAGTTGATAACCCCCAGGTCCCTCCATACCATAAACACACATATAAGCTCCACCAATTCCAACAGAGTTTTGAGCTGTCCAAGTTCGTGCTGGATTATATTTTGTAGTTACAACCCTATGGGCTGGATTTAATGGAGTAGCAACTGGAGCTCCTAAATATACATCCCCCAATCCCATAACCAAATAATCAGCTTCAAATATGATATTTCTTACCTCATTTGTAGAATCAAGACCATTTATTCTTCTAATGAACTCTATATTTGATGGACACCAAGGAGCATTTGGACGAACTCCTTGCTGATATTTATCAATAGCTAGTTGTATTGATGGGTCATTCCAAGAAAGAGGTAAATAAACAGTTCTTGAATCAACTTCTAAATTCTCAATATTTTTTAAAGACTCAACGCAAGAACAAACCAAATCTAATATCTCATTTCTTGACACAACTAAAGAATCAAAATGTATTTGTAAACTTCTAATCCCAGGTGTTAAATCAATAATTCCAGTTAGATTTTGCTCTTCAATTTTACTCATCAAAGCATGGATAAAAAATCTAAGTTCAATATCAAGTTTCAACTCCCCTGCTTCAACTAAAACAAACTCATTTCCAGCACTTCTAATAACAATATCAATATCTAACTCATTGTGTTTTAGTGTAGAAATTATTGGAGTTTTTACACCCTCTTCAAAAGAGCAACTATACTCTTCTAATTTAGGTAATTTTGTTAGATTTTTTAGACTATTTTCATACTCTTTTACCATCAAATCTGCATTTTGCAAAGTAAGAGGTTTAAATCTTATTTTATCTCCCGTTTTTAATTGACCAATTTTATGTAATTCACAAGAGATTATTGTAGCTGGACATACAAATCCCCCAAGACTAGGACCATCAGGACCTAAAATAACAGGCATATCCCCTGTAAAATCTATAGTCCCAAAAGCATAAGCGTTATCATGGATATTTGATGGATGAAGTCCAGCCTCTCCACCATCACTTCTTGCCCATTTTGGAGTTGGACCTATTAATCTAACTCCTGTACGACTTGAATTAAAATGCACTTCCCAAGCTGTATCAAAAAACTCTTTTATATCTTCATTTGCAAAAAAATCTGGACTTCCATGTGGTCCATAAATAACACCTATTTCCCACTCATCTACTAAATCTAAACAATTCTCTATTTTTTTAGAACCTATTGGTTTTGTTTCAAAGTAATTTAAAACATCTCCAGCTTTTAATGCTCGACCAGAGTGTCCTCCAAATTCACCTAAGGTAAAAGTTGAGCAACTCTGTAGATAAGTAGCCACATCAAATCCACCTTTAATAGCTAAATATGTTCTATTCCCATTTCCAATTACTTTTTTAAACTCTAAAATATCATTTTCATTTATGCTTATAGTTTCGTACATATTTACACTATTCCCATTTAGTGTAGCTTGCATATTAGCCCCACCAAAAGCAATAGTTGTTTTATTTCTAAATTTAAATGTTCCACCAATGAATGTCATCTCAATAAATGAAGCTTTTTCATCATTTTCTAAAAGATTATTTAACAATCTTGGAGTTAGATTATCCATAGCACCAGATGGTGGGATACCCACATTCCATAATCCTAATCTTGCTGGATAATCTTGAATAGTAGTCATCGTACCTGATTTTAGAACATCTACTTTTGAAGGTTTATACTCAAAGCTATCCAAAACCTTTGTATAAAATGTAGAGTTTTTAAAAAAATCTTTTTTTATAATCTCTTTTAAATATGAAAGATTTGACTCTATTCCATAGATTTTTGAAGTTTCTAAAACCTCTTGTAGTTTTAAAAGATTCTCTTCTCTATTTTCCCCATAAGAGATTAATTTTGCTAAAAGTGGGTCATAAAATGGACTAACCTCACATCCATCTTCAATCCATGTATCTATTCTAAGATTTGATGGAAACTCAACTTTTGTGATAAGTCCAGTGCTTGGTTGGAAATTTTTACTTGCATCTTCTGCATAAACTCTTAACTGAATTGCATGCCCTTTTGGATTGTGGATATAATCAAGAAGTGGTTTATTATCGCCATATGCAATTTTTATCATCCACTCAACTAAATCAACTCCACAAACCTCTTCAGTTATTCCATGCTCAACTTGAAGTCTTGTATTTACCTCTAAAAAGTAAAATTTATTAGTTTTTGTGTCATAAATATACTCAACTGTTCCAGCACTTTTATAGTTTACCGCTAATGCTAATTTTTTTGAAGCAAGAAAGAGTTCTGCCCTTAATTCATCACTAATATTTGGAGCAGGAGTCTCCTCTATAACTTTTTGATTTCTTCTTTGGATTGAGCAATCTCTCTCCCCCAAAGTTTTAACACATCCATTTCCATCACCAAAAATTTGAACTTCAATGTGTCTTGCAAACTCTATATATTTTTCTAAAAACACTCCGCCATTACTAAAGTTTGACTTTGCTAGTTTTATAACACTTTCATATGCTTGGCACAATTCAGTTTCATTGAAACATAACTTCATACCAATACCACCGCCACCTGCTGTACTTTTTAGCATAACAGGGTAACCAATAGCCAATGCAGTAGATTTTGCCATGTCTAAAGTCTCTAATAATTCACTCCCCTCAAGTAATGGAACGCCATTATTTTTTGCAATTTCTCTAGCAGTATGTTTTAGTCCAAAATCCTCTATTTGTTTAGAAGTTGGTCCTATAAATACAATTCCATTTTTTTCACACTCTTTTACAAAATTTACATTTTCACTCAAAAATCCATACCCAGGATGAATAGCATCAACTTCATACTCTTTACAAATAGCTATAATTTTTTCATAATTTAGATATGTCTCTTCCAAAGATGGACCATGAAGTGGCACACTAATATCCGCATTCATCACAAAACTTGAGTGTTTATCTGCTTGACTATAAATAGCAACTGATTCTATACCCATTTTCTTTAGCGTTCTAATAACTCTATTTGCAATTTCTGCTCTATTTGCAATTAAAACTCTTTTAAACATTTTATGTCCTTATTTTTGGTTTTTGGGCCGTCCCGATTGGATATATCTTATAAGTCGTCTTATAAAATAGGGATAATTACTTATCCCAAATAATTAATTGAATTGGTGTTGGGTTGTATCCATTGCATGGATTATTTAGTTGTGGACAATTTGAAATCAAAACCAATGTATCCATATGTGCTACCATTTCCACATAATCCCCTGCTTTTGAAATACCATCAACTATTGCTAAATGTCCATTTTCTTCCACAGGAACATTCATAAAAAAGTTAATATTATTTGTAATATCTTTTGGACTCATTTCAAGTTTTGCCACAATTGTCAGATAATTGTCTCTACAAGAGTGCATATATTTTTTATCAAGACCAAATCTCACACTATTACTCTCAGCACTACAATGACCACCTAAAGTATCGTGATTTCCACAACTATCTTCAGTTATTTCCATCAAAACATTATCATCTGTTGAGATAAGTTTTGTTCCAGTTGTTATAAAAATACTTCCTTGCTCTCTTATGGTATCAGTTGCACTATATCTGTCGTTATAGTTGTCATTATTGTAAAATAATGTATCCACAGCTTGACACCCTTCCAAATCAACTATTCTAAAAACTTGCCCTTTTTTAATCACACCTGCCCATGGAAGACCTGATGGTAATTTTTCATTATAAATTGCATTTTCAATATTTCTTGACATCTTTTAATCCTTAAGCAAAATATCTGTTTGTATTTATGAAGCCTCTTTTAGCCTCAGGTGAATAGTTTTCATAATCTTCATCTTTAAAAGGCACACTTTCAAAAATAGTAATTTCCACATCACTTGAATTATAAACTCCACTTTTATCCATAGCATGAGGTGTATTTGATAATACAAGTAAAACATCCATCATTGCAGTTAATTCTATATAATCGCCCTCTTTTGCACATCTAGGACTTAAAACCAATTTTGAGCCATCTTTAACATCAACTTTTCTAAAAAGATTAAGTGCAGGTATCAAATCTTTTTTAGTCATACCATACTTTCCAAGTTCTATTAAAAAGTTTTCATAATCACTTTTATAATAACCATTTCTACAACTTTGAAATGTTGCATCTTCTTTAAAATTTTCTTTTATTATTCTCTCATTTGAAATACCACCTAAAGTATCAAACAGCCCATCTGTTGTATCTTCAGTTATTGCAAATAACACTCTTCCCATTTCTGAAAACAGAACTTTTTCTTTTTGCAAAAATGCATTCCATTGTATTTTTACAGTATCTGCACTATTAAATCTCTCTGCTACATTTGAAGCGTTGTAAAACATAGCACTTAAACTTGCATTATTACCTTTTGTTTTTAGTTGTATTGTTTGCCCTCTTTTAATAATTTTTGACCATTTTACACTTGAGGGAAATATCTCATTTAGAATAATTTTTTCACTTTTTATCATAACTATTTTCCTTTCTTTTTTTTGCATCTATATCGTTTACTATTGTTGAACCATATCTATTTGGATAATCTAAATCTGTTTTTATTTTGTCAAATACCAAAACTCTAGTT
>JBBITK010000030.1:11577-23323 GCA_037440805.1 Arcobacter sp. | reverse complement strand
CTCCCTTGGACTGACTGATTCTGCATTTGGAGAGTTTAGTGTTGATGAAAAGGGTGTTATTACTATGACTCAAGATGGTGTTGAGTATGCAATAGGACAATTAGCAGTTGTTCAGTTTAATAATAACATAGGATTAGAAGCTATTGGAGACAATCTTTTATCTTCAACAAATGAGAGTGGAGATCCTATTTATAGTCTAAACAATGACAATGGAACAACTTTAGAGAGTGGAACATTGGAACTTAGTACCGCTGATTTAAGTGAGAGTTTGGTTAATTTGATGATTTTCCAAAGAGCCTTTGAAGCAAATGCAAAATCAATAACAACAGCCGATGAAATTCTAAATACTTTAATAAATTTAAAAAGATAGATAGGAGTTTATTATGGTTAATTCAATTAATTCTATGCTTTATAATTTGGAAGTTTTGAACAAAAAAAATGCAAAAGTTACTTATAGTCTAAGTAGTGGAGAGGCTTTAGAAAAAGGAAGTGATGATAGTAAACTTTTTAACTCTATTTTGGAGATAAAAAATAGTATCAATACCTATTCTAATATCCAAAAAAACATCTCAACAGCTGTATCTTTTGGGAGTATTAGTGACAAAACAGTCTCTACAGTTAAAGATATGATGGAGTCTATAAATAGTGAAATTCTAACGGCATTAAACTCCACTTCTTCAAGTGAGGATAAACTAGCTATTTCAAATCAAATAGAGTCATATAAGGATTCTATTTTCTCTTTTTTAAATACAAAATCCAACAACCAATCTCTATTTTCTGGAGAAGATATCTCTTCACAAGCTTTTGTAAAAGATGAAAATAGAGATATAAAATATAATGGTTCTTTAACCAATAGGGTTGTAAATGTTGATAAAAATAATTATATAAAATCTGGTGTTACGGGATTTGAATTAATCTACTACAAAAACGCTGAAGCAAATAGTTCTGAGAGTTTAACCTTCTCTTCCAATGAGACAATTTTAGATGAAGATGGAAATGAGTGGGAAATGGTAGATAGTGATTTGGATGGAGTTTTTGATGGTTTATATGAAAATGGTGATTTAAGTTCTACTCCTATTGGTATAACTAACAATTCAGATGGTACTTACTCCTTTACAAATACAACAACTTCATCTTTTAGTAGTTATCATAATTATTTTGATGATTTAGATGAACTAATAAGTGCTTTAAGATATGAAGATACTCAAGGTAATAGTTTGGATGAGGAGAGTTCTTATGATTTGATTTCAAAATCTTTAGATATATTTGAAAAAGCCTATGACAATCTAAATACAGTCCACGCAAAATTAGGTTCAAGAGTTGATACCATAAATACCTATGATGACATTACCCAAAGCAAATTAACCCACTATAAAATTTTGGGAGAAGAGTTTGCAAGTGCTGATGTGACAGAACTTGCCATCCAATCCCAATCTTTAGAAAACATCTACACAGCACTTTATTCCACAATCAATAAAGTAAACAAACTATCTTTAGTAAATTATATAAGTTAAAGGATTTCATATGCAAAACATAATAGATTTTTCAAAATTAGAGACACAAGTGGTAGAGTGTTACAGCTTTTTTATGAATAATTATCAAAACACAAACTTTGATAATCTTCAAGATATGCTTTTCAAACTACAACAAACAATGACCACTTTGACCATAACAAATATTGTAAATGTAGTTGATAGGGTTGTTGAAGATGATACAAAAAGAAGTGATGGTTTTAATAAACAATTTAATGTATCTTCTATTCAAATTGGTAGTGAAAATAAGATATATCTAGTTTGTCATGAAGTTTTGGGAATAGACCCTATTGATAAGCAGTATATTTTAGATTCTCTTCAAACTTATATAAGTTTTGCTGATGTTAAAAAAATATATTAGGAGTTTTTCATGATAAACTCTTTATATATAGGAAAAAGTTCCCTTACAACTTCTAAATATGCTGTTGATACAACTTCAAATAACATAGCAAATCAAAATACACAAGGGTATAAAAAAAGAGTTGTTGGATTAAGTGAAATAGAGTTGGGTGATGGCATTGTAGGAAATGGTGTTACTATTAGTGGTATTACAAGAACAACCAATCAATATTTGTATCAACAATTACTAACTCAAAATAGTTTAGCTGCATATTATGAACAAGAATCTTCAATTCTAAGTAACGCAGAAACAATATTTAGTGAAACAGAAGAGAGTGGTTTTTCCATTACTCTAAATAACTACTTCTCAGCCTTAGAGACATTTAGGTCTGAACCAAATTCATTGGTAAACCAAAATGAGTATGAAACCCAAACAAACCTTTTGGTTGATGGTATAAAATCTCTCTATACAGATTTAGAAGATGAACAAACAAGTTTAAAAAAAGAGTTAAACGACCAAGTTGATAGTGTTAATAATATTTTAGAACAGATTGTTTATATCAATGAAAAAATTCAAAATAGTTCAACTGTGTCAAATGATTTGCTAGACAAAAGAGATGCTTTAGAAAAGGAGTTATCAAGTTATGGGAATATTGAAATAGATACAACTAATTCTAGCTATTCTTTAAAAATAGGTGGAGAAACAGCTATTTTTAATGGAACAAATTTATATGAATTATCTGTTCAAGAGAGTTACACTTCTCAAAAAGATATTTATGACACTACAGCTTTTGATGATTCAAATGTAAATGATTCAGATACCATAACTATAACTTTAAATAACACAACAACCATCTCTTTTGGTGCAAATGTAAGTAGTTCTAGTGATAAAAATGATTTAAAAAATCAAATAATTGATGCAATAAATAATAGTAGTGATTTCAATGATATTGAAGCCTATTTGGATACAAGTAATAATCTTATAATAAAATCAAAAAAGAGTGGAGAAGAATCAAAATTTGATTTAAATATCTCTATAAATAGTACTCAAATAGAAAAAAGTGATACTTCCCAAAAGAGAGAAAATAGTGTTTATGTGGCTATTTATGATGATACTCTTTCTCTTAGTGGTGGTACTTTAAAATCACTATCTCAAAATTTAACAACTTCAACTTCAAAAATTTCTTCCTATAAACAGAGTTTAGATGATTTTGTAAATAGCTTTGTGAAAGCTAATAATTCAAATAGTTCTGTGAAGCTTTTTGATGGTTCTAGTGTTGAAACTTTTAAATATGTCAAAAATAGTATAAATGATTTGACAAGTGATGACTTGGAAAAATTGGCTCAAATTCAATGGAGTGAAGATTATAACATTGACTCTCAAAGTGAAGATATGAGTTCTTTTACGGATTTTTATAAAAATCTTTTAGTATCAATCTCTTCAAATACTGAAAATATTAATTTCAAACTAGATACTCAATCTTCAATAGTAAACTCTTTGACAACAACCTTTGATGACCTAACAAAAGTAGATACAGATGAAGAGATGATAAATTTACTTCAATATCAAGCTTCCTATGAAGCAAGTGCAAAAGTAATAACCGCTGTTGATGAGATGATACAAACACTTTTAAATATGTAAAGGATAAAAAATGGCTAGTTCAATATTAGGATTGGGAAGTTCTGGAAGTAGTGGATTGAGTACAGAATTAATAGAAAAATTAAAAACCGCAGAGAGTGAAGCTAGATTAGACCCTATAACAGATGAAATAACAGATACGCAAAGTGAATTGGATGCTACAAATGAGATAGAAGCTAAAATAGAAGAACTTTTAGAGTTGGTTAAGGATTTTGATTTATTTACCTCTGATGTTAATGTTTTTGATGAAATGTCAGCTTCCACAAGTGGAAGTTCTGTCTCTTTTGATGCAAATGATAGTTCAAATTTAGAAGCGGGAACAACTACTGTTAGTGTAGAACAACTTGCACAAAAAGATGTTTATCAATCAAATACAATTTCAGATACTACAACAACTTTAGATAGTGGAACAATAAATATAACAATAGGTGAAGATTCTTACTCTTTTTCAACAGAAGGAAAAACTTACGAAGAGTTGGTTGAGGAAATGGATAATAATGAAAATATTGATGTCTCTTTGGAAAAAGTTAGCGATAGCGGTTATAGAATAGTTATAAAAAGTAGTGAAAGTGGAACTTCAAATGCTCTTACCATAACTCAAGATAGCATAGATTTAGGTTTAGAAGAGGAAGATAATCATGTTTTAACTGCACAAAATATGTTAATGAATGTTGATGGAATAGAGTATGATTTATCTTCAAATAAACTTACATTAAATAATGGTTTAATTATTACAGCTACTCAAACAGGAGATTCTTCTATTACTTTGGAAAAAGATGAAAGTTCTCTTCTTCAAGGAATAGAAGATATTGCAGATAAATATAATGAATTAGTTGATTTGGTTAACTCATATATTTTGGGAGATGAAGATAATCCAGCTGTAATATCAGATTCTAGTACCGTAAAAGCTATGATGAATGGAATAAAAGAGATTTTATTTGGAAGTTATGGTTTGGAAGATGAAGAGAGTTTGTTTAATTATGGATTCTCTTTTGACAGTGATGGTTATTTACAAATAGATTCTTCCACACTTTCAAGTGCCATAACAGATAATTTTGATGATTTAAAAGAGTTGTTTGTAGGATATGCAGAAAAAGAGGGAATAGGTACAAGATTAAAAACCTATTTAGATTCAATGGATAGTGTTAGTGGTGGATTAATGAGTTCTTTTATTGAAAAACTTCAAGATAGAATAGATACTTTAAATGATGATTATGATGAACAATCGGAAAAATTAGATGAAAAATATAACAATTTAACTGAACAATTTGCAGCTTATACAGTAATAATTACACAAATGGAAAACTCTTTTGCATCTTTAAAATTACTTATAGAAGGGGATAGTAGTAGCTAATTTGTTACCAAATATTTACTTTAAAGTTATAGCATTGAAAAATTAAATAAAGGAGTAATAATATGGTAATTTCTTCAAATAGTAGCATTATGGCAATGATGCCTCCTGTTAAAAATATATCAAAAGATATTATCTCTCAAAGTGATAAAAACTCAGATTCAGCTTTAAGTATTGATGAATTGGGTATTGATGAGAGTCAATTTAATTCTTTGGATAGTGATAGTGATGGACTTGTAACCCAAGATGAAATAGCAAGTGCCATTGATAGTAAATTATCGTCTTCATTTGAAGATGGACAAATTCCTTCAAAAGAAGAGTTTGCAAGTATGTTGAGTGAAATGGGACTAAAAATGCCTCCTCCTCCAGATAAACAAGGAGATTCTTCAAGCAAAAATGATGAATTTGCTACTCAAATTATTTCATCTTTTGATTCCAATGGAGACTCTTTATTAAGTAGTGATGAAGTATCTATGTTAGATAGTGAAGAGTTTTCAACTTTGGATAGTGATGGAGATGGTTCTATTTCCCAAAGTGAATTAACATCTGCTTTTGAACAAGTTTCAAAAAATGGTACGCCACCTCCACCTCCTCCTGGAGGAGGTGGAATGCAACAATCTTCAAGTGATGAAGATGAGAGCTATTCTTCTTTAGATACAAATCAAGATGGTATTATTTCTCAAGAGGAAAAAGATGCCGCTTTGGGTTTAGATAGTTCTTCAACTTCAAATTCATCATCTCAAGATGTTATGGATAGTTTAAAACTATTGATGGATGCTATTAAACTAAATAGTGAGAGTAGTGAAAATAGTTTGGATTTAAACAATTTTAAAAATATGATGAAAATTTCAAACAATGCTACAAATAATAGTGATTTAAATACTTATCTAACTAATTCTTCAAAAAATAGCTCTTCAACATTTAACTACGCTTAATTTAAGCGTAGTTAAATAAAAAATCCCTATTTTAGGGAAAAATCAAAGAAATTAAAAGCATACATTTAACTTTTATTATGTTAGAATAAAAAAATTATATATTTAAGGAGTGTACTATGAATACTAGTATAGTTGGAAGACATGTAGCATTAACAGATGCTATAAAAGATTATATAAATTCTTCTGTGGAGGTTTTCAAAAAATATAATTTAGATATTATTTCTGTAAATTCAATCATTTCTCAAGAAGAAAAACATGGTAAAAAAGCATTCTCTTTTGAATTCACATTAAATATCGCACATTTAGATACGGTAGTTGTAAAACAAAAAGATAAAGATTTATATTCTGCTATTGACATAGCTGTTGATAGAGTTTCAAAAGTTTTAAGAAGACATCATGATAAAATAGCAGCTCACAAAGCTACAAAATTAACAGAAGTTACTTCTTCTGAAATAGAAGATCAAATAGCTTTAGAGTTAGAAAAATTTGAAGAAGAGATTACACCTGTTAGATTAACATCATATAAACCTATAGATATTGAAGAAGCATTGGACGAATTAAAAGGTTCTGACGCAGTTTTCAAAGTGTTTTATGATAAAGACAACAACATGAGAGTTTTATACAAAAGCTCAATAGCTGGTAAATTTGGTTTATATTAATATATTCCAAAATATCACAAAAAGGTATTAGCACTCTGCTAATACCTTTTTTTAGTTTTAAAAATAGGATTTAAAGTATGGATAATAGATTAAAAAAAATAGCATTAGTTGGACAACCAAATGTTGGAAAATCATCACTGTTTAATAGAATTGCTAAAAAAAGAATCGCTATTGTTTCAGATTTGGCTGGAACAACAAGAGATATTAAAAAACATGAAATAGAGATATTAGATAGAAAAGCCTTAATGCTTGATACAGGTGGAATTGATGAAACCAATGATGCCATATTTACTAATGTAAAAAGAAAAGCCATTCAAACAGCAAAAGAGGCTGATATAATACTTTTTATGGTAGATGGTAAAAGAATACCTGATGATAAAGATAAAGAATTATTTTATGAGCTTCAAAGATTAGGAAAAGAGTTAGCTTTAGTTGTAAATAAAATCGATAATGATAAGGAGCTAGAGAGACTTTGGGAGTTTTTTGAATTTGGTGTTGGAGAAGAGAATCTTTTTGGAATTTCAGTATCTCATAACAGAGGAACAAGAAATCTATTTGAATGGATTTATCAACATCTTCCTGTAAATCTTGAAACTGTTGCAAAAGAAGAAGCTGAAGCTTTAAAAAAAGCAAGAATGGAAGAGGAAGATTATTGGGAAGAGGATGAAGAAGAGGAAGATATCTCCTTAGTTGAAGAGTTAGAAGATGTTGTAGATAACAACATTAGAGTTGCAATTATTGGTAAAGTTAATGTTGGAAAATCTTCAATGTTAAATGCCCTATTAGGAGAAGAGAGATCTGTTGTTTCTCCCATAGCTGGAACAACTATTGACCCTGTTGATGAATCATTTGAATACAAAGAAAAAAATATAACTTTCGTTGATACAGCAGGTTTAAGAAGAAGAGGAAGTATCGAAGGAATTGAGAAATTTGCTTTAATGAGAACAAAAGAGATGTTAGAAAAAGCAAATTTAGCATTAGTTGTATTAGATGCTTCTGCACCACTTTCAGATTTAGATGAAAAAATAGCTGGACTTGTTGATGAATATGGACTTGCAACTATCATTCTTTTAAATAAATGGGATGAAAATATGGATACATTCCAAAAAATTGAAGAAGAGATTAGAAGAAGATTTAGATTTTTAAGTTATGCTCCTATAATGGCTGTTTCTGCTAAAACAGGAAGAAGCATAGAGAGACTTAGAGATAAAATCATAGAGATTTATGATAACTATACTCAAAGAATACCAACTTCACAGTTAAATAGAGTTATAGAAGAAGCTGTTTCAAGACATGCACTTCCTAGTCCAAATGGAGCATATCTAAGAATTTATTATGCTACTCAATTTGGTACAAAACCACCAAAAATTGCATTAGTTATGAATAAACCAAAACTTTTACATTTTTCATATAAAAGATATTTAATAAATTTCAATTTTGAAGGTATTCCTATTCATGTTATTGCAAGAGGAAAAAATGATAAAGTAGGGGATGAGGAATATATGCCAGAGGTTAAATAAAAACTTCTAAAATTTTTCATATTCAAAAGCTTACATTATAAGGGGAGAGATAAAGTGAGTAATTTAAAAAATGATGTATTATCTGGTATCACAGTAGCTGTGGTTGCCTTGCCTTTGGCATTGGCATTTGGAGTTGCAAGTGGTGCTGGACCAATCGCAGGTCTTTATGGTGCAATTATTTTAGGATTTTTTGCAGCGTTATTTGGAGGAACTCCAACACAAATTTCAGGACCTACTGGTCCTATGACCGTAATAACAGCAACTGCAATTATTGCTTTTCCGCGTGATTTTTCTTCAGCTATGACAGTTATATTTTTAGCTGGTATTATTCAAATATTTTTAGGATTAGCAGGTGTTGGTAAATGGATAAAATATATACCTTATCCTGTTGTATCTGGTTTTATGAGTGGTGTGGGGGTTATTATTATAATTCTTCAAATAAATCCATTTGTAGGTGTTCAAACTTATAGTTCTATTATTTATACACTAAGTCATGTTTTAGATACTTTTTCTAAAGTAAATTATGAAGCATTTATTTTGGCTTTTATAACACTTTCAATTATGTTTTTAACTCCTAAAAGAGTATCAAAAATTATACCTTCAGCACTTTTGGCTTTAGTTTTAGTAACTCTTTTATCTGTTGGATTAAATTTTAATGTTCCAACAATAGGAAATATTCCATCTGGTATCCCTGATTTTAGGCTTCCAATACATTTTGATTTATTAAAATTGAATACTATTTTAACTCTAGCTATAACTTTGGCTGTTTTGGGTGCCATTGATTCTTTATTAACTTCTGTTGTTGCCGATTCTATGACAAAAACAAAACATAATTCTAAAAAAGAGTTAATAGGTCAGGGTATAGGTAATACAATCTGTTCATTTTTTGGTGCTATTCCAGGAGCTGGAGCTACTATGAGAACAGTTGTTAATATAAATAGTGGAGCTAAAACTAATATTTCGGGAATGGTTCACTCCATAACTCTTTTAGTAATCGCTCTATTTTTAGCACCTTTAGCTTCTCAAGTTCCTTTAGCTGTTTTATCTGGAATTTTAATAAAAGTTGGTTTTGATATTTTAGATTATAAATTTTTGAAAATTTTAAATAAAGTTTCAAGACAAGATTTAATGATTATGACAGTGGTTTTTTTATTAACAATTTTTGTAGATTTAATAATGGCTGTTGGAGTAGGAATTACTATTGCTGCAATTATTGCAGTTTATCAAGTATCAAGAACAACTCAAATCAAAACTTCAAGATCTAAAATATCTTTTGATATCGATTTGGATAGTCAAGATGTTGAAATTATAAAAATCAATGGTTCTTTATTTTTTGGAACTGCTTCCCATCTTGATACTACTTTGGAAAAAATCAAAGATAGAAAAAAAGTTATTTTAGACTGCAAAAAAATATCATTTTTGGATATTTCTGCTATTTTTACCATAGAAGAAATTATAGAAAAATTCAAAGATAGAAATTTGGAAATTATTTTAGTTTTAAAATATAGACACAAAAGAAAAGTTTTAGGTGTTGATACTACCAATGTTTTTAAAAATATAAAAATATTTAACACTTTAGATGATGCAATAAACTATACTCAAAAATATGAATTAAAAAATGACTAAAATTTATTTATTGGGTAATCAAAAATTTGAGGGTGTAGAAAATATAGAACTTTTTGATATTGAATATATTAAACCTCAAATTGATATTACAAATTATGAAGCTTTGATTTTTACCTCTAAAAATGGTGTTTACTCTATAAACTCCTTTGATAAAAATTGGAAAAATATTCCATCATTTGCCATAGCTCCAAAAACAGCTGAAATTATTAACTCTTTGGGTGGAAAGCTTCTTTTTACAGGAGTTCACTCCCATGGAGATGATTTTGCTTATGAATTAATCCCTCATTTAAAAAACAAGAAAGTTCTTTATATAAAAGCTTTAAAAACGGTTTCTAATTTATATGAGATTTTAAACTCAAATGGAGTTATTATAGATGAACTTGTTGCTTATAAAACATCTTGTCAAAAAATAGAAAAAAAGTTTGAAGAAAATGGTATATTTATTTTTCCTTCTCCTTCTAGTGTAGAATGTTTTTTAAAACAATTTCAATGGAAGAGTAATTACAAAGCTATCGCTATTGGAAAAACAACTGCAACATATCTCCCTAAAAATATAGAATTTTATGTTAGTCCTAAAACTTCTATAGAAGAGTGTGTAAAATTAGCCCACAAAATAGGCTTTTAAACTCCCTTTTAACCATCTTTAGATAAAATATTATTGCATCTAAGTAGTTCGAGATTTCCATATTTGAGGGTCCGATATTGTTTTTTTGTGTGTAATTGTAGTCGTATGGTGTGCAGCGATTCATTGTGTTTTCGCTCCTAAAATATGCACTTACACACAGTTTGTGGCTTTTGGGGCCGTTTTAATGGTTAACGGCTACTTGGGGTATTTTATATATTAATTTTTAAGGAATAATTGTGAATATATTAATAATTGGAAGCGGTGGTAGAGAGTATTCAATCGGTTTAGCCATATCTAAAGAAGAGACAAAACACACCTTATATTTTTCACCAGGAAATGGTGCTACTGATAAACTAGGTACAAATATTGATATAAAAGATTATAAACAATTAGCTTCTTGGGCAAAAGAAAATAATATAGAATTAACAATCGTTGGACCAGAAGCTCCTTTAGTAGATGGTGTTGTTGATATTTTTAAAAGTGAAGGTTTAACTATTTTTGGACCAAGTGCAGCGGCAGCTAGACTTGAGGGTTCAAAAGTTTATATGAAAAATATTTTAAAAAAATATAATGTACCAACAGCAGCGTTTATAGAGACATCAAATGAAAAAGAGGCTCATAATTTTATTGAAACAATGACTGCTCCAATAGTAGTAAAAGCAGATGGCTTATGTGCAGGAAAAGGTGTAATAATTGCTCAAAGTCAAGAAGAGGCAAAAAATGCAGTTTCAGATATGCTTTCAGGGGCATCTTTTGGAGATGCTGGAACTTCAGTAGTTGTTGAAGAGTATTTAGATGGATATGAATTATCAGTTTTTGCTATTTGTGATGGGGAAAATTATAAAGTATTACCAGCAGCTCAAGACCATAAAAGAGTAGGTGATGGAGATACTGGTCCAAATACAGGTGGAATGGGTGCTTATGCTCCAACGCCACTTGTAAATGATGATATTTACAAAAAAATTGAAGAGAGAGTAATCAAACCTACATTAAAAGGTATGCAACAAGAAAATGCACCATTTGAGGGTGTTTTATTTATTGGAGTTATGGTTGTTAAGGGTGAACCAATTATTTTAGAATATAATGTTCGATTTGGAGATCCTGAGTGTGAGATTTTAATGCCATTACTTGAAACTCCTGTATCAGAATTATTCTATAAAGGTGCAACAAAACAACTTGATAAACTTGATATAAAAATCAAAAAAGAGTTTGGTGTTGGTGTTGTAATGGCTAGTGGAAACTATCCATATGGTTCAAGCACACCTGCTGAAATAATTGTAGATGAAATTGTTGATGAAGATTTACTTGAAAACTCTCATATCTCTTTTGCTGGAGTTGAAAAAATAGATGGAAAACTAATGGCAACAGGAGGAAGAGTTCTTGTTTGTGTTGGTTTTGGAGCATCTATAAAAGAAGCAAGAGATAGGGCTTATGCCTTATGTGGACAAGTTCATTTTGCTGGAAAAAAATGTAGATCAGATATTGCTTATCAGGCTTTAAAATAGTATGAATAACGAAAA